>NZ_CP053435.1:5080000-5430000 GCF_013127955.1 Spirosoma taeanense
CGTATCGGCGGCCGGTGCAACAACTTTTTGTGAAGGTGGCCGGGTGAACCTGAATGCAACGTCCACATTTGACGTTGTCTGGTCGAACGGACAGGCCGGAAAATTGATCACCGTAAATCGGTCGGGTAACTACGCCGTTCAGGCCCTTGATCAAAACGGCTGTCTGTCGGTTTATTCGCCTGTGATCAGCGTTCGAGTAAATCCCTTGCCTAATGCCCCTACGTTGCTGTCGAGCCGCTCGTCGGTGATATGCGAAGGCGACCGGGTCACGTTCACCGTAGAAGGGCCATACACGGTTTTCTGGTCAACTGGCGATTCGACCCGTAGCATTACCACAGGTCGGGCGGGAAATTACACAGCCCGCGTTCGCGATGTGAACGGCTGCGTATCGACGCAGTCGGCAACAACAACCGTTCAAGTGAGGGCCCTGCCGCCTGCTCCCACGGTGAACGCAATCGGTACATACACCCTAGAAGCGGTTAGTTCAACCAACAGCAACCGATTTCTGTGGCGTCGGGATAATGATTCGGTATCGGCACAGACGCCAATCATCAAAGCCGCTATAGCTGGCAATTATACGGCCCAGTCATCGATTGTTTATTCGAATACATTAACCTGTTTTTCGGTGCCTTCAACTCCTTTTTCGCTCACTATTGATGTAAGTGCACGAGGCCTTAGTGTTTACCCGAATCCCAACCCTAACAAGGTTGTTGTGCTGGAAGCCCAGGAGAACCTGACAAATGCCGTTGTATCACTATATACCTTAACCGGCCAGTTGGTATTGACCCGTTCAATTGGCACATTTGACGAGCGCAAGCAGTTAATCCTGACTGACTTGCCCTCCGGCGTTTATATCCTCCGCGTACAGGCCACCGACTTCAGCGTGTCGAAACGAATTTTACTGGGTTTGTAATATATAGACTAAATCCGCCGTTCAGTCATAGAATACTTGCCAAAAGTTGTATTTTACCGGGAATTCCCCGAAATTAGCCCTTACATAAAGAAGTAGGTCTAATAATTGTATTGCCAAATGGCAATATTGAGTTGGCGATAGTATCGTGGGCAGACCGAACGTTAGCGACACATGAAAAACCATTATAGTCTAAAACGACTATTGCTTTTTAGTCTGGTGGCTATAGCCACTTCTGCAATCGGACAAAGCACTAGTCAGGTTATAAAGATCACCTACCCAGAGAGCCGAGCCGTTTTTCAACGCGAGAATAACAACATCAGCACTATCTACCTGTCGGGCAGCTATTACCAACCTATTGACAGCGTTCAGGCCCGGGTAATAGCCGAAGTAGCCGGTCAGGGCTTTAACACTGACTGGACAACCATCCAGCGAAACGTACAGGGCGGTATTTTTCAGGGTGTTATCCGGGCGCAGGGCGGCTGGTATCGTTTAGAAGTTCAGGCTTTCGCTGCCGGAGCCGTAGTTGGGAGCGACGTAGTGCGCAAAGTAGGCGTTGGCGAAGTATTCATTATCACGGGACAATCGAACGCGCAGGGTTTTCAGAATTTCGGTGCGGTCGGTGCTGCCGATGACCGGGTTAACTGCGTTACGTACGACAATACCCAGGCTAACTCACTGGGCGATCCGCCAGCACCCACGTTTCAGCAGCTTAGCGCATCATCGCTGATTGGTCCCCGGGGCCAGAGCGCCTGGTGCTGGGGCGTTTTAGGCGACTTAATTACCAGACAGTACAACGTTCCCGTCCTGTTCATTAATACCGCCTGGCAGGCCACCGTTATCAAGAACTGGCAGGAGAGCGCGGACGGCAAAATCACGAAAAATATTTTTGCTCTCGGTACCCCTAACGAGAACTTCCCGGTGGGTATGCCCTACGCCAACCTGGTTATAGCGCTACGGTATTACTGCTCGTTGCAGGGCTTACGGGCTGTGCTGTGGCAGCAGGGCGAAAATGACAACGTTCCTCTGCATTCAACCCGTAAGGACTATGGCCTTGCCATGCAGTACCTGATCAACAGAACCCGTCAGGATACCGACCGATATCCAGCCTGGGTTCTGGCTCGTTCGTCGTATAACGACGGGCAGATCAGCCAGGATATTATCCAGGCGCAGAACGACGTAATCAATACGTACAACAACAACGTCTTTGCCGGCCCCTTCACGGATAATATTCAGATTCCGCGCTTTGAGGGCAATGTTCACTTCGGCAATAAGCCCGGAGATGAAGGTCTGAATAAGCTGGGGCAGGCCTGGTTTGAAAGCCTGAACGCCATTTTCTTCACCAGCTCGCGCCCGTTGCTGCCCCTACCCCAACCCAGCGTTACGGTTGCCTGTAATGCGGCTAACAACGGCCTGACTCTGACTTTACCAAACCTTTATAAATCGTACACCTGGAAAACCGGCCAGACAACTCAGTCACTGGCAGTTACTAAATCAGGTGTGTACCGGGCCGTACTTAAAGATGCGTATGGAAACACGTATCTGTCACCAGCCGTCGATGTTCAAAATCCAATTCAGCCGGTAGTTCCAACGATCTCGCTGGCTCGAAATCCGGGGCAGGCTGCAGCTGCTCAACAGCAGATCTGCGCGGATTCGACCTTATCGCTGGTAGCGACTGTCCCGCCGGGAACGGCCTCTATCTGGAATACAGGTTCCGTAAACAGGAATATCACTATTGCCAATGCTGGAAGCTATAGCGTGCAGGCGGTAAACGTTTATGGGTGCAAATCGGCCCAATCCTCCCCGATTACGTTAACTGTCCGGCCCAAACTTCCTGTTCCGGTTGTTGAGCAGGTGGGTACTTATTCCCTGCAGGCTACTATGCCCGGACCAACGGGCGGCCAGGGCGATCAGTATGACTGGCGCCGGGCGGGTGAGCTGATCCCGCAGAATACACCGGTTGTGAAAGTAGTGGTAACCGCTAACTACTCGGCCCGGTCCCGAACGACTTTTACGTTGGGTAGTGGCTCAACGCTAACCTGCGTATCCAACTACAGTGTGCCAAAAGCGTTCTCCTTTGACCAGACAACGGGTGGCCTTAGTGTGTACCCCAACCCTTCCAGGGACGGGGTCGTGACCATTGAGACAATTGAGAACCTGAAAGATGCAGAAATCAGTGTTCATTCCACGACAGGTCAGCCCCTGGCTACCTTCCCCGTTCCGTCCTTCAACGAACGAAAAGCGATTGATTTATCCAGGCTGGCACCGGGCACCTATATCATTCGCGTCCAGTCGGCCGGGTTTAATCTGTCCCGGCGTATCATCCTGGTTCGTTAAGTAGTATACCGTCTTCAAAGCAATAGCCATTCCATCTGGGGTGGCTATTGCTTTGAAGAGACTTATCCATCGCGCCGACCGGTGCTGTGCCTTGATTAAGCAACCAAAGCTTAGTATCTTTGAATTAGATTAGCGCAGGCAGACCGCTCGTTATAGGTCAAACGGCTATTAATTAATTGCTACCTTTGCGCTGTTCTTTTCAACTACCTGTATGAACGAATCATACCTACCGGCCGACTACCTGCCGGTGCTTATTCAACTCGGTCTGGCACTTGGTTTTATTGTTACGACCATGCTCGTAACGCACTCCATTGGCCCAAAGCGCCACAGCCAGAAAAAAGACGATCCGTTTGAGTGCGGCATTCCGGTTCAGGGCGACGCCCGGACTCCTATTTCCATCAAGTATTTTCTGATTGCCATTCTGTTCGTCCTGTTCGACGTAGAAGTGATTTTCCTGTACCCCTGGGCGGTTAATTTCAAAGGGCTGGGCATGACAGGCTTCATTGAAATGGTGCTGTTTATGGGCTTATTGCTGGCCGGCTTCTACTACATCATTCGTAAGGGAGTTCTGAAATGGGAATAGGTTGCCATAAATGAATTTTAGAGCATACTTATTCGTTGTAATTGTAAGCAACATCAACGTGTTTTATGGCAACTGACATCAAGATGGCTGAAGCCCCCGCGAGCTACGACGGACCTGGTTTTTCGGCTACTTCGTTCGATAAAATCATTGGCTTAGCCCGGGCAAATTCGCTCTGGCCATTACCTTTTGCGACCTCCTGCTGCGGCATTGAGTTTATGTCTACAATGGCATCGCATTATGATCTGGCCCGCTTTGGTTCAGAACGCCCGAGCTTCTCTCCGCGACAGGCCGATATGCTGCTGGTTGCCGGTACAATCGCCAAAAAGATGGCACCGGTTGTCAAGCAGGTGTACCTACAGATGGCCGAGCCGCGCTGGGTAGTAGCGATTGGCGCCTGCGCGACAAGCGGGGGAATTTTCGATACGTACAGTGTTCTGCAGGGTATTGACCGGATTATTCCCGTTGACGTATACGTCCCCGGCTGCCCTCCTCGTCCGGAGCAGATTCTGGATGGGGTCATGCAGATTCAGGAGCTGGCCAAGAATGAATCGCTACGTCGCCGGAATACGGAAGAATACCAGAAGCTACTGAATTCATACAACATTCAATAAAGAATCAGCGCGTGAATTAGTAAGTGATTACTAATTCACGCGCTGACGTTTCCACTCATTCACAAGTAGACAATGCTGACCAACGAGGAAGTTGCGCAGACCATTATCAATCAGTTTGGCGAGGCCGTCGGCGATTTTGACGACCCCTATGATCTTCTAACGTTTTCGACCAGCCGGGAGCAGATTATTCCGCTGATTTCTTACCTGAAAGATCATAAAACGCTGCAGTTTGGCTTCCTGACCGACATCACCGCCGTTCATTATCCCGATTCGCCCGGCCGGGAGTTCTGCGTAGTTTACCACCTGCACAGCCTGATTAATAATTTCCGGTTACGGATCAAGGTTTATTTGTCGAAGGAAGATATTCATATTCCAACTGCGGTTCCGCTATTTGCGGGCGCAAACTGGATGGAACGCGAAACGTTCGATCTGTTTGGCGTTATCTTCGATGGCCACCCGGATCTGCGCCGAATCCTGAATATGGAGGAGATGGATTACCACCCTATGCGTAGGGAGTATCCGCTTGAGGATGCTACGCGTGAGGATAAAATTGATGCACTGTTTGGACGATAATCAATAGCGAAGGAGCGACTGAGTGAACGAACCCCACCGGCTCAACACTTCTTCCCTCATTCGCTCTTTCCTGCTTTGAACCATGATTTCTGAAGAACTCGATATAGCCAATAAGAACGTCCCCGCCCGGAACGATAATGGTCCGGTGCAGTACGTCAACGAGCTGACTACGCTCAACCTCGGGCCAACGCACCCCGCCACACACGGCATCTTTCAGAACGTCCTGCAAATGGACGGCGAAAAAATCGTTTCGGGCGAGCAGACCATCGGCTACATCCACCGGGCGTTTGAGAAAATTGCCGAGCGTCGGCCGTTCTATCAGATTACTACGCTGACCGACCGGATGAACTACTGTTCATCGCCCATCAATAATATGGGCTGGCACATGACAGTCGAGAAACTGTTGGGCATCGAGGTACCCAAACGGGCGCAGTACATCCGCGTGATCATGATGGAGTTGGCCCGATTAGCCGATCACTTGGTCTGCAACGGTATTCTGGGTGTAGATACGGGCGCGTTCACGGGCTTCCTGTACATTTACCAGGAGCGCGAAAACATCTATGAAATTTACGAAGAAGTCTGCGGAGCGCGTCTAACGACCAACATGGGCCGCATTGGCGGTATGGAGCGGGATCTCTCCCCCACGGCTATCCGTAAGATTAAAGAGCTGATTCCGCGGTTCCGTAAGGTGCTGACCGAATTTGAAAACCTGTTCAACCGTAACCGGATCTTCATGGACCGCATTGTGGGTGTGGGTGGTATTTCGGCGGAACGGGCGCTGAGCTACGGCTTTACAGGCCCTAACCTCCGGGCTGCGGGTGTTGACTACGACGTGCGGGTTATGAATCCGTATTCTTCGTACGAGGACTTTGAGTTCGATATTCCAGTCGGTCAAAGTGGCGATACGTATGACCGTTTCATGGTCCGCAACGAAGAAATGTGGCAAAGTCTGCGTATTCTGGAGCAGGCCATCAACAACCTGCCCGAAGGTTCCTATTACGCCGATGCTCCGCAGTATTACCTGCCGCCCAAGCAGGAAGTGTATCGGAATATGGAAGCCCTCATCTATCATTTCAAGATCGTGATGGGCGAAATTGACGCCCCTGCTGGCGAAGTGTACCATGCCGTAGAAGGCGGCAACGGCGAGCTGGGCTTCTACCTTATCAGCGATGGTGGCCGTACGCCCTATCGACTGCATTTCCGGCGGCCGTGCTTCATTTATTACCAGGCGTATCCCGAAATGTGCAAAGGCCTGACTCTGTCCGACGCGATCGTAATCATGAGTAGCATGAACGTAATTGCCGGCGAGTTAGACGCGTAATACCTGCTGTTAACAATGACTACCGAGACGAATAATACCATACAATTCACCCCTGAGCGGCTGGCGAAAGCACAGGAAATCATCGCCAGATATCCCGAAGGTCGGCAGAAATCAGCGCTATTGCCTTTATTGCATCTGCTGCAGGAACAGGAAGGCTGGACCAGCCCAGAAGGGATGGACTACGTAGCGCGGCTTCTCGACATACAGCCCATCGAGGTATATGAAGTGGCTACGTTTTATACGATGTACCATCTTCACCCGGTTGGTAAACATGTCATTGAATATTGCCGCACAGGCCCGTGCTGCCTGATGGGTGGGGAAGAGGTATTGGCCCATCTGAAGCAGCGGCTCGGTATTGAAACCGGCCAGACAACGGTTGATGGGCAGTTTACGTTAAAAGAGGTAGAGTGTCTGGCAGCCTGCGGTATGGGACCAGTTTTTCAGATTCGGGAAAAATATTACATGAATCTGACCAACGACCGCGTGGACGAAATCCTGGACGAACTGTCGAAATAACCCGCCATGGCTACTAAAATTTTAACCGAACATATTAACGTTCCCGGCATTGAAACCTTCGATGTGTACCGGAAGCAGGGGGGCTATACGGCCGTCGAGAAAGCGTTGAAAACGATGACGCCAGAGGCCATCGTTGAAGAAGTAAAAAAGGCAGGGGTCCGGGGCCGGGGTGGCGCTGGCTTCCCGATGGGAATGAAGTGGAGCTTTCTGGCCAAGCCCGAAGGCGTTCCCCGTTACCTTGTCTGCAATGCCGACGAATCTGAACCCGGTACGTTCAAGGATCATTATCTGATGAAGAATATTCCTCATCTGCTGATTGAGGGAATGATTATTTCGTCGTTTGCGCTGGGCGCCAACAAGTCGTTCATTTACGTGCGGGGTGAACTGATGTATGTCATTCACATCCTCGAAAAAGCGATTGCCGAAGCAACGGCAAAAGGCTTTTTAGGTAAAAACATTCTTGGCAGCGGCTACGATCTCGAACTGGTCGTTCAACCCGGCGGGGGCGCTTATATCTGTGGTGAAGAAACGGCCCTGCTGGAATCGCTGGAAGGGAAACGTGGTAATCCGCGGAATAAACCGCCGTTCCCGGCCGTGAAGGGTCTGTACCAGTGCCCCACGGTTGTCAATAACGTAGAATCCATCGCGACTACTGCCTGGATTGTGAATAACGGTGGCGACGCGTATGCGGCCATTGGTATTGGCCGCAGTACGGGTACGAAGCTGATCTCGGCATCGGGACATATCAACAAGCCGGGTGTCTATGAGATAGAACTGGGCGTTCCCGTTGAAGATTTCATTTACGCTGACGAATGGTGCGGGGGTATCCGGCCGGGTCATAAGTTTAAGGCGCTCGTGGCGGGTGGATCGTCCGTACCCATTCTGCCAGCTAATCTGGCCCTAACGCTGGCGAACGGCGAGAAGCGGCTAATGAGCTATGAATCGCTGTCGGAGGGTGGTTTTCAGACCGGCACGATGCTTGGCTCGGGTGGGTTTATCGTTTTTGATGAAACCTCCTGTATTGTGCGGAACACCTGGAACTTCTCGCGTTTCTATCACCATGAATCCTGCGGCCAGTGTAGTCCCTGCCGTGAAGGAACGGGTTGGATGGAGAAAGTTCTGCATCGGATTGAGTACGGCCACGGGCATCGGCACGACATTGATCTGCTGGTTGACGTAGCCCGTAAGATTGAAGGAAATACAATTTGCCCTCTGGGTGATGCGGCTGCCTGGCCGGTTGCTAGTGCGATCCGACACTTCCGCGACGAATTTGAGTGGCATATCACCAATCCGCAGGAAGCTACCCAGCCGGGAGCCGTCTATCGGGGTGAAATGGCCTTAGTATAAACGTAACGCGGCTTTTCAACCGCGCAATTATGAACTGAGTCGTGGCTTTCTGGCCGCGTTACAGATATGGAAGACGTAAAGCCGCAATTATTAAAAGTTACGATCGACGGCATTGAAGTCGAGGTAGAGCCGGGAACAACCATCCTGCAGGCTGCCCGTAAGATTGGTCCGGAGGTAGCCCCGCCGGCCATGTGCTATTATCAACCTCTGAAGGGTAGCGGTGGTAAGTGCCGGGCCTGTCTGGTGCGGGTAGCGGCTGGGTCGGGTAAAGATCCGCGTCCGATGCCGAAGCTGGTAGCCTCCTGTATTACGCCTGTTCAGGATGGTATGATCGTTGAGAACAATACTAGTCCGCAGGTGATTGATGCCCGGAATGGCGTAGTTGAATTTTTATTGCTGAACCACCCGCTCGACTGCCCGGTTTGCGACCAGGCCGGCGAGTGTGACCTGCAGAATTTCGCCTTCGATCACGGTCGGGCCGAAACGCGTTACGAAGAAGACCGGCGTACGTTTGATAAGCATGACATCGGGCCGTACGTACAACTACATATGACACGCTGTATTCTGTGCTATCGCTGCGTGTATACCGCCGACCAGATCACGAACAAGCGGGTTCATGGCGTTCTGGGCCGGGGCGATGCTGCCGAAATCAGTACGTATATCGGCAAGGCAATTGATAATGACTTCTCGGGCAACGTCATTGACGTTTGTCCGGTTGGCGCCCTGACTGACAAGACCTACCGGTTTAAAAACCGGGTCTGGTTTACCCAGCCCGTTGATGCGCACCGCGACTGCCCAACCTGCTCAGGCAACGTAATTCTATGGTACCGGGGTGAGGAAGTTATTCGGGTAACGGCGCGCAAAAACGAGTGGAACGAGGTAACGGAGTTTATCTGCAACACCTGCCGGTTCGAAAAGAAAAAGACCAGCGACTGGACAATTGAAGGGCCAACAAAGATTTCGCGCAGTTCAGTTATCTCGGCCAATAAGTACCGGGCCGATACCATCAAACCTTCCTTTGGTCAGCGGCTCGCGGCTGCGGAATATAAGCCAATTCATGACGAGCGCGACACCTCTCAGCTGCAGATTCAGCAGTTGCCGCCGGAGCGTTTTGCCAAAGTACTTCCTTCGGCCATGGAGCCGGAGCCTTGAGCAAGGATCATCAATCAGTACCAAGCCGGATTGCTAAGGTGTAAACCCTTTTCTGGCAGCTTGACTCAGTATTAACGTTGATATAACGACATGGAATTACCCGTATTAATTGCCAAAGGACTCATTATCCTGGTCATTTTTGGGATAACTCTCCTGATAGCAACGTACTCTACCTACGCGGAGCGGAAGGTAGCTGCGTTTTTACAGGACCGTATTGGCCCCAACCGCGCCGGGCCTTGGGGACTGTTACAACCCATCGCCGACGCCGGCAAGATGTTCTTCAAGGAAGATTTTATTCCATCGCAGGCCAGCAAATGGTTGTTTATTCTCGGCCCCTGTCTGGCCATGCTTACTGCACTGATGTCGAGCGCCGTTATTCCGTTTGGCGACAGCATCCGGTTTTCGTGGGACAACGTTAATTATAATGTAAATTTGCAGCCGATCGAGATCAATATTGGTGTGCTGTACATTTTTGGCGTGGTTTCGCTGGGTGTATATGGAATCATGGTTGGTGGCTGGGCATCGAACAACAAATTCTCTCTGCTGGGTGCCATCCGGGCTGCCTCGCAGAACATCAGTTATGAAATTGCGCTGGGGCTGTCATTGATTGCGATTCTGATGATGACCGGCTCCTTATCGCTGCGGGCCATCATTGATGAACAAGCCAGTTTCTTTGAGTGGAACATCTTCACCCAACCGCTGGGCTTTGTCATTTTTCTGACCTGCGCCTTTGCTGAGTGTAACCGGACGCCCTTTGATCTGCCCGAGTGCGAAACTGAACTCGTAGGCGGCTACCATACCGAATACAGCTCGATGAAGCTGGGCTTTTATCTCTTCGCTGAATACATCAATATGTTCGTCTCGTCGGCGTTCATCTCGGCCCTATATTTTGGTGGATTCCATTACCCGTTTATGGACCTGGTCAATGGGTCGCTGGAAAACTCGCTGGGCGCCGTAGCTGGTCATAACGTAGCAACCGCTATTGGTTTCGCTGTTTTCTTCGCCAAAATCTTATTCTTTATTTTCTTTTTCATGTGGGTCCGCTGGACGCTGCCGCGTTTCCGGTACGATCAACTGATGAATCTGGGCTGGAAAACCTTTATCCCCCTGTCTATTCTGAACGTGGTGGTAACTGGTGCCGGTCTGCTTTACGATTTCAAGTACTCAACCTGGTTGATTGCCACCGTAATGATTGTGCTTGCTGTCATGTCAATGGCCCGCGCTCCAAAACGGCAGGTTGTACCCCAATGAGGTTAAGGAGTTTTTTGCCCCGCGCAACGACTTCGAACTATAAACGACTATGCAACTAACCAATCGTTCCAAACAAGTCAGCAATAAGGAAATGACGCTGGCGGAGAAAATGTACCTGCCCGCCGTTATAAGTGGGTTGGCCATTACGATCCGCCACTTCTTCCGCAAAAAACCGACAATTCAATACCCCGAGGTAAAGAAGTATCTCGGACCTGTTTACCGCGGTCACCACGTTCTGAAACGTGATGAGCAGGGACGTGAACGCTGTACGGCCTGCGGTCTGTGCGCTGTTGCCTGTCCGGCGGAAGCCATTTCTATGGTAGCCGCTGAACGCCAGAAAGGAGAAGAGCATCTGTACCGGGAAGAAAAGTATGCGGCCGTGTATGAGGTTAATATGGTCCGCTGCATTTTCTGCGGTTTGTGCGAAGAAGCCTGTCCTAAACAGGCTGTTTATCTTCGTCATGACCGGATGGTCCCTGTTTTCCAGGAGCGGGACGAGTTTGTCTACGGTAAAGATAAGCTGGTCGAAAAAATGGATGACCGGTACATTCGGCCTGCCAATTCCGAGGTGAAAGCCACGCCAACTGAGCCAAGCCTGACACGTGCCGCGACCTAGTCGATTCTCTACATCCTCGTTCCTGTTTCATCTGAGCTATGACCGAATCTTTAAATTTCTTTAAATCGCTGACGCCCACTGGGTATCTCTTTCTTATTCTGACGGTTCTGACGGTACTCAGCGCGATTGGCGTTGTGACGGCCCGTAACCCGATCTACAGCGTTTTAGGGCTGATTGCTACGTTTTTCTGCCTGTCGGGGCATTACATCCTGCTCAACGCGCAGTTTCTGGCGGCTGTCAATATCATCGTCTACGCTGGTGCTATCATGGTGTTATTCCTGTTCACGATTATGTTCCTGAACCTGCGCAAAGAGGATGAAGAGTCGAAAACTAACCTGACCAAAATGGCTTCGGTGGTTGTGGGCGGTTTACTGATGGTTATGCTCATCACCATTTTTCGGGCTAAAAGCGCACAGGTACCCACGTTTAATCCGAACTCGTTTGATGCAAGGACAGGCCTGGTCGAACACCTGGGGCAATTACTTTATAGCGACTATATACTGCCTTTCGAACTGGCATCGGTTCTCTTTCTGGTAGCCATGGTCGGCGCGGTTATGCTGGGTAAGCGTGAAGCTGGCGACCGCCATTTCTAACCGTTCAATTGCTTTAGTTTACATCTGGAAGCCGCCTTAAGCGGCTTCTTTTGTGTTAGGAAGTCAGGTTCTTTCCGTTAAATTCTATAAATCTATATCAATAGTATGCATGCATAATATATTTTGATAAGTTTGTGATTATTCCCTCGACAAATAGGTTATAATAGAGAGATTCCTGCTTAACCAGTAATCAACATTCTTATGGACGCATACATTGTTGCCGGATATCGTACGGCTGTAGGTAAAGCCCCACGGGGTGGTCTCCGCCTGACCCGCCCCGACGATATGGCGGCAGACGTTATCAAGCATTTACTGAGTCAGGTTCCTACTCTGGACCCAGCCCGCGTTGAAGACTTAATCGTTGGCAACGCCGTGCCCGAGGCCGAACAGGGGATGCAGATAGCCCGCTACATTGCGCTGTTATCGCTGCCTAATAGTGTGCCCGGCTTTACGATTAACCGCTACTGCGGCTCAGGTCTGGAAGCCATTGCCATTGCGTCGGCTAAGATTCATGCCGGATTGGCAGACTGCATTATTGCTGGCGGAACCGAATCCATGTCGATGGTACCGGTTATGGGCTGGAAAACGGCCCTGAACTACGAGATCGCAAAAAAGAACCCGGACTATTATATTGGCATGGGCTTGACCGCCGAACAGGTCGCTCAGCAGTTTAATATCAGCCGCGACGCGCAGGACGAATTCGCTTATGAATCGCACAAGAAGGCCCTGGCGGCTCAGGCAGCCGGTAAGTTCGCGGACGAAATTGTTCCCATCAACGTAAGCGAAACTTATTTCGACGCTGAAACCAACAAAAAGAAAACCCGGGAATGGACCGTTGCCCAGGATGAAGGTCCTCGTAAGGATACGAGCGCCGAAGGTCTTGCTAAACTAAAGCCGGTATTTGCCGCTGGCGGTTCGGTTACGGCTGGTAACTCGTCGCAGACATCGGACGGAGCCGCTTTTGTTATGGTCATGTCGGAGCAGTTGGTTAACGAACTTGGGTTGCAGCCTGTAGCCCGAATGGTATCGTATGCAACCGCGGGCGTAGAACCTAAAATCATGGGTATTGGCCCGGTAGCAGCCATTCCGCTGGCTCTAAAGAAAGCCGGATTGAAACAGGATGATATTGAGCAGATCGAACTGAATGAAGCCTTCGCGGCTCAATCGCTGGCTGTTATTCAGGAACTGGGACTCGACCGGAGCAAGATTAATCCAAACGGTGGTGCTATCGCATTAGGACACGCGCTCGGTTCGACCGGCGCCCGGCTGTCGGTGCAGCTCCTGAACGAAATGCGTCGCCGGGACCAAACCTATGGTATGGTCTCTGCCTGTGTTGGTGGTGGGCAGGGCGTGGCCGGTATTTTTGAGCGGCTTAATTAACGGCTATATAATCAAAAAAGACGGCTGTTAAACCTGGATTCAGGTTTAACAGCCGTCTTTTTTGATCTTAAACTAGCTTTTATTTTCGTTTGCGAATAACCAGCCGCTGGCCCACCTCAATCGTGTAGTCTTTAAGATTGTTCCAGCGCATCAGATCGTCAACACTAACTTTATTAATCAGCGCGATGCGGTAAACCGTTTGTCCAGGCTTTACAATATGAAAAATAAGCTTTTCCGAAGGGTTGATGACAAACGTATCAACCGGTTTAGCTGAAGCGGGTCTGGGTTTGCGAATAACTTTTTTTGCTTTAGTAATACTGCTGCTTGGTTTCACAATCCGGGGCAAAGAAGCTGGCTTCTCTGAGAGATCAATAATTAGCTCCTGCCCAATTTCGAGCGGAATTCGTTCCGACAGATTGTTCCATATATACAGTTGCCTGACCGTTACGCCATACAGCCGGGCAATTGCGTAGTAAGTTTGCCCCGGTTTGACAATGTGTAATCTTAAATTCTCTTTCGGCTCGTTCCAGGACGAGTCCGGCAGTTCACTAACTGGCTCGGAGGCCCGTCCGGTCAGATCCGGATCGGCTACCGTATTCGTTGCGGATTGCGGAAGGCTGGGCTCAGCCAATCTATTGTCCTGCTGACGAATCAATGAATCTGCTGGTGCGGCCGGCGGCTCGGTCCGCGCAACTGTTGTTACGGTATCTTCCTCGATTGGTTCCGCTTCTCTGACTGGCAGCTGCTGGTACTCAACTGGCCGGTTAAGCGGACGCTTCTCTCGCATCCAGATAATTCGTCCGGTTTGTACACGCTGCGTGGGAGCAATCCGGTTAAACCGCAAGAGCGACCTCAGCCGCACGCCATATATATTTGCTATTTCGCGTAAGGTCTGGTTTTTCTGGACAACGTGAAATGGCACTTTTGCTCGCCGGGCTTTGATCTCCAGGTAATAGATCTGGCCAGGCTGGATTACGTCCTGATCCGTCAGCTCGTTGTAGTTGAGAAATGCATCAATAGTTAGCTTGCCATAGTAGGCCAGCGTAATCAGGTTATCACAGGGTTGCGCCTGTACGCCCAACCGCTCATTAATGTTGTAAAACACAGCCGGGAACCGTGTCTTGACGGCTGATGACGGCAGTTTGACCAGCATAGGAAATCCAATATCCAGCCGGTGCGATGCACGTGCTTTTAAAATTCCCTCGGCCGCCTTTTTAACCACCGGGTACTCGTCGGGCGTCACTCTGACCAATACGGAGTATTCTTTATCTGTAGGTACCCGGCTTCCTTTCAGCCAGGCATTAAATGGCTGAAATCGCTCCTCATCAACCGCCAGTTGTCGGGCAATAGTTCGCAGCAATTGGCCAACCCCATTTTGATACTCATACAGTACGTAAGGAGTTGCCGAGCGGTAGGCCGGCTCTTCACGCTCAAACACGATTTTACGCGCCAGAATTTTCCAGATCAACGGCGGACTTTGAGGGTCCAGCATCAGATACATCGGATCAGCTTTGTCGGGACGAAGATTAGCGGGCGCGCTGCTCTGCAGGTATTCCAGTAAAGCCCGGACAGCGTTACCGTAACCCTCATATAACTGGCTCAGCCGGCTCGTGACAACTTCGGTTGCCAGAATGGGGTGGAGCCGCTCGTCAACGGTGCTGGTCATCCGTAAACCTAAATTCGCACCCTGCTCAGCTGTCAGGCCCCAGTACGCCGTACTGTCAGTTTCAGCAGCGGGCAGAATAGCATACCGAAAATCGGAATGCAGATGTTCACTGGTCAGCAAAGGCTCCAGCAAAGGGGTTAGTTGCCGAAGCGCATCTATCTGGCGATACAGGTCGGTCCGGTTTTCATACAGGCGGGCAACTTCCTGCTGAATCTGCCGACGTCCTGGCTCATTGACATGGACGGTAACGCCCGCAAAGTTGAGATCAAATGGAACTTCAGGAACAGACTGGGCACGTACTGCCCAGTTAGAACTCAGAAAGAAACAAACGACAAGCACCATGCAGGATGCTCTTAAAAGCATAGCGAATGAATGTCTGTAGGAACCGATCAAATCTATCAATCTTAATAAGTAACGGCTATCTGCTCAAATATAGTTGATGCTCAGGAATAATTGACCACGTTTATGAACTGAACTTAGCCTCTGCCTAACGGTTCGGAAGCACTCAGTTATTGGACTATATCAGAACCAGATTGTCAACTTCCAAGCTGAAAAATTGTTAATAGTATGCTTGCATACTATCTTCAAAATTCGTTCCTTTGTTTAGAAATAGTATGCAAGCATAACAAACCAATTAGTCATGATTGCGACAGAACCTAAAGCCTCAATTCAAGGTGGCGAATTTCTGATCAAGGAGACCCCCGCGTCTCAGGTATTCATTCCGGAAGAATTTACCGAAGAGCAGCAGATGATTGCAGCGACCTGCCGTGAGTTTCTGGAGCGTGAAATCTGGCCCCGACTGAATGAAATTGATAATGCTAAATCGCCCGGGCTGATTTCGTCCCTGATGGATAAGGCTGGTGAATTGGGCCTGCTTGGTACCGGTGTACCGGAAGAGTACGGCGGATTTGGCATGAGCTTCAATACATCCATGCTGGTAGCCGAAGTAACTGGTGCTGGCCACTCGTTTTCGGTGGCGCTGTCGGCGCACACGGGTATCGGTACGTTGCCGATCGTGTATTACGGCAACGACGATCAGAAATCGCGATACCTGCCAAAACTGGCCACGGGCGAGTGGAAAGCAGCCTATTGCCTGACGGAGCCGGATTCGGGTTCGGACGCCAACTCCGGCAAAACCAAAGCAACGCTGAGCGAAGATGGTAAGCAATACATTTTGAACGGTCAGAAGATGTGGATTACCAACGGCGGTTTTGCGGACGTATACATTGTATTCGCCAAGATAGACGATGGCAGCGGGCAGCCGGATAAAAATCTGTCAGCCTTTATCGTGGAGCGCAGCTTCGAGGGCATTACGATGAACGAACCGGAGCATAAGATGGGAATTAAAGGCTCTGATACGCGTCAGATTTTCTTCAACGACTGCAAAGTTCCGGTCGAGAATCTGCTGTCGGAGCGCGGAAACGGTTTTAAAATCGCGGTAAACATTCTAAACATTGGTCGGATTAAACTCGGTGTAGCGGCTGTTGGTGGCTCGAAAGAGGTCATTAACAACGCGATCCGGTACGCCAACGAACGTAAACAGTTTAAGACGCCGATTTCGCAGTTTGGAGCAATTAAGCATAAACTGGCCGAAATGGCCGTTAAAGTATACGCATCTGAAACGGCCAGCTACCGCGCCGGGCAGAACATTGACGACCTGATCGAAGATCTCAAGGGTCAGGGTATGGACGACGCATCGGCCAAGCTGAAGGCCTTGGAGCAGTTTGCTATCGAGTGCGCCCTGATGAAAGTACACGGCTCAGAAACACTGGATTACGTAGTGGATGAAGGCGTTCAGGTTTACGGTGGTATGGGCTACTCGGCCGATGCGCCCATGGATCGCTCCTACCGCGACGCACGCATCAACCGGATTTTTGAGGGCACTAACGAAATCAACCGAATGCTGATCGTGGATATGCTGCTCAAGCGGGCCATGAAGGGCGAACTCGACCTGATGGGTCCGGCAATGGCCGTTTCTAAAGAAATTATGTCTATCCCCGACTTCAACTCGGACGAGGAAGAAGGTCTGTTCGTTGCTGAAAAGAAAGTTCTGCGGAACCTGAAAAAAGCCGCGCTGATGGTCGCAGGTGCCGCCGTTCAGAAGTTCATGATGAGCCTGTCTGACGAGCAGGAAATCCTGATGAACATTGCGGACATGGCGATTGAGATTTACGCGGCCGAATCAGCACTGTTGCGCGTCGAAAAACTGATAACCATGCAGGGAGAAGATAGCGTTACGCTGCAAAAGCAAATGGCCCTCATCTACCTGCACGAAGCGGTCGAAAAAATCAATAGCGCCGGACGGGCCGCCATTACGTCGTTTGCCGAAGGCGACGAATTGCGTGGTATGCTGATGGGTCTGAAGCGGTTCACCAAAATTGAACCGATGAACCTGAAAGATGCCCGCCGTCAGATCGCCGACGCGATGATTGCCGAAAACAAATACATTTTTTAATTACACTTCGCTGCAAACAGCAAATAGCCAGCTCTCATTTGGGGCTGGCTTTGCTATTAGCGCATTTCCATAAACCGGTCATACTCCTGAAGCGGTCCGTCCTGCACATCTACACTCTTGACCTGCGTGCCTTCCGGACCGGTTTTACACCATTTCTGAAAAGCGTCGAGCGCTTCTTCCTCTCCTTCAACCTCAATCCGCAGTTCGCCATTGGATTGAATCCGGGCAATTCCCATCAGGCCCAGCTTTTCGGCCTGTTGGCGCGCTTCCTGCCGAAATAGAGTACCGCCCAACTGACCGGTTATGTAGATAATCTGATTCTTTTTCATTAGTCAACCATTTGTTTGAATAACTGCTGAGCGATGCCGGAGGTTTTCTCAATACCTGCTGACATACCGCTGTCACAACCCAATGCGATCTTCGTCATGATCATTTCAACAAAGTATGGCAATCCCCGAAACCCCGCCCGCAACTGATCGGCGCGTAAAAGAAACGACTCCCTTTGCTGCCCTTTGTTTCATCACCCGCGCTACGCTGCCAACTCTCTCTCAATACGCCGGTCACGTCGCCGACGATCTTTATCAGGAAGCCGAGCGGCTGAAACTTGACGTAACAGGACCCATTCAGTGGATTTATACAGGTGTAAATGGTGATGAAGCGAACGAGTTTCAACTGGAAATTGCTTTGCCCATTTGTCAGCCAGCCCACGCATCAGGCCAGTTCCGGTATCAGGTATTTCCAGCGTTTCGGTTCATTTCGTTCATTCATGCCGGCCCCTGGACTGAACTGGGGCGGGTTTACGATAGGCTGTTCAGCCAATTTTATCGGGACGGGTATCAAAACGACGGCCGGATTCGTGAGGTTTTTGCTGTCCTTGATCTGGCAAATCCGGCAAACTGCGTCACAGAAATTCAGATTGGAGTCGTTTAAACGGCAGAATGGCCAATAGATAATAAAAGATAGGTAAAAAGCATCAGCATGGCGGGTAAAGCCGTAATTGCCAGTGCTTTTTACCTATTCAAACCTTCTTTATTGCTTTCCCATGTCCAATTCGCTTATTCAGTCGCGTCGGCGCTTTCTCATGAACGTCGGCGCTTCGGCAATAACGCTGCCCGTACTGACCGACGCCTTCGGCAACTCTATTCAATCAGAACCCCGGCAAGGCCGTAAGCTCGGTATAGCGCTGGTTGGTTTAGGCAGCTACAGCAAGAACCAGCTGGCTCCGGCCCTGCAACAAACGCAGAATTGCCGACTGGCCGGAGTCGTAACCGGTACTCCGTCAAAAGCCGAAGAATGGATGCAGAAATACAATATTCCGAAGGCTAATGTCTACGACTATAAAACCTTCGACCGGATCGCCGACAACAAGGACATTGATGTCGTTTACGTCGTACTGCCCAACTCCATGCACGAAGAATTTGTAGTTCGGGCGGCTCAGGCGGGTAAACACGTCATCTGCGAAAAGCCAATGGCCATTACGCCCAAAGCCTGCCAGAACATGATCGAGGCCTGTAAAAAAGCCAATAAACAGTTGGCTATCGGATACCGCCTGCATTACGAACCATTCACTAAAGAGGTGATGCGGCTGGGTCAGGAAAAAGTTTTTGGCCCAATCAAATTCATTGAAAGCAGCGACGGCTTCCGCATCGGCGATCCAACCCAGTGGCGAATGAAAAAAGATATGGCCGGGGGCGGTCCGCTGATGGACGTAGGTATTTACGCCGTGCAGGGTAGCCGCTACGTTACGGGCGAAGAACCGATTTCCGTAACTGCGCAGTTTTCGCCGAAGACCGAACCGCAGAAATTCAAGGACGTCGAAGAGACGTTATTCTGGCAGTTTGAATTTCCCAGCGGAGCTGTCTCTAACTCGACGACCAGCTACACGGCCGGGATTGAACGGCTGTACGCAGCTTGTCAGAATGGCTGGTTCGAGCTATCGCCTGCATTTGGCTATGGCCCACTGAAAGGGCGCACCAGCAAAGGCCCGATTGAGCAGCCAGTTGTGAATCACCAGGCTATGCATATGGACGGTGTCTGTAAAGACCTGCTGGACGGGAAAAAGCTGCCTGATCACATTACCGGCGAGGAAGGCCTCCGCGACGTTCGACTGCTCCAGGCTATCTACCGTGCCGCTGAGACGGGTCGAAAAATTGATTTGAAGGCCTGAGTTAAATCGTTTCACGGATAAACAATTCGGCCCGGTAACCCCACGCAGCCCAATGTCGTCAGATGACATTGGGCTGCGTTTTTTCTGAAGCCCGCCTTTCATAACATATTTCTTTCAACGCAGTTTACTTCATCTGACTCCCATTCATTCAACGTTAGGTGAAGACGTTCTTAACTTCTGTAGGACCGGGCCTGCTCGGCAGCTTACTGGTCGTATCTGTTGCGCTCGGGCAAACTGAGCCGCGAGATTCTATACCTCGCCAGCCCGGCATCTATTTTCCGCAGGCACCCCGCCCCGGCGAATGGCGCAAGTCGCTCGGTCTGGTGTTCACAACAACGCCCCCCGAACTCACCGAAGAGGTTCGGGTGAGCGTACCAGCCATTGACGCTAATCTTCAGCATAGTCTATCAAAGCATCTATTTGTAACGGGGCGTCTGCAGACGCAGTTTGTCCAGAGTCATCTTGCTCTGGGCTTACGCTGGGCTACCCCCCTGACCGACCGTCTGTTTTTTTCCGCTGGCAACGACGTGGCGGTCTGGTTTGGCGCCTTGAAAATCAAGGATGTATTCAACAGCCAGGCATATGGCTATCAGACCTTTCCGCACGCATCACTCGGCTACCGGCTAACACGGGACCTGCGGTTAACGGTACGGTCTGAATTGATGATTGATCTGTATTATCGATCCCAGGTCGGTAGTCTGGCGGTAGAATACGACCGGCGGCAGATCAATGGCCTGGCCTTTACGGTAGTGCTCGAACAGCCTTTCTACGACAATCAGCACGTATCGCTTGGACTACGGGCCGCCTATTCCAACTTCAACTGGCAATTCTGGTCGCTCTACGATACGTTCGACCGGAACCTGTTCTATCCACAACTCTTTTTCAGCTTCATCCTGTGAAACCGTCTGTTTACTTCTTGATTGGCTGCCTGTGGCTCTTCTTTCTGGGTTGCCGGAAAGAATACGAGGCTCCAGTACCGTATAACTTTGCGAACATACCGGGCTCGGGTCAGTTCACCCCCCCCGTGCGGCAACTGATTGAAGGCGTCTACCGCGTTACAGATGGTTCTGATCGCTTTGGCGAGCAGGTTGCCCTTAAGTGGACTTATACGCTAAAGGGTACCGATACTACTCACTATCTATCCGTATTTACCGGGAAGGACGCGGCTTTCTTTAATCTGGAAGGTAGTCCGCAGTCAGATAGTTTAGTTTTGCTGGGGTACTGGCGCAAGCTGATCAATACCGAAACCGGGCGGGTGCGGCTAACCGTAAGCGCCAAACACAATGGGCAACTGCAGCGTTTTCGCAGCGGTCGGCTGACGGAAGGCGACACGCTCGTAATAAGAGGAGTGTATGGCGAACAGTCGGCAGAGCCAACCAATACGCTGACGTTTACGTACCGGCGGCCCCTCAACCGAAAACCATTCGATATTCTGGCGCACCGGAGCGGGGGTCGAACATCCGATCTGCTTTCGGTTTCAGAAAACACCATAGAAATCATCAAGCTGGCTTCCCGGCTGGGCGCAAATGGCGTAGAAATGGACGTACGATACACGAAAGACGGCGTACCGATTCTTTACCATGATAACCGATTAAACCTCCGACTCATTCAGAAGAATGGTCTGGACGGGCCGATTGAGACTTATACCTACCAACAACTTTCTACGTTCGTCAGGCTTATCAACGGTGAAAAAATTCCGACGCTGGAAGAAGCCCTGGAAACCGTGATCGCAAATACATCTCTGGATTTTGTCTGGCTCGATACGAAATACATTGGGCCTATGGACAAAGTGCAGGCCATCCAGCAGAAATTTCGGCAACGGGCGCTTCAGGCCGGGCGTAACGTCCAGATTGTGATTGGTTTACCAGGCCCTGAAGCCATTGAGTCGTATCAGTCCTTACCCAACAAAGACAATACGCCTATTCTGTGCGAACTGGATACGGCCATTACCCGTGGTTTAAACGCCCGCATCTGGGCTCCCCGCTGGACATTAGGCCCCCAAACCGAGGAAGTGCTGGCGATGAAAGCCGAAGGTCGAACCGTATTCGTCTGGACGCTCGACGAACCCCGGTTTATTGAGCAGTTCATCAGCGATGGCCGTTTCGATGGTATTTTATCCAACTATTCTTCGGTTGTGGCTTATTATCATTACGCCGGTCAATAATTCCATGAATATCTGCTCACAAATTAAAGTTGGATTCGTTATCCTGATGGTGTGTAGCCGGATAGTGGCCGCACAGTCGAATCGCTCCAACGATTCGACCGTTGCTAAACGGGACCCGTACACCATTGTCGTTACGGTTGGCGGGGGTCTCTCCTACTACTCGACCCACCTGGGTGTACCGCCCGGTCTGGAACAGGTCGATGTCAGCCGGTTTGGGGTTCCAGCTACGGTTCGGGCGATGTGGTACCCCGACCACCGCCTTCGGTTGGGGCTGGAAACGGGCTGGACGACCATGTACTCGTATAGGGCACTGGCAAATGGTCAGCGGTCGCAGGTATATGTATCGGCCATACCCATGCTGCTTGTGTTTTCGATGCCACTAGCCTGGCTGAGCGGTACCGAGCGTAGCCTGGCCAGACGCTTATCCTTAACGGGCGGCACCGGTGTTTACCGGATTCAGTCCCGGCTGAACTATGCCGGCATTGTAGATGCCAGACGGTATAGTCTGGGCTGGATGATGGCCGGCGCTTATACACAACCCATTGGCCGCCGGATTCGAGTGGCCACTGAGTTAAAATGGTATGATGCTACCGCTACGGAAGACGCCGTTTTCGGGCTGCAGCTTCAGGTAGTCTGGCGGGCATTTTCGTGGTAAAGTCAACGTTAGTGTAGTATGAGTCAGGACGACCAACACCCCAATATTCTGTTTTTAAGCGACACACAGGCCCCCATGTGGGTAGAACGGCTAGTGTTGCGCGCCCATCAGAACACAAAAGCGACCCAGGCAATCTTTGCCGAAATTATTCGGCGGCAACCATCCGTGCTTTACTGGCTGGGTGATATTGTATCGCTCGGTTTCCGCAATAATAAATGGCCTATGATTGACCGGTTTCTGGAGAATTGCCGACAGGTCGGAACCGCCGTTTACGCGATCATGGGCAACCATGACGTAATGGGCCGCCCCCGAAAAGGAGCCCGGAATTTTCAGCAGCGTTTTCCCGAACATAGCCCGACTGGGTATCTGCAAATAACCGACGGCATCGCGGTCATTATGCTGAACTCCAATTTTCAGATTATGTCGGCTGCGGATCTGGTTAAGCAGCAGACCTGGTATGAGCAAACGCTGCGGGAGATGGACGACAATCCGGCGATTCGGGTTATTATCGTTACCTGCCACCATGCTCCTTATTCAAACAGCAAACTGGTTGGCTCCTCTAAACTGGTGCAGCAACGGTTTGTACCCTGTTACATAAAATCCCAGAAGGCACGACTTTTTATTACGGGCCACTCCCACGCCTTTGAGCGGTATCAGTTTGAAGGCAAGGAGTTTCTGGTTATTGGGGGCGGGGGCGGATTACGTCAGCCGCTGAACACCTCGCCTAGCCGCCTGCCGGACATAGCTACGCAGTATAAACCCATGTTCCACTACCTCGCCGTTCGGCGGGAGGGTGATGCGCTCGAACTTATCTCCTATTGTCTGAAAAGCGATTTTTCGGGCTTCGATATCGGCTATTCCTACGAGATTAACCCAACCCCAGTTAGTGCGCCACAAGTCTGATTATTAAAAATTATTTCAGGAGTAAGCGCAGACTGTTAGCATCCGTAACAGTCTGCCAATGACCTGGATCAGATAAACAAATCGGGCCTTAGGAAGCTATATTGGCCGATAAGTTGTGTTTAACAGCAGCGTGCCATACATTTACATAAGACTGAGCATTAATTGCTGAATATAGTTGAATATTAAACTTTTTTTTATTGTTCACAGTTAGTGGTTAGTAGCTAACAGCGCAGTTAGTATCGAGCTTCTCCTTGCGCTGCTCGTTTCCTTCTCCTTTTATTCATCGCCGACCGATTCTTTACCACTGCTTCGGTTTGTTTTAACCCATTACTGTGGCAAGGAACAAACCAAACGACGAGAGCTATAGCTCTGAGCAACCGCTCATCAATAGGGCCATAGAAATACTCTACGGCAAGTGGCGCTTACCAATCATCCTTTTACTGGGTCAGAAGACGCTTCGCTACACAGAATTAAAAGACCAGCTCCCCTCCGTTAGCGATAGAGTATTGGCCAAAGACCTGAGGGCATTGACAACATTGGGCGTGGTCCAGCGTAAGGTGTACGCTGAGGTCCCACCTCGGGTAGAGTACACCCTTACCGAACGCGGGCGGCTTGCCCTACCCATTTTTATCCAACTAAAAGAAATCGGCCGGATTTTTTCGACTTCGTCCGACGATCATTTCAATTAAGCAACCGATGGTTTCAACAGTGAAGTTTACCAACACCGGGCGATCCCAGTTCTTCTCGACTGTCCGCAAACGTGTAGATACGTATTTTACGGAAAACAATGTTTCCCCGAATGCAAACGGGGCTATGTGGACGAAAGCTATTTTTTTCCTGACAGGCTATGGCCTGCTATACGGCCTGATTTTATCGAATCAGTTTGGTGGATGGGCTATGCTGGGCATGGCAATGCTGCTGGGAACATTTGCGGCCTTCATTGGCTTTAACGTTGCGCACGACGCCGTGCACGGAGCATTCTCCCGCCACGGCTGGGTTAACCGGCTGCTTGGTTACAGCTTTTACCTGCTGGGCGCCAGTCCTTACGTTTGGCGAATTATGCACAACGTGGTTCATCATACGTATACCAACATTCCTGGTCATGACGAGGATATCGACGTAGCGCCGGGGCTTATCCGGCTCGATCCGGCTGATGAGGTTCGCCCCTGGCAAAAATATCAGCATCTGTATGCGTTTCCGCTTTACGGGCTGACATCGCTGGCCTGGGTGTTCCGGAAAGATTTCCTGAAGATGTTCAAGGATAAAATCGGTCAGTACGATACAACCCATGAGACCCATGAGTACGTGACCCTGTTCGTTACAAAAGCCGTTTACTATCTGTTGTTTCTGGCGCTTCCGTTGCTCGTGCTTGACGTTGCTTGGTGGCAGGTGCTAATTGGCTTTGTGGCCATGCACATTGTTGAAGGACTAGTGTTGGGGCTGGTATTTCAGCTGGCGCACGTGGTAGAAGGAACCTCGTTCCCGCTGCCAACGCCTAATGGTAATATTGAGGAAGCCTGGGCAATCCACCAATTGCGGACTACGGCCAATTTCGCGCCCCGCAGCGCTATTGCGGCTTTCTTTTGTGGCGGGTTAAACCGGCAAATTGAACATCATCTGTTCCCCAAGATCTGCCATATTCATTACCCGGCCATTACGGCTATTGTGAAACAGACCGCGCACGAGCACAATCTGCCTTACCTGGAAAGTCCTACGTTTTCTTCGGCGCTGGTTTCGCATTACCGATTCCTAAAACAAATGGGTCAAACGCCATCCACCCGTCTGACGTAGACTGTTAATCATCAACTCCTTTCGCTCATGGCCTCTCAAAAAGATCTTGACTTTACGTATTCGACGATCGATAAAATCTTTCGGTTGAGCATGGGCGAAACCGGCGATTATAGTGGTGCTATGTATAACGGTGATTTCTCACTGACACTCGAAGAGGCTCAGCGGCAGAAACACCAATTTATAGCGGACAGCCTGTCTATTGGTCCTGGCTCAAAGGTGCTCGATATGGGCTGTGGCTGGGGACCCTTTCTGACTTACATAAAAGGTCGGGGTGCCGACGGCCGGGGCGTTACGTTATCGCAGGGGCAGGCAGCGGCCTGCCAGCGCAACGGTCTGCGTGTGGATGTAAAAGACTGCCGCACCATCCGGCCCACCGATTACGGTCGGTTTGATGCGATCACCTGCATTGGCGGCATGGAGCACTTCTGTTCGATTGAACAATGGCAGGCAGGCCAGCAGGATGCCGTTTACGCTGATTTCTTTCAGCATGTAGCGGATTTACTGCCCGTGGGCGGCCGGTTTTATATGCAGACGATGGTGTTCAGCAAGAACATGCCGCCCTTCGAGCGTATTCGGCTGGATGCTGACCCGGACTCCGACGCTTATTATATGGCCCTAATGGTAGCGGAGTTTCCGGGATCCTGGCTACCTTACGGCCCTGAGCAGGTCATTCGCAATGCCGAGCCAAAGTTTAAGCTTATTTCGAAAAGCAGCGGACGGCTCGACTACATTGAAACCATTGGGCAGTGGCGCAAGCGCTTTCGAGCGTTCAGCCTGGAAAAGTACCTGACTTATGCCTCGCTTCTGCCCCAGTTACTAATCAATCCCGCTTTTCGGGGCCTGATTGCCACTTTCCGTAAAAGTCCGAACCGTGTCTGTTTCGAGCGCGAATTAATGGATCACTACCGGCTTGTGTTCGAGAAAGTGTAAACCGGAACCGTTTTAACCGAATACCTGATGCCATGAAAACGATCATGAATTTTATTTCGAAGATTACAGTGGCATTCCGGGCCGCTAACATTGGCGCTTATTTCGCACCTATGTTTCGACCCATGATTCTCGAACAGGAACGGCTGCGGCCAATCCGGATTGGGGTAAAAAATCAAAAAATCAATCAGTTAAACACAAGGCCAAACGGGGCGGAACGTCTCACCAGATTATGACCACGCCCATCAGCAGCCAGCGCCAGAGTCAGCTCCATCAGTTAATCGGGTCGCCCATTTTTGATCGAAATCGCCCGGACGACGGTGCCTGCGAGCAGACATTCGCGGAGTTAATCCGCCTGGTCGACGATCTGCTGCATCAGTCCGAAAAAGCCGGTCATCGAGTCGATTTCACAAACGGAGTGGGGGTGCATGGTAAAATACAGGACATTACGTCGCTGGTCGAGAGCATACGCCGGAGTGTTATTCCCCAGACGGGGCTTCCTGCTCATTTCGCTCCCGGCCAGTTTAACTGCTATTACGATGCCGGCAACGGCTATTTTGCCAATGGCGTTTTCTTTAGTGCCGATTACGACGCCGACGTAGCCTTTTTTGTGGATGAGCAGCGAATTTATTTGCGTCATCACATCGAACGGGCCGTGCAGGAGGCCGAGCAGCATCTGCTCAAACCGACTACCCCAACAACTCGGTTGTAATCGTTTCATTGAGTTGGCTTCTATTGTTCTTCCACTGTTCCCGCCCCCAATTCCGTAAACAGGGTTTGCCAGTACTGCGTTACGGTGGGGTTGTTTTGCTTTACCGATGCGTTCGGTTCAAAAGGTAAAATCATCGTAATCTCCGGGCTGCCAATTGGGTAGCGTTTAAGCTGTTCGGCATCGGCTTTCGCCCATTCATCGGCCTGCGCGTTGTCTTTGGGCGGCTTTACCTGAAAATCGCGTCGATTTGCTCCCTTTACGCTTTCGATCATGTCGCTCAGGTAATATACTTTTACCGTCGCGCCCGACTCGTTGGCTTTGGCAATTACGGGCAGGCTGGCCCAGATGTCGGTTTCCCGATTCGACGAGCCCGTATTCTGCTTCACCAACTGCTGCTGCACCCGCTGCCGGATCTGGGCTTTCTCGCGGGTCAGCATCAGTCCAAACTCAGTTTCGGCCGCTTCGCGGTCGGTGGGGCTGGCCGCGCTGACATCTTCCATCTCCGTACGGGTCGTCAGGTTCAGAACGCGAGCTTTAGCCGTGTTTTCATGAATGAAATAAACCGCCAGCTGATCGCCTTTCTGCCGGATGTTCTGTTCAATAATGTCGGTCAGCGCCTGTTGATACTTCTGGGCTACGAACGCGTTATTTACGTTAACACTGCGGGTTTTGTCTAGAAAGATCAGCGTATAAATCGGTTCACTGACAGCCGTTCGGGTCTTGTCTCCATCGCTGGAACAGGCCAGCATCGTAATCAGAAAAAAGCCGAGCACAGCCCGGCTAATCGTGTGCATACAGTTCATAAACAAATCGCCGACGTTTATCGGCCCGATAGTAACGCCTTCCGTAACGTGCTGTCGGCGGGGGCGTTATGATTCCAGTAATCAGATTGTAGGGTCGTCTTTAAAACGGCGCGTGAGGTCAGAACGTTGTCTTTGCTCTTATAGGTTTCTTCCCAGCCGACGATTTTATGCGGGAACTGGCCTTCGAACACGATCATCAGCGTTCGGTCGTCGGTTGGGTACTGAATCCGGTAAGCTTTCAGGAACTTGCCCGGATACAGAACACCCTTGTACGTATCCAACTTCGTCTGAGCCAGCAGGGGTTCGAGCTGTTTATGCCGTAACCGGGCTGCCATAGTGCCGGGAATGAGTTGTATCTCACCGACGGGTAACTTGTCCGGATCAAGCCGTATACGATTCCAGAGTTCATCTTCAAGCCAGGTTTTTGCCACCGAATACGCTTCGTTAACTTCTTTTTCGAAATACGATTTACCGGCAACCTGATACCCGTTGTTTTGATAGTTGAGCTGAATATAGCTGTGTCCGCACCACTCCTGCCCCGACGTGCTGACTTTAAGCGTATTCGGAAAGGCCGGGTTATGGATGGGCGTAAAGACAGATGTAAACAAGGAATAATCGTAAATGCCCGTTGCAAACTTCCTGATCATGTTAGTCTTCAGCACAGGTATCGCCTTATCGCGGCTGTCGGCCGTTTCGGATTTTACCTGCTTATCGGTTCGAAAATCTTCGGTCACAAAAATCAGCACAGCTTCGCCCGGATTGAGTACACCATACTGTGCCTGTTCGAGCCGGTAGCTGCTGAGTTCAGCTTTCCCGGCAAACCAATAGGCCGCAAACTGGACCGGGGCTGGCTCGGCGGGGCTGGCTACGTTGGACTTCTGCTGAAATACCGTTGCCTTCATAGCAAAGGCGAACACTACAGCCAGCGCCAGAATAATGAGCAGAAAATTTTTCGTGATTATTTGCTTCATAGCTAAATCAGGGTGTAGCGCCAACAGACGTGACCCGTTCCATTTGATGCAAAAGTCTGGTAGTTTAGCTTATCTTACAACTGTTTACCCAACCAGCCTTAGCACACATGCCTTTACGCTTACATTCTGTGGGTTTCCTGCTTATCGTTTTCAGCCAGCTTACATGGGCTCAGGTTGAAAAAGCGCCGGCTCGCCACGAAGGCGACGGCCCGTTCGGGCGGCTAATCATTCGGGGCGTTACGCTTATAAACAGCACGGGTGCGCCACCAGTTGGCCCGGTTGATATTGTGGTTGAAAAGGACCGGATTGTTCAAATCAAACTGGTTGGTTATCCCGGTGTTCCAATTGACGCAAAGAGCCGCCCTCAGGCTGCACTGGGCGATAAAGAATTGAACTGCGAGGGCATGTATCTGATGCCGGGTTTCGTGGATATGCACGGCCACATTGGCGGCAAAGATCAGGGCGCCCACGCAGAGTACGTCTTCAAACTCTGGCTCGGGCACGGTATTACAACCATTCGCGATCCAAGCTGCGGTAATGGTCTCGACTGGGTACTCGAACACCGCGCTAAAAGTGAACGTAACGAGATTACGGCCCCGCGCATCAAAGCCTATACGGTTTTCGGTCAGGGAGCAAAAGACCCGATCAGTACACCCGAACAGGCCCGCGCCTGGGTGCGTGATAACGCCAGGAAAGGAGCCGACGGCATCAAGTTTTTCGGTGCTGAACCCGCCATTTTCCGGGCCGCTCTGGACGAAAACAGAAAGCTTGGACTCCGGTCGGCCTGCCACCATGCGCAGCTGGAAGTAGCCCGGATGAACGCACTGGCAACCGCCAAAGCCGGACTGACGAGCATGGAACACTGGTACGGCTTGCCAGAAGCCTTGTTTGAGGACAAAACCATTCAGAACTACCCTGCCGATTACAATTACAATAACGAGCAGAACCGGTTCGAGGAAGCCGGCAATCTGTGGCAGCAGGCCGCTAAGCCTGGTACCGAGCGCTGGAACAAGGTCATAGACGAGCTGATCGCGCTGGATTTTACGCTCGATCCGACGTTCAACATTTACGAAGCCAACCGCGATCTGATGATGGCCCGCCGGGCCGAATGGCACGACGACTATACCCTGCCCAGTTTATGGCGGTTTTACGGCCCCAGCCGGATTTCGCACGGGTCCTACTGGCATAACTGGGGTACTGAGCAGGAAGTGGCCTGGAAGCGGAATTACCAGCTCTGGATGCAGTTCATTAACGAATACAAAAACCGGGGTGGCCGGGTCACAACGGGCTCCGATTCGGGGTTTATTTACCAGCTATACGGCTTTGCCTATATCCGCGAGCTTGAACTGCTGCGCGAAGCCGGTTTTCACCCGCTCGAAGTGATCCGGACGGCAACGCTGAAAGGGGCCGAAGCCCTCGGCATGGCCGATCAGATTGGCTCCGTGGAAGTAGGTAAACTCGCTGACTTCGTCATCATTGACCAGAACCCGCTGGCAAACCTGAAAGTACTTTACGGCACGGGGGCGATCCACCTCAACGCCAAGAACGAAGTTGAACGCATTGGCGGGGTTACGTACACGGTTAAAGACGGCGTTGTGTACGATGCGAAAAAACTCTTAGCTGATGTGCGGAAGATTGTAGCAGATGCCAAGCAAAAAGAAAACTTTGAGATCACGCAGCCGGGTATTGCGCCGAAGCCAGGTAAAGTGTCCGGCGGGAATAAATAAAAACTGGCTTCATCGCGCTTCGTAACTACCAGATACAATCAAACGCCCAAAGCAGGCCATAGTAGCTTGCTTTGGGCGTTTGATTCGGCGGAATACGCAATTACTTACTGGAAGAGCTATCGCCGTTCAGCCAGACAACTTTCTGTTCGGGCGTATGTTCCTGACCGAGAATGTCCCGGTATAGATCTGGCCGTCGGGCATTTCGGTACCGATGGCCACCAGCCTGTTTGAGCTTATCGGGTGTACAAACGGCCGTAACCACGTCATTGCCTAACACGCGACACTCAGCCAGCACATCGCCAAAGGGGTCCAGAATCATCGAGCAGCCATTCTTTAACTGATCGTCGTCCATGCCGATTGGGTTGGAGAAGACAACATATACGCCGTTGTCATAGGCACGGGCGGGTAGCCATTTCATCAGCCAGGCACGGCCCTTCAGTCCGTCAAATTCCAGACGCAGTGACGTAGGGTCATTTTCCCGATTCGCCCATAAAGCCGGATCGGCAAAGCCCGCACCAGGGCGGGTAGACGGCGTCATCATCGTTACGTGCGGCATAAAAATCACGTCGGCACCCAGCAGGGCCGTTGCACGGACGTTTTCCACTACATTGTTATCGTAACAGATCAGAATCCCGCATTTCCAGCCCAGCAAATCAAAAACAACGTATTCGTTCCCCGGCAGAATATGCGGATTGATAAACGGATGCAGTTTACGATACTTGGCGACCAGCCCGTTTTTATCGACGCAGACGTAGGCCTTAAACAACTGATCGTCCCGGTCTTTCTCAAACAGCCCCGCCAGCACGGCGATATCATTATCCCGGGCAATCTGGGTTAATGCCTGAACGCTTTCACCTTCGGGGATATACTCGGCAATGGCCAGCATCTGTTCTTTCGACAGATTCCGGGCGAAGGTATAGCCCGTAATGGAGCATTCGTGAAAGGCAACCACCTGCGCGCCCTGCTGGGCGGCTTTCGCCGACAGGCTACGAATAACTCCCAGATTATAGGTTTTATCGCCACTGGCATTTTCAAACTGAGCGGTGGCAATCTTCAGATTTTGCATCAGACTAAAGCGATTAACGACTTCGGTTGCACAGGAAAGCAGCCGGTTCAGACCGATTACTGTTTGTTGCTGTCAACGGCCAGGCGCTGGTCCCGATTGGCGACTTCCCAGGCCGTAAAGAATACCAGCCGGGCCGACCGTTCAGCCAGTTTGAAATCAATTTTTTCAACGTCGTCGGTCGGGCGGTGATAATCTGCATGTAGACCGTTGAAATAGAAAACAATGGGAATCCGGTGCTTGGCGAAGTTGTAATGATCGGACCGGTAATAGATGCGCTGTGGGTCTTTGGGATCGTTGTATTTGTAATCCAGCTCCATCTTAACGGATTTCTCATTCGCGTCTTCGCTGATTTTGTGCAGCTCGGATGACAGCTTATCCGATCCGATTACGTAGATATAGTTGTCGTTTTTCCCCTGGTGCAGGTCATCGACCCGGCCGACCATATCGATGTTGAGGTCACAGACGGTGTTTTCGAGTGGCAAGACCGGATTCATGTCGGCGTAATATTCCGATCCCAGCAGTCCTTTTTCTTCACCCGTTACGGTCAGGAACAGAATTGACCGGCGCGGGCCTTTGCCGGCGGCTTTAGCTTTGGCAAACGCCTGGGCAATTTCCAGCACCGACACCGTACCCGATCCATCGTCGTTGGCCCCGTTGTTAACCTGCCCATCGGCACTAACGCCAATGTGGTCATAGTGCGCCGAGATAATCATAATCTCGTCTTTTTTGTCGGAGCCTTCGATGAACCCCAGTACGTTCGACGACTGCACCTGTTCTTCGATGCGTTCGGCCTTAATGGCCACAGTGCCCGTCAGCTTTGGTAATTGAGTACCGGTTGAGCGGGTATATAACCGACTCGCTTCGTTAAACTGGCTGGTTGTTACGTTGAGCAATGCAGCCGCCATATCCGGCGAAATCAGAAAAACGCCAACGGAGCCTACGTCCTCCGTGCCGGGTTTTAACCCTAACCGATTGAATCGGCCCATCAGGGCGCCCCGCTGGGCAAGAACCCGTTGAAAACCGGCGGCCGAGTCGGCCGAGACGATGAAAATCTGAGCGGCCCCTTTTTCCTTCGCCAGCGCAGCCTTCGCCCGCCAGCCGTTCCCTCCGCCCCACTTGCTGGAACTGCTCGTGGCGTCAACCCGCGATTTGCCGTCTTCGGTTTTGGGCTCGTCGTCCAGCAGCACAACGGCCTTGCCTTTTACGTCAAGATCGCCATATTCGTTGAGGGTATTGTCGTTGATTCCATAGCCTACGAACACGGTTTCGTACGGCGTTTCGGTCGGCACACTTAGCAGGCCATTGGTCACGAAATCTTTCAGGTAGGCGAACCGTTTACTGCCCGCGCTGACGTAAAAATCACCCCAGGTCTTCTTATAAAGCGTAAACGGTTGCTGATAGCCCAACTTACCGTCGGCCGTTTTAACGAGCGGTTTCAGGCCATTGGCCGCAAACTGCCCGGCAATGTACTCAGCGGCTTTACGCTGGCCGGGCGTACCGGTTTCCCGCCCCTGCATATCGTCGGCGGCCAGAATCCTGAGGTGTTTTTCGAGGTCAGCCGCCGTAATGGTTTCGGCAAATTTTTGTTGAGCCTGGCTCAGAAACGGCAGGCACATTAAACCGGCCGCCAGTGTTGATGTTAGGAAATTCATTCAGGAGATAATTGAAAACTTTTCGGTCAGAAGTGTTTCGGGACAATGCCCTTTGTTTAACGAACGTAACGGGAAAATCGGTTAAACGAACTCCCTATTTTGGTCTGGTAAATATACTACAGAACGAGGTTAAGCCGGTTCGGGTACGGATTTTGATGGATACAGCATAATCCAGTCCAGCTAACGCGGCTTTTAATTTGTTACGTCAGTTCACGCTGGCGTTTATCGGGCAAATTCGCGTAGTTTTAATCATCTTTTACTGCCTTTGTTTCCTGTTCATGAGTGAAAACCTGTATACCGAGGAGTACACCGCGTATCAACTGGAGCGCAGCGCTTTCCGCCAGTGGGTCCGCAACAACCTGTATATCAAAAACATGATCCGGTTCACCACCGGACCGACCATTGATTTTGGTTGTGGCGTGGGCGAAGTGCTGGAACAGTTGCCGGCCGGATCGCTTGGACTGGAAATCAATGAAACAACAGTAGCGTATTGCCAGAGCCGGGGGCTGAACGTTCGTTTGTATGACCCCGAAGCCGATGATTACCAATTCCGTGGCCTGATACCGGGACAGTTCAAATCGCTGCTGATGGCCCACGTGCTCGAGCACCTCACCAACCCACAGGAAGTAATCCGGAAACTCCTGACCACAGGCGAACGACTCGGCATCGACCGGTTTATTTTCGTGGTGCCTGGCGTTAAAGGCTTTCGGCACGATGCAACGCACCGAACCTTTCTTGACCGGGACTTTTTTGTAAAACATGGATTAACCACCTACGGCTCGTATCATCTGATTCATCAGAAGTACTTCCCGCTCAACTCAAAAGCATTTTCGCGCTACTTCACCCATAATGAACTGGTATCGGTTTATGAAAGAGCTAAGGCAAATTCAGACAGTTAAGTAGTCAGTAGCCGCAGCTTCTGAACAGCGTTCGGCAGGTGGCCTTTCAGCGAATCGGTAAGGGCGCAGTAGAGCAAATTCAGGCGGATGATCGTCTTAGCCTGAGCTACGCGCCGAGCCTGCTGCCAGCCTTTGCGGGCACATTCATCGGCCAGTTGGTTGAACAGTTGAATTTCTTCCTCAAACCGCAGCCGGTTCTGCGTGTACTCTACGGTTGCATTTGAGCCATGCCGACGATAAGCATAGGCTACTTCGTTGATGCCTATAAAAGTGTGCTCCTTTAGCAGCAGATGCGTCGTCAGGTCAAAATCCAGCACAAACCGCCAGTCGGACGAGAAACGCAGTTCGCCAAGCCTGGATTTCTGGTAGCAGATCGTGGGGCAAAAAATGAAATTTCCGCGCAGCAAACGCGTCAGCGCGGCTTCGCCAGTTAGCTGGGTATAAGGCCCTACCGGCTGCGGCTGAATGAAGCGCTTGACCCGATCGGGTAACGAAAAGCTCGGCTGCCCGTTTTCATCAACCACGCTTGCCTGACAATAATACAGCGTTGCGTCTGGATGATCGGCAACAGCCTGCATAACGACGGCTGTGTAGTTTGGCAACAGCTCATCATCGGCGTGTAATAACGTTACCAGGGGTGTATCGGCGCGGTCGAGGCAGGCGTTCCAGTTGCCGGCCATGCCCATATTGCGCTCGTTGTGCACAAGCGTCACGCGGGAGTCGGCGAAGCGGGCAACCAGCGCATCCAACGCAGGGTCGGGGCCACCATCGTTACTGATCAGCAGTTTCCAATCTGACTGAGTCTGGCTGAAAACGCTCTGAATTGCCTTCTCCAGCAGGTCCAGGCCCCGATAATAGGGTATGGCAAACGTTAGCTGCGGAGAGGCCATAATTAAACGACATTAGGCCGTAGCATCCGGCTTTTTACTCTGATCAATGGCCATTTGCCGGATGATCTCCGTCTGCGTCGCTTCAATTTTCTTCAGCTTTGAGTATAACACCAGGAGCGTGATAAAGAAAATAACGGCGCCAACGTAAAGCACCAGATCCGTGCCGCGACCCACGCCGAGGGCATTCGCAATTACGTTACTGGCATCCGGAAACAGAATCAGTCCGATACCTACCGCTGAAATCAGAATCAGCGAGATGCGGTAAACCGTCTTGTCGTGGAGCCGGGTCACAAACCGCAGAATCAGTAACAGAAGCGGTAGCGCCAGCAGGATCTTAATGGGTGTCATAAAGCTGCCAGAAAAGCGGTTAAAGAATCTTTCTGAGAATCAGATCAATTAAAATATGAAATGAGTTGAGCGAACTCTGCCCTTTAGCCCACGAATATTCGCTATACGTAATGTGAACGGGGACTTCGGTCAATCGTAGGTGCGCCTGCCGGATGAGCGACAGAATCTCCGTTGCGTGGGCCATCCGGTTCTCCGTAATGCGAATCGCCTGAGCCGCCGACCGGCTGAACGCCCGAAAGCCATTGTGTGCATCGGTCATCCACATACCCGTCAGCAGGCCATTCACCAAAACGGCCGCTTTGAGCAACACCCGTCGACTGGCCGGAACGGCCCGGATGTCTTCTTTCCGTTGAAAACGGGTGCCGGTCGTTACGTCGGCCTCGCCGGCCAGAATGGGAGCCAGCAAACTGTCGATATCCCGAAAATTATGCTGCCCATCCGCGTCGAAATGCACAATGTAATCAGCGCCCTGTTGCAGTGCGTAGGTCATGCCTGTTTGCAGGGCCGCCCCCTGCCCTAAGTTGATAGGGTGACGCAGATAATGTATTCCCAGGTCAGCCACCGCCTGCTTCGTCTGATCGGTTGAACAGTCATCCACCAGCACAACCGAATAGCCCGCCATCAGCAGGGGCATAAGCGTATTGCGCACAACCTTACCTTCGTTGTAGGAGGGAACAACGATGAAAACGGAAGCGGGGTCAACCTCCCGGCCGATGGAAGCAGGCTGCGGGTTCATCAGTTATTGATCCGATAAATTTTCAGACTTCCCAGTTCATTGAGCAGGGTCATGCAACGGGTTTCGACCGGCTGCTTTACCTCTTCAAACACTATATACTTAACGTTCAGTTTCTTTAGTTTAGGCGAACATGGGTCAATGTAAACACCATACGCATCGTAGCTGCCGCCGTTGTCGATAATTGTTGTGTCGGTGGGATTGGGATACGACCGATAGACCGAATGGGCATAGCGATTATATACCGTATCCCGTTTAGCGGTCGGGTCAATCACCCGCATAGTCGCAAAGTTCGGCGTGTATTTTACCCCGCTTACCTGCTTTACGCCGGTAGCTCCGACCAGATACGTCAGGTAATTATTTCCGAAAACCACCCAACGGGCCTCGGGGTCCTGCTGCCGAATACTCTCGACGGCCCGGTACAGAACGTTCTCGGTAACGGGCGATAATCCTTTGGCTAATGGGTTAACACTCAGGTTCGGCAACAAAGCGATCACGATGCCCACGCAAAACAGTATTTGCCGATACGAGAATGACCAGACCGGTATGAGCAGAGCGTTCAGTACGCCGAAATAAACGGCCCCCATCACCAACTGATCGGTGCGGAAGAAACCAGGCGCGTCGGTATAATTCTGATAGGCTGCAATGACAACGGTTGCCACGGCTGCAGCAACGACCAGCCCCCGAACGGCCGACGATACATTGACGGCTGTTCGGCGTGTATCGCCCAGAAACAGGATGGTCAGCAGCACGTTCCCCAGACCAAAGGGTATCTGAGCACGTCGGGTAGGACTGGTGCTCATCAGGGTTAGTTTACTCAGCCATTCGGGAAAGCCGACTTCAATCCAGAGCCAGCCGAACAAGACAAACAGGGCAACGCCCGCCAGGGTATAATCCACTTGCCGGGTCGTACCCCACTGGTAAGCCAGCCAGATCAGGATAATCGGCGCAAAGGTCAGGTAATGGGATAACTCGCAGATGTTCAGCCACGTAGCTGGGAAATGCTGATCGGAGATAAAGAAGCTGTTGAAATACTCCGAAAACCAGTTGCCTACAAACCCCGTCCCGCCGTATTCGACCCGCTTACCAGGATAGGCCGTATTCAGCATCAAATCGAGCGTGGGTTTAGCATCCCGGTAGTATAAAAAACCAACGATACCTATCAGACCCAGCGTAACCAGAACACCTGCACCCTTAACGGGCAGATTGGCAAACAGATCGGTCCGCTTGCGGTTCAGCACATACCCAACCAGCAAAAAAGCCATCAGATACGCCAGCGGCACCTGATAAGGCGGGTAAAGGTGCGACGCAAAATATAGACTTCCCCAGGCTGCCAGAATGGCCCCAATGATTACCTGACGAGTTGTTTCGCCGTAAAGCAGATAGATAACTGCCACCGGCAGCAGGCAGGCCCCGATAATCATTTCGGTAAGCCCTGTTGAAAACCACCAGAGTGTTCCGGACGATAACAAGATCCAGAATCCACCGAATAGGGATAGCCAGAAGTTATTCTTCGTCAATAGAAGACACAAAAAGAACGCCGACAGCAGAATCCCGAACACCTTGAAATTCCACCACCAGGCGAATCCCCGTTCGGTATCCAGCACGAAAAATCCCCAGAAATGCGGCCGGAAAAAGGTAATGAAGTGTTTAGCAGGTACGCCCAGTACGAGTGGCACGCTACCACCCCCGAGGGCTTCGTTCTGGAGAGCAAAATCATTCTGGGCCTGCGAGAGCATATAGGGCGTTAAGACTCCGTATTCATCCACACGAATGGCCTTGGCCCGCCCCGCCACCAGTCCCCGTTTAGGGTCGGAGCCATCCGGCACAATCTGGTTCCACATGGCCACCGACGAGCCGTGCAGTTTCAGCAGCGTCAGGATCAGGAACAGCCCAACACAAATGCCGGTAAACCACTTTACCCGTCGATCAAACTGAATCAGCAGCGAACTTGACGTCGGCGCAGGGGGGCTACTACGGATTGGGGTTCGCTCTTGGAGGCCGAACGTGGAGTAGCCGTCACGGCACTTTCCGTTTGATTTTGAATAGGTTTTGGCTTCGCGGCCGGGGTCTGAGGCTTTGCTTTCTGTTTCTTCGACATGAGGAATGGCCGACGGGCATTCGTTTTAATCTCAAAAATTAGGCCTATTTTCCTGGACGGGCAAATTAAATACGTGATAACAACTGGTTTCCGGCGGGCGCCCTTCTGTTTTGCCGTGGCGGGTCTGCCGGATATCGCACGTTTTAGCGTAAATTTGAGTTTCCATTGAAACGCAAACGTGGGCTATCCCGGCATGAAACTAAAACTTCACCAGACAGACTTGTTTGAAGACCGTCACCACGGTCAAACCAATACGGCCCAGGCCGAAATGCTTCAGACTCTTGGCGTCAATACCCTAGATGAGTTAATCGATCAGACCGTGCCGGAAGCAATCCGGCTTGAGCAGCCGCTCAACCTGCCCGCCCCCAAATCAGAAATTCAGTTTCTGACCGACCTTAAGCAGTTAGCGGCTCAGAACAAGGTTTATAAATCCTACATCGGCACCGGGTACTACGATACCATCACGCCCAACGTAATTCTCCGCAACATTCTCGAAAATCCGGCCTGGTACACAGCATACACGCCTTATCAGGCCGAAATTGCACAGGGCCGACTCGAAGCTCTGCTTAATTTCCAGACGGTTGTCTCGGACCTGACGGGTATGGATCTGGCCAACGCGTCGCTGCTCGACGAAGCAACCGCGGCAGCCGAAGCTATGACAATGCTGTACGCTACGCGCCCGCCCGCCCGCAAAACGGCAACAACGTACTTTGTGTCCGAGCGTTGCCACCCGCAAACCATTGACGTTATACGTACCCGGGCTACGCCAGTTGGTATTACGGTACTTGTCGGCGATCACCGCTCGGTCGATCTGACCAGCGGAGACATTTTCGGATTGCTGCTTCAATACCCGGCATCCGACGGCGAAGTGTTTGACTACACCGACCTGATCGCTACGGCGCATGAGTTGGGCATCACAGTCGCCGTAGCAGCCGACCTGCTGGCGCTAACATTACTGACCCCTCCAGGCGAAATGGGGGCTGATGTTGTAGTTGGCTCTTCGCAACGGTTTGGCGTTCCTATGGGCTACGGTGGTCCCCACGCAGCCTTTTTTGCCACCCGGGACGCGTTCAAGCGCCAGATTCCCGGCCGCATCATCGGCGTATCCGTCGATGCGCAGGGCAACCCGGCGTTGCGTATGGCACTGCAAACCCGGGAGCAGCACATCCGGCGCGAAAAAGCGACGTCAAACATCTGTACAGCGCAGGTTCTGCTGGCCGTCATGGCGAGCAGCTACGCCGTTTACCACGGTCCGGCGCGTCTGCGCGCGATTGGCGAGCGGGTACACGGCCTGACCAAAGTTTTCGCGACCGCCCTGCGCTGGAATGGCTACGAAGTCAGCACCGAGAATTACTTCGACACGATTACGGTCAAAGTTGACGATACGCATTCCCTGAAAAAATCGGCACGGGCGGCTCAGCTTAACCTGCGTTACCTACCCGATGGCCAGCACGTTGGCGTCTCGTTCGATGAAACGAAAACGCTCAACGACGTAACGGAGCTGCTATCGGTTTTTGGAGTCAAAGCAAATATTGACGCTATTGTTGAAGAACTGGAAATTAAGTGGCCCGAGCGCTTAATTCGCCAGTCGGATTACCTGACGCACCCGGTTTTCAATACGCACCATACCGAGCACGAGATGCTTCGGTATCTGAAGTCGCTGGAAGAGAAAGACCTGTCGCTGGTTCATTCCATGATTTCGCTCGGTAGCTGCACGATGAAATTGAACGCCACGGCCGAGATGATCCCCGTTACGTGGCCGGAATTTGGCAAGCTACATCCCTTCGCCCCGAAAGATCAGGCCGCTGGTTATCAGCAGTTGTTCAACGATTTATCTGCCTGGCTCTGCGAAATCACGGGTTTTGCGGCCATGTCGCTGCAGCCGAATTCCGGTGCACAGGGAGAATACGCGGGTCTGATGGTTATCCGGGCCTACCACGAAAGCCGGAACGAAGCGCATCGAAACATCGCTCTTATTCCGCAGTCGGCACACGGCACCAACCCCGCCAGCGCGGTTATGGCTGGCATGAAAGTCGTCATTGTGAAATGCGACGAGCGCGGCAATATTGACGTGGCCGATCTGAAAGCCAAAGCCGAACAGCACAGCAGCGACCTGTCGTGCCTGATGGTGACGTATCCGTCGACGCACGGTGTTTTTGAAGAAAGCATCAAGGAGATTTGCTCAGTCATTCACCAGAACGGTGGGCAGGTATATATGGACGGTGCAAACATGAACGCGCAGGTAGGTCTGACATCGCCCGCAAGCATCGGTGCCGACGTTTGTCACCTGAACCTGCACAAAACGTTCTGTATTCCACATGGCGGTGGCGGTCCCGGTATGGGTCCAATTGGTGTTGCTCCGCAGCTGGTGCCGTTCCTGCCCGGCCACGTTGACCTCGGCAGCGAAGGAGCCGTTTCGGCCGCTGCTTATGGCTCCGCCAGTATCCTGACGATTTCCTACGCCTACATTGCCATGATGGGCGGTGAAGGGCTGACCAACGCCACCAAACGGGCAATCCTGAACGCCAACTATATTAAAGCTCGTCTGGAAGGCCATTACGAAACGCTTTACACCGGCCTAAACGGTCGGGCTGCGCACGAAATGATTATTGACTGCCGTCCGTTCAAGCAGGCTGTAGGCATTGAAGTTGAAGATATCGCCAAGCGTCTGATGGACTATGGTTTCCATGCACCGACCGTATCGTTCCCGGTTGCCGGTACGATGATGATCGAGCCGACCGAATCCGAATCAAAGGCTGAACTTGACCGCTTCTGCGACGCTATGATCGCGATCCGGAATGAGATTCGTGAGATTGAAAACGGGACGGCCGATCGCACGGACAACGTTCTGAAATACGCACCCCATACGGCTTCGGTTGCACTGGCCGACGATTGGACCCGCTCATACAGCCGCGAAAAAGCAGTTTATCCTTTGCCGCAAGTTCGCGCCCGGAAATTCTGGCCGAGTGTGAGCCGAATTGATTCGGCCTACGGCGACCGCAATCTCGTATGCGCCTGCGTACCGACGGAGGCTTACGCAAGTGAAGTTGCCGAAGAAGTCAGTGTAGAACAACAGGCCTGACAGGGCCTAACAACTATAAAAAGGGGACGCTCGCGATGAGCGTCCCCTTTTTTGTGTTTTGAGGTTGTGCGGCTTGGCTTAGGCAACTACAGCTTCGGCCAGCACCAGCACTCGGTTCTGAAGGACTTCAACAACGCCACCATCTACCGTGAACGTCTGCTGTCCCGAAGGTGTCTGCACAACAACGGGGCCACGAGCCAGCGTACTGACCAGGGGCGCATGGTTGTTCAGGACCTGAAACTGACCTTCGCTACCCGGAAACGTTACCGAGGAGGCTTCGCCAGAAAAGACCTTACGGTCGGGAGTAATAATATCTAACGTCATAGCAATCTTGCTTACAAAGCTCCTTTTACGAAATTAAGCACGCGGCCATTCTGATTCGCCACCGATGGCCACGTGGCCTTAGCAGTAGTTTATTCCAGCCTGAGGCCTGGTAAAAACAAAGGCAGTCCGCAATGAAGCTTGTAAACGCTGTCTGTAACATCGATTTACGGCTCACAACGGACTGCCCGTATGAATTACTGTCCGGCTTCCTTCATCATCCGCTCACCCTTCGCAACGGCATCTTCAATTGTACCGACGAGGTTGAACGCGGCTTCCGGCAGGTGGTCGTACTTACCGTCGATGATCTCGTTAAAGCCTTTAATTGTATCTTCGATGGGTACCAGAACGCCCTTCAGACCCGTAAATTGCTCGGCCACGAAGAACGGCTGCGACAGGAAACGCTGTACCCGGCGGGCCCGACTTACGACGAGCTTATCTTCTTCCGAAAGTTCTTCCAGACCAAGGATAGCAATGATATCCTGCAATTCTTTATACCGCTGCAGAATCTCTTTCACGCGCTGAGCCGTGTTGTAGTGCTCATCGCCCAGGATTTCGGCAGTCAGAATCCGTGAAGTTGAATCAAGCGGGTCCACGGCCGGATAGATTCCTAACTCAGCAATCTTACGGCTCAATACGGTTGTAGCATCCAGGTGAGCAAAGGTCGTTGCCGGAGCCGGGTCGGTCAAGTCATCGGCAGGTACGTAAACGGCCTGTACTGACGTAATCGAACCGCGCTTGGTCGACGTAATCCGCTCCTGCATGACACCCATTTCGGTTGCCAGCGTCGGCTGATAACCTACGGCCGACGGCATCCGGCCCAGCAGAGCCGATACCTCCGAACCCGCCTGCGTAAAGCGGAAGATGTTATCGACGAAGAACAGAATGTCTCGACCGGCACCCTGACCATCGCCATCCCGGAAGTGCTCGGCGATGGTCAAACCTGACAGGGCTACCCGAGCGCGGGCTCCCGGTGGTTCGTTCATCTGACCGAATACAAACGTTGCCTGGCTTTGGGTCAGCTCTTCGGTATCAACTTTTGTCAGATCCCAGCCGCCTTCTTCCATCGAGTGTTTGAACTCTTCGCCGTAACGGATAATCCCTGCTTCGATCATTTCGCGCAGCAGGTCATTTCCTTCGCGGGTCCGTTCGCCCACACCGGCAAATACCGAAAGACCTGAGTAGGCTTTCGCAATATTGTTGATCAATTCCTGGATCAATACGGTCTTGCCCACACCGGCTCCACCAAAGAGACCGATTTTACCGCCTTTCGCGTAAGGCTCGAGCAAGTCAATTACTTTAATACCCGTGAAAAGTACTTCGGTTGAAGTCGCCAGGTCTTCAAACTTGGGCGCTCCCCGGTGAATTGGCAGGCCACCCGCGCTTTTGGGCTGGGGAATACCGTCAATGGCGTCGCCAACAACGTTGAACAACCGGCCCCGAACATTTTCGCCCGACGGCATGGTGATCTGGTGACCAAGGTCCGTAACGTCCATCCCGCGGAAAAGTCCATCGGTCGAGTCCATGGCAATGGTCCGAACGCGGTCTTCACCCAGGTGCTGCTGAACTTCCAGAATCACCTGCTGACCATTGGCTTTGGTTACTTTGAGGGCGTCCAGAATGGCGGGAATCCGCGAGCCTTCGCCCTCGAAACTCACGTCCACGACCGGCCCGATTATTTGCGTAATCTTACCCGTATTGACTGCCGTTTCCGTAATCATTTGTATGTGATATAGCTTATAGAAATGTTACCCATTGTTTGGGACTGCAAAAGTAGGAGAAAAACCGCGCAAAGTAAAGGGGCGGTTTCATCATTTTATAGCTCGTTCAGAACAGAACCGGTTTATTAGTGAGGATTTTAGGAAATCCGACGGCCCAAAGCTAAAAACAGCGGATTTGCACAAAACACAGTCGGGCCCAGAAGTCAAACGGTTCATTCGGATTAGATATGCGTTTGTCTTTCTAGACATTGATTGACTGCGGCCTGGCTTAGCGGTACCGATTCGTTACGGTTCAAATGCTCTTCGCTGTGTGTATCATTAGATAGATGCCTTGGCAGACGCCTGTATGAAGATCTACTCCCACTACGCCTGTGCTTCAGCTACGTCAATCAATCGCTTTACCCGGCGTTGGTAGCAAATGCAGTAAGTTTTGGATTAAATTCAGGAGATGGCTGCAGGAAAATCAGGATTGGCTACTTTAGCCTGTTCCCCAAACCAGTAATTCATGAAACGACTTCTCTTCCCCTTGCTGTTCGTCGGCCTGAGCGCATCGGCCCAGTCACTTTCCAAACCCGAAACCCGGGTAATTGCCACTATTCAGAATCAGTTACCCGAAACATTTCAGTTTCTGGAAAAGGTTGTCAATATCAACAGTGGCACTCTGAATAAGGAAGGCGTTCGGACTGTTGGCAAACTGATGGCTGATGAGTTCGAAAAACTAGGGTTCAAAACGGAATGGGTGTCACTGCCCGATTCCCTCAACCGGGCGGGTCATCTGGTCGCAACCCGGCAGGGTAAAAAAGGAAAGAAGTTGTTCTTGATCGGGCACCTGGACACCGTTTTTGAAAAAAGCCTGCCTATGGAACCCTTCACCCGGATCAACGATTCAACGGCTACGGGGCAGGGGGTGAATGACATGAAAGGGGGCGATGTGCTCGTGATTGCGGCTCTGAAAGCACTACATGCCCAGAAACTGCTCGACGATACATCGATCACGGTTTACTTTACGGGCGACGAAGAATCGTCAGGAGGAGCCGAAAGCCGGACTGATTTTATTGAGCGTGCCCGACAATGCGATCTGGCGCTGGCGTTCGAAAGTGCGCAGGGATTGCAGAAAGTGACCACTGGTCGTCGGGGTTCCAGCAGTTGGACGCTCACGGTAAAAGCCCGGACAGGTCACTCTTCCCGTATCTTCAACGAACTCGGCTACGGCGCTATCTACGAAGCAGCCCGCATCCTGACCGAATTTCGCCGGACGCTGGGGCAGGAAGAATACCTTACGTTCAACCCCGGCCTGATCGTGGGCGGCTCGGAGGTATATTACGACAACCAGACCGCTCGAGCCGAAACCGTTGGCAAAACCAATATTATAGCGGGTTCCGCCCTGGTAAAAGGCGATCTGCGTTTTCTGACGGAAGCGCAGAAAGAAAAGGCTCGCGCCAGAATGCGGGAGATTGTCGACAAAAGTCTGCCGCTTACCAAAGCCGCAATTTCATTCAACGACGGTATTCCGGGTATGGAACCTACTCCTGCTAATGATGGCCTTCGCCAGCAGGTCGACAAAATTAGCCGCGACATGGGTCTGGGGCCCGTTGTCGCCGTTGATCCAAGCCAGCGTGGAGCCGGTGATGTGTCGTTCATTGCTCAGTATATGCCCTGCCTGGATGGCCTGGGTGCATCGGGGAAAGGCGCGCACAGTATCGAAGAGAGTTTGAATACAAAGGAATACCCATTGCTGATTCAGCGGGCGGCCCTGCTCATCTACCGACTGACACGCTGATAGCGCCACCGCATAATCCGGAAATCGCTTAGCCGACTAAGCGCAATATGCAGTTAATGACTTGCGTGACGTTATGGCTGATGGGACGTATGCGTTAGGCACTAACCAGCCTTCAACTACGTTTCTCTTTCATGTCATCCTTGTTTTTCTGGAAAGAATGGAGCCGTTCGTACCGGCTTACCTATCTGCTTAGTCTTATTGTTTTCATTATCAGCCTGGTTCTATTCGTGGTGGCGTGGGCGCGGGGCCTGGCCAACGTAGTCCGCTGGGATGTCCTGAGCGAACTCAACGAATTGCCGGTTGCTTTTCACACATTCACCGACGGCCTGCTGGATTATGTCGTTAGAGGCAAAGCCTACGCGGTATCAGAGCAGTTCGTAGCCTCATCCATGCAGGTACGGCCGGGGGTTGCCACGGCTTTTCTCTCGGGAATCTGTATGGCGTTTGTACTACTGCTGAGCGCCATTACGCGCTTTGACCGAACCCGATATCTGGTCAGCATGGGCATGCTCATACTTGGGCTGGCTTTTTTCCGCTGGGAAATGCTGGAAGTGCCCGGTCTGGCCAGTAACTATTTGTTTCTGCTGCTGGCTTTTTTGTTTGGCTCCTTAAGCTATTATTTCCACGCGTTCCGACCCGACTACCCTATTCTTGTCCGACTAGGTGCGTTCAGCGTGCTCACAGGCCTGATCGCCATAACGCTGAATCTCTTATCGCCGGTGCCCTACCCGGCTATGGTGGTTATCAGTTACGGCATGCCCGTATTACTGGCATTCAGCGTTGGGTTTCTATTTTTCATCTCACCTGAAATCATTGCCGGACTGGTCTGGATTACGTCGGCCGGACGCTCGGACAGTACTGATCCGCAGACCACGACGCGCCGAGCGTTAGGCGTAAATAATTTCCTGTTTATCAGCTTTCTTTATTTAATCAACCTGGCATTAATCTGGCTCAAGAACACTAAATCCATTGACTGGGATGTGTTGGCAATCAGCCCGTTCATCTTATACATTACGTCGGTTTCGCTCGGCGTCTGGGGGTTTCGGCGGTTAACCCAGCAGCAGGACGCAGTCTCTTTTCGGGATGGTGGTGCCTACCTCTACGTCGGCCTGGCCCTGCTCACGACGTTAACGATGGCCTACGTTTTCGCTACTGCCAATGACCCGCTGGTCGAATTGTTTGAGGATGCGATTGTGTATACTCATCTGGCTATGGGGCTGATTTTTGTTGCTTACGTAGTGATTAATTTCTGGCCCATTTATCAGCAGAACCTGCCCGTTTATCGGATTTTGTACAAACCCAAACGACTGGAGTTAAGTCTGTTTCGCATCGTGGGTGTTTTTGGCGTCCTGGTCTTGCTGGCGTCGGGTGGCCTGATTACTGTCCGGCAGGGCGTTGCGGGTTATTATAATGGGCTGGGCGATTATTACCTGGCTGCCAATGAACCGAATTCGGCTCATGCCTTTTACCAGCTCGCCCTGGAGCAGGAGTTTCAGAACCACAAGTCCAACTATGCGCTGGCCTCGCTGGCGCTCGCACAGAACAACCAGACGGCCGCTTCTTTCTTCTTCCAGCAGGCAACGCTCAAACAACCGAACCCGCACGATTACGCGGGTTTAGCGCAGACGTACCTCCAGACCGATCTCTTTTTCGAGGCAGTGAAAACGTTACAGCGGGGCCTGCGGGTTTTTCCAAACAGTAGCGAACTACAGAATAACCTAGGGTATCTCTACGCCCGCACGAGTGTGGCCGATTCGGCCTATTACTATCTGAAAGCTGCTACCGAACACGCCGACCGTGATGAAGTTGCCCAGTCGAACTTACTGTCTTTTTATGCCCGCAACCCCGTTGTTCTGACGGCCGATTCGAGTTTGACGAAAAATCTGTCCGAATCAGATTATGAGTCGTATCAGGCCAACGCCCTGGCGTTACGTCTGCTAGCCGACAGCGATACCACGCAGGCTCATCGACCCGGCTGGTTAACGGGCAAGCAGGCAGACGAAGGGCTTAGCGTTGGGCGATTTGCCAGCCTGTATAATTACGCTTTGGTTAATCAACACCCCGATACAAGCCTGACGGCAACGCTTCGGCACCGTTCGGCTGACCCAGCGAATCAGGACTTTGCCGATGACCTTTTGCTTGCCCGCGCCGTAGCGGAATATACTGCGCATAATCCTGCAGAAAGTTTTGCCTTGCTTGAACAGGTAGCCCAGGGCGACACCCGGAACGGCGACGCTTACCGGCAGACAACGGGGCTGTTAATGCTCGAACAGGATTTGTATCGTCAGGCTGCCGATATATTGGGAAATAATACGGATACTACCTCAATCTATTACCGCGCCGTGGCTTTCACCAAAGCGGGGGATCTGGTAGCAGCTCAGTCACTCTGGGAAACGGCGGCCCGAAATGACCCCGCGGTGCAGGCACTCAAACAGGTGCTATATAACGAGCGGAAGCCGGAAACCGACCTTGAAAAAGCCTTTTACGTTACGTATCGATCTGACGATCTCAACCGGGGCACTTATTGGGAAACCATTCGGGATGGCAGCCTGAAAACGGTAGCGGGCGTATCGCTGGCCAACGACTACCTCGATCAGTTGCAGTGGCGGAATGCCCAGTTGGTGCTGTCTGGTCTGCCAGACCCTAAAGCGACGGAGGTAAATGCTTTCGCGACATCCTTACGTAACGTTGCGGCCCTGCGTCTGTCGGCGTTTCGGCGGAGCGTCGGCTCAGCGCAGACTATGGCAAAGGAGCCGATTCTGGTACAACATGAAGCCGAACGTAACTACTGGCTCGGCCAGACCTACGAACGAACCCGGCAGCCTGCACAGGCCCGGCAGGCGTACCAGAAAGCTCTGCAACTGGCTCCGCTTGACCCACGCATTGCAGCCTCAGCAGCTCAGCTTGAACGTCAGCAGAAGCGCGTAAAACAGGCATATGAGATTGTACTCAAAGCGTTGCCCTTCAACGAAAACAACGTCGAGTTGCTGAAAACCTATATTACGCTTTGTCTCGACTTAAGTCTGTTTGATTACGCAGCGGATGCGCTGGCTAAGTTACAGGCTGCAGCCAATCCCTCCGACTATCAGGCGTTTCTGACGACTTATCAGGAAAATCTGGCGTCAATCGAAAAGGCGCGCCAAAAGTTTATGGAATAGTGTAGCTTTGACTTACCCTAAACTATGGACAATATGAACAAAAAACTGAGCTGGACAAAAGAAGCGTTCAGCCGCGATATAGTCATAACCGAAAACAACCAGGTGGTTGGGGGGATGTCCCGCAATGTCTTAAGTCACGACGTTAACGCGTATCTATATGACGTACAGATTCGTTTCGACGTAACGGGTTTTTTGTTTCACAAAGTCAATATCCACGACCTTAAAGCCGATAACCGAATCATTGGCCACATTGCTCTGCATTTTGGGAAACGGGCTGAACTGCAGCTGGAGACAGGTGAGTTGTACACCTGGAAACGGCATAACATGCTGATGCGCGAGTGGGACATGATCCGGGAGGGCGCTACTGATGCCGAAGATCAGGAAATTGTTAATTATACACTGGTTCGTCAGTTCCTGGCCGATCATGGCGACATTAATGTAGACGATACGAGTCCAGGTACGGCTATCGTGGTGTTAGCCGGCCTGTTTATCCGTAATTATTTCCAACGCCGTCGGCGCGCAGCCGCTGGTATCATCGCTGTCAGTGGGTCGTAACGACAATTTGCATGAATATTATCGAAACCCGCGACATCGCTAAACGCTACGTAATGGGCACCGAAGTGGTCGAAGCCCTTAAATCCATTACGATCAGTATTCAAAAAGGAGAGTATGTCGCGTTTATGGGTCCATCGGGATCTGGGAAATCCACGCTGATGAACATTGTCGGCTGTTTAGACTCGCCTACCTCCGGGCAATATATTCTCAATAATCAGGACGTCAGCCGTATGGGTGAGAACGAACTGGCCGAAGTGCGAAATAAAGAGATTGGCTTCGTTTTCCAGACGTTCAACCTGCTGCCTCGCCAGACCTCGCTCGAAAATGTAGCGCTGCCGCTTATCTATGCGGGCTATAGCAAAGCCGACCGCACGGAAAAAGCGATGCTGGCCCTCAAAAATGTGGGTTTGGAAAATCGCGCCGGTCACCGTCCCAATGAACTGTCGGGTGGTCAGCGGCAACGGGTGGCGGTTGCCCGGGCCTTAGTTAACGACCCCAGTATTCTGCTCGCCGACGAGCCAACGGGTAACCTCGACACCAAAACCTCCTACGAAATCATGGATCTTTTCGACCAGATTCACAGCAAGGGCAACACAGTCATTATGGTGACCCACGAAGAAGACATTGCTGAATACGCCCACCGGATTGTCCGGCTCCGCGACGGCCTGGTTGAAACCGACCGCGCGAATACCAACATCCGCAAAGCCAATGTCCTGATGCAGTCCATAGCATCGGCGGAGTAAGGAATTACCAAACCGAACACTAAGTAAGGGTCAATTGCTGGTGATTAAGTGGATGTTTTAGTAGCTCCCATGCTTCTTTAAACACGGCCGACTTTGGCTTACGCTGCCTTTTTTCCACTTCAACTAAGTGGATTTCAGACCCATATGCCACAAAGTCAGCTACGGGCAGAATGTAGAACGTGTGCAGTGCATCAATGTAAATAACTGCAAAATCAAAATCTGTAGTCTGATAAACATCACGAACCATCTCGCGTCGGTTTGTTTTTGTGCGTCGTGTGTCTACCACATAATTCCCACGTTTTTCATCAAACCAGGCGCTTTTCACTTGAATTTTAAGTAATCGGCCAGCAATATCGAATACCAGGTCATAAGGCAACCGGTCACCTACTGGTTTGCAGACTCCCCAGCCCCAACGCAATGCCTGTAGGATAACAGCCTGTTCGGCTATATCCCCTTTTTGTTTTGTCAACATACTTTCTCAAATAATATTTTGACAAAATAGGTATAAAAAGAAAAAGCCACTGAAATTCAGTGGCTTTTTAGTAGCGGGAGCTGGACTCGAACCAGCGACCTTTGGGTTATGCTTACTACTACAACTTTCGTTGCCCTCAGCAGCCTGAGGTTTGTAGTCTGGACTGTCTCTTCGCCCTCACCATTACATGTTAGGGTGCCTACCATTCAGTCTCTACACCTTCCCGAAGTCTCCTTCAGGCTTGGCTCGGGATTACCGCACTACCGGCTTCCCCGAATTTGGCAGGTTAACATACCGGCGTTTCCCCCGGTACCGCCCATCAATCGTCATACGCCTGAGCTTTTAGCTCGCTAATCAGCAATGTGCTTCCTGATTAGACTAACGCTGACGTTGCAATTAACTTGAGCCCAACGAGCTACCAACTGCTCCATCCCGCGATGTTTGGACTGCAAAAGTACGACGACTTTCTAGATATACAACACCTATCAGCAAAAAAAGTTTTACGTCGATCCGGAAACGTTTTTTGCAGGGGCAGGGTTGTTCACAAAGCCACTGGTAATCAACCCGTGGGATCACCTATGTATGAATACAGAAGTAATAGAAAGTTTTCCGGCCGATCATAAGGCTGGATTTGTGAGTATCGTCGGTAAGCCGAACGTCGGTAAATCGACCTTGATGAACCAACTCGTCGGCGAACGGTTGTCTATCATCACCTCCAAGGCGCAGACTACCCGCCACCGCATTATGGGTATCCTGAACGGTACCCACAATGGCCAGGAATTTCAACTCGTCTACTCCGATACCCCTGGCATCATCAAACCGCTTTACAAGCTTCATGAGTCCATGATGAGTTTCGTGCGCGGTTCGCTGGAAGACGCCGATGTGGTTCTGTTCGTAACGGATATTTTCGAGCAGCACGATGAAAACGACGTAATCGAACGGCTGCAGAAATCGGAAGTGCCTATTCTGCTGCTCATCAATAAGATTGACCAGGCGACGCAGGAACAGGTTGAGGAGAAAATTGCCTATTGGCAGGAGCATTTCAAGGCGCAGGAAATCATCCCGATTTCGGCCCTGAACGGGTTCAATATCGACCGGGTGTTTGAAGGCATCATCAGCCGTCTACCCCTGCATCCGCCTTATTTCCCGAAAGATGAACTGACCGATAAGCCGGAGCGTTTTTTTGCGTCGGAGATTATCCGTGAGAAGATATTTCTGAACTATAAGAAAGAGGTTCCGTATAGCAGCGAAGTTGTTATTATCGGTTTTAAGGAGAAAGAGGACATCATTGTCATCCAGGCCGAGATCCTGGTCGAACGCGCTACCCAGCGGGCGATTCTGCTCGGTGAAGGAGGCAAGATGATTAAAAAGACGGGTATTATGGCCCGCGAAGAGCTGGAACGCTTCTTCGGCAAAAAAGTATTTCTGGAACAGTTCGTCAAAGTAGAGCCCGACTGGCGGCAGAAAGAGCGTACGCTCAAGCGGTTAGGGTACGACGAATAGTGGCTGGTAATTCCTCGCTGGTGAAACTCGTTCATTGGCTGCCAACCGCAGTAGCGGTCTGGCCTCATCAGTAACCACTAAAAATAAGCATGGCAAACATTGTTGCAATCGTTGGCCGCCCAAACGTGGGCAAATCCACGCTGTTTAACCGGTTGACGGAACAGCGGCAGGCCATCATGGATAACCAGAGTGGCGTTACGCGCGACCGGCATTACGGTACGGCCGAGTGGAACGACCGGTATTTTACCGTCATCGATACTGGCGGCTACGTTGTCGGATCAGAAGACGTATTTGAAGAATCAATTCGTGAGCAGGTCGAAATTGCTATTCAGGAATCGACTGTGCTCTTGTTTGTGGTTGATACCCAGACCGGAATTACGGGGCTGGACGAAGATTTCGCGGACGTATTACGTCGGGCCAAAAAGCCCGTTTACGTCGTTGCGAACAAGGCTGAAACGGGCGAACGGGCGCATAGCGCGGCTGAGTTCTATGCTCTGGGTCTGGGCGAACCCTATGCTATTTCTTCGATGACCGGCACGGGCACGGGCGACCTGCTCGATGAAGTCATCAAACACTTTCCATCGCCCGGTATTGAGAATCCGAATGAGGGCGTTCCCCGCATTGCTATCCTGGGCCGACCCAACGTCGGTAAGTCATCGTTTCTGAACGTTTTGACCGGGCAGGAACGCAGTATCGTAACCGATATTGCCGGTACAACCCGCGATGCGATCGACACTCGTTATAAAGCATACGGTAAAGATTTTATTCTGACCGACACCGCCGGTATTCGGCGCAAAGCCCGGATTCAGGATAACATCGAGTTTTACTCGACGCTGCGGTCCATCAAGGCTATGGAAGAGTCGGACGTATGTATTGTCATACTCGACGCTACGCGGGGTATGGAAGCGCAGGACATGAACATCATCGGTCAGGCCGTGAAGGCCAAGAAAGGTGTTGTAATTATGGTCAATAAATGGGATGCCGTTGAAAAAGACCATCGCACTGCTGATGTACTCCGGAAAGAGATGATCCAGCGGCTCATGCCCATTGACTACGTCCCCATCATCTTTGCCTCTGTCCACGAGAAGCAACGTATTTTTCAGGTGATGGAAAAAGCAATGGTGGTGTACGAAAACAAGAACAAGAAAATTACAACCTCGAAGCTCAACGAGGCAATGCAGCCCGAGATCGAAAATTACCCGCCACCGGCTATAAAGGGTAAGCACATCAAGATCAAATACATGCTGCAGGTGCCAACGCCTTCACCGACATTTGTGTTCTTCTGCAACCTGCCGCAATATGTTCAGGAAGCATATCAGCGGTTTCTGGAGAATAAGCTTCGGGCGCACTTTGGGTTTGAGGGCGTTCCGATCACGGTGTTCTTCCGGCAGAAGTAGTCTAACTGTTGTTTATGAGTTGTTGCTGGTTGTTCTCCGGTCGGGCAGAGAATGACCAGCAATATTTTTTTAGTCAACTTATGACCCAGCCACCGTCTTTGAGCCGCTACTGGATCGGCGCTTTTCTGGTTTTTCTGTCTGCGTTTTGTTTTGCGTCGAAAGGAATTCTAATCAAGCTGGCCTATCAGTATCCCATTGATTCAATTTCGCTGCTGACCCTTCGCATGTTATTTGCGCTGCCGTTTTACGTCGTGATTTTGCTCAGACTGGAGCGTACGGCTCCACCCGTGCGGTTAACAACGAAGCAATGGGTTGCTCTGGCCCTGATGGGTATTACGGGTTACTACTTCGCCAGCTTCTTTAATTTTCTGGGCCTGGTGTATATCACGGCCAGCCTCGAACGGATTCTGCTCTTTACGTACCCAACGTTTGTCCTGCTCCTGAACGCGATCGGTTTTGGCCGGCGCGTAACGAAGCTCCAGGCAATGGCACTCGCCCTGACCTACGCGGGCATCCTGCTGGCTTTTGTAGGGAACGTTGAAACATCAAACCAGAAAGATGTCGTGTTGGGCGCCTTCTGGGTAGTACTGAGCGGGCTTGTTTACGCTATTTATCTGGTGGGCAGCGACCGGCTCATTGCGCGTACGGGTTCGCAACGCTTTACGTGCTACGCTATGATTGCAGCAACTGTGCCAACGGTTATCCATTGCGCACTGCAAAACGGGTTGCAGTTGGCTAATTACCCGATACCCGTATATGCCCTGGGTCTGGGCATGGGAATTTTTGTAACCGTTATTCCAACGTTTATGATTGCTGAGGGCATCAAACGTGTCGGCTCAACTAACGCGTCGATTATTGCCAGCGTTGGACCAATTTTCACAATAGTTTTATCGACAGCGGTGCTTCACGAAGTAATCAGCCAGGAACAGATCCTAGGTACATTTCTGGTGCTGGCTGGCGTATTTCTAATTGGCTGGAAAGGAAACCATCGAAGCAAATCGGTAACTGATTAATTAGCCTTTGTTATATATTGAATATATAGGTTATATGATGCATAAAATTGTGCATCATACCGTTTATTCATAAACACGTTTTCATGCAATAATAGGATAAGAGAATTTACCTTTAGATAAATATACCTAACATTCAGCCATTTACCTATGTATAAAAGACCAATTTAAACTTAACTTTCATGAAACGCACACCTAACTAACTTACTGATATGGCTACTGACAAAGTTATCGAAGACGACAAACGTATTGACAAAGCGGCCTACGTGCTCAAAGCCGTAGCTCATCCGCTACGTATCAAAATTATCCAGATGTTAAATGAAAGTAAGGAGCTAAACGTATCAACGATCTACAAAAACCTAAACGCTGAGCAGTCACTCATCTCGCATCATTTAATAAACATGCGGGATAAGGGGATTTTAGATATACGGCGCAGTGGAAAAAATATCTATTACTTTTTAGTTGATACGGCTGTAGCCGAAATTATTGACTGTATTTATAAGAGCAAGATTTTAAATTAACCCAATGTTCGTAGTTCGAAGTTTGATTTCTTTGGCGTAGGTGTGCCCAATCCAGCAAACTTCGGACTACGAACCTGATTCTGTTTCCTGTTACCCAAACAACTCACCTGTTTTGTAATGGGGCACGATGCCCAGGTGCATATAAGCTTTTTCGGTGGCTTCGCGCCCGCGCGACGTCCGTTTCAGAAACCCTTCCTGAATCAGGAATGGCTCATACACTTCTTCGATCGTTTCGGATTCTTCGCCACAGGCGGTAGCAATTGTCGTTAACCCAACCGGACCTCCTTTAAACTTCTCGATAATGGTCGACAGGATTCGGTTATCCATGTCGTCCAGACCGTTCTGGTCAACATCCAGAGCGCTAAGGGCAATTTCGGCGATATCGACATCAATAATGCCATTTCCTTTTACCTGAGCAAAATCGCGGGTCCGGCGCAACAGATTATTGGCAATACGCGGAGTGCCCCGGCTTCGGCGCGCAATCTCATAAGCGCCAGACTCATTAATGGGCGTTCCCAGAATCTGGGATGACCGCTGAACAATACTGGTTAACAACTGCGCATCATAGTACTCCAGCCGGCAGCTAATGCCGAACCGCGCCCGCAGGGGCGACGTCAGCATACCAGCGCGGGTTGTAGCGCCAATCAGCGTAAACGGGTTCAGCTTAATCTGTACCGTCCGGGCGTTGGGACCCGAATCGAGCATGATGTCGATTTTGTAATCTTCCATCGCCGAGTAGAGGTACTCTTCTACAATCGGGTTGAGCCGGTGAATCTCGTCGATGAATAAGACATCATTAGGCTGTAGGTTCGTCAGTAGTCCTGCCAGATCACTGGGCTTATCGAGAACAGGGCCAGAGGTCATTTTGATGTTGGCGCCCAGTTCGTTGGCAATGATGTGTGACAGTGTTGTTTTACCCAGCCCCGGAGGCCCGTGGAGCAGCACATGGTCGAGGGCTTCGCCCCGCTGTTGAGCCGCCCGGACGAACACTTCGAGGTTGTCGAGGACTTTTGCCTGCCCCGTAAAGTCAGCAAACGAAAGCGGCCGAAGCGCCCGTTCAATCTCTTTATCGGTGGCGGTCATGGCCTCGTTTGTTCCTTTCAGAAAGTCGTTTCGCATGGTTATTTGTTGGTGCAGCTCTGGTCAGATTGCCTTGTGCATCAGGGCGATCTGACCAGAGCGTCTACCTCAAATTTACAAAAAAAACCGCAGAAAACCGCTACCTGATCAGCAAAACAGACCCTCGTTTTACGATCTTTCCCCGGTCCGGAAATGACTCGCTTTTATACGTAATTATGTACGGATAAAGCATGGATGGATACAGATTTCCCCGGTAGGTTCCGTCCCATTTTTGCTCGGGGCTGTTACTCTGGAAAATCACTTCGCCCCACCGGTTATAAACCTTTAGTTCGTAGTCGGTTACGTAAGCCGCGAAGACCTGCAACTGATCGTTGACACCATCATTATTAGGCGAGAACGCATCGGGTACATTGACCCGAGGTTCGCAGCGGTTCACTACGCTGGCCGTAGCGGTAGCCGTACAGCCAACGGGATCGGTGACCAATACGGCATACTGCCCTATTCGATCGACCGTAATGGTCCTGGTCGTATCAGGCCGGTTGAGCCACTTGTAAGTTAGCCCAGCTGCCCCATTGGCGATAAGCTGCACCCGGCCCCGATCGCCCTCGCACAGAACCGCTTCTTTCGTGAGCGAGAACGAGGGGGCAGGCCGATCGGTGACCTGAACGCTGCTGCGCCCCACGCAGCCCGTCTGCGTATTGCGCACAACCAGACTGTATGAACCCGGCTGATCAACAGTGAGTGTAGACGTAGTGGCTCCGGTACTCCATTGATACACATTCCCCGCAATATCCCCATTCTCCGGCGTTAACGTAACCCGTTCGCCTACGCATTTCGGCGGACTTGGGCCAATCCTGGCAAAGCCGGTGCTGTCCAGACCAACCCGAATACTGTCTCTGCTGGCTTTACAGCCGTTGCCATCGGTCACCTGTACGTTGTACCGTCCGGGCGCTGCGCTGCCAAAGATGGCGGTGCTGGCAATCAGATTATTATTCTGATCAAGCCAGGCGTAGGATACGGCTGTTCCGCCGGAGACGGTCAGGCTTATTGTACCGCTGTTTGGTCTGCTACAGAGCGCGTTTTTCACGACGGGCGAAAGAGATAGCTGGTTAGCGGTTGATTTGAGCGTAAAGGCTGTGTCGGCCTTACAGGCGTGAATCACTTCCGTTATGCTGATCTTATACGTTCCCTCCGTCAAACCGGTTTGCTGATTCAACGTATCGTTCAACACCGCGCCGTCTCCCCGGGTCCAGTCGTATCGGTACGTGCCGGCTGGCGTAGGCGTAAGCACAATCGACCCATCTGCTGAGGTGCAGGCTTTGGGGCCCGTCAGAGCCGCACGAAGATTAAGTTTTGGTAATTCCCTCACCCGAATTGTATCCGAGTTTTCGCAGACGGTCCCGTTCACGGTTGACTTGGCCGTAACGGTATACGTGCCCGCCTGAGAAACGGTAACCGTGCGCGTAGTGCCGCCGTTGCTCCACTGGAACTCGGTCCAGGTTCGCTGCGGCACAGTCAGGTTTACGGTCGATCGATAACAGAACACCGTGTCGGGGCCAAGATCAAGCGAGGGGGGACGTTTAACCGTTACTTCAATGGTGTCGCTTTTGAAGCACTCGCCGTTGGCGGCAAAACCGATGATATAATAACGACCTGGTCGGTCGATCTTAATTTTCTTTTGCCTGCTGGCCACCGCTCCGTTCACCACCCATACATACACTTTAGCCGCTACATTGATTTCTAACTCGACCCCATCTTTTTTACAACTCGTCTGATCCGGCCCAAGGGAAACGGATTGGGGTGTTTCGAGAATCGTAATCGTATCGTTGATGGTGGTGTCTTTACAGATACCTCCGCTACTTGTGCGGGTTACGATATGAAAGCTTACCGCATAGTCGCCTGGTCGCTGGTAGGTATGAATCTGCGGTTGCAGAGCCGTTGTCGAAACGGGTGCACTCCCGTCGCCAAACGTCCAGGTATAGGTTTCCTTAAGTTTCGGACAGTTGGGACTACCCTGGAACACGGTTGGTTGCCGGGCGCAGGTATCGGAATACGTAAAGCCCGGCCCGCTGGAATTGTCATTGAAGTTATCGACCAGGTTCGGCAAGCCCAGTTGACTAGTTTTCCCGCCCAGCGACTGACCTGCCGGGTTATAGATTAAACTATCCAACAGCCCCCCATTGGGATTTTCGATTGTACCTAATGAACTACTGCCTTTTATCGCTACGTAAATTCGCCCATCGGGCCCGATCTGAATAGAGCCGTATTGCCGGGTTGTGCTACTGTCAACCACGGTTCGGGAGCCCGTCAAGAGCGTATCTTTCTGGCCCAGATCATACCTTAGAATATAGGATAGCCCTTTCTGACTGCCATCAGTGTTGGTATCAGCCAGCATGGTTACGTATAGACTCTTACCATCGGGCGAGAACTCGACTCCGTACGCCTTGGGGGGCGCAGGCCCTAAGTCAAGCGTTCGATTGAAAGTCATTTTTCCGGTCGAATCGTTGAAGGTGTATAAATCAACCGAGTTTTTGGGCGGCCCCGGAATAACGACCGCCATGGGACGGTTCCCTTCGTTACCGCCGGTCGTGTCGGCTGGACCAATTTTAATGTATCCTTCCGCTTTTGAGAGCGAGTCGATTTTTTGCCCGCCCTCGAAGTAGGACACATTAGGCGTTTCACTACGCGTCAGGTGCCGAATTTCAAACCGGTTGGTACCAAACACGCGCGTAATAACCCAGTAGGTTGAATCCCGATCGTTACGTACCGACACCGACTGCTCGGTACCCTGCGTTGATACGGGAATATTTTTCTCGATTACAGCGCCTTTACCACCATTCTGACGCATGTCGACAATGCTGTAGTTCAGCACTTTCTGACCACGGATTTCGGAGGTTGTATAGACGTAGTACAGGTATTCGCAGCCCCGACAGGTTGGCTTCGGCACAATCAGCGCCGATTGCGTCGAACGTTGGTTACCGCCGAGCGGGATAGGGGTAGCCGTGGCCGAGGAATCGCGCGGATCAAGCGATTTTAAGGGCTTGCCATCTTTGTCGTAGATTGTGATCCCGTCGGTATAGAACAGCAGAACGCCTTTGGTATTGGCAATAGATGAGGAACCTTCGATGGTGCTGAGTTTACCATCGTCGACTGGTTTGGGCGAACCGCCCCCGCTGAAGTCGAGTCCGGCGTTCTGCCCAAAATACCATTTTACGCCCTGCGATTGTTTCTGCTCTCCGCATACGTCCACATTAATGCGATCCTGGTACGAACAACCGTTGGGCGAGATTGCTTCCACCGAGTAGCATCCCGAGCTGTCGACCTGAATGCTTTGAGTCGTATCCCCTTTGGGGTACCAAAGGAACCGATAGCCCGAGGGGGCCGGACCATTTGCATAGGGGTCCAGCGTAATTCGTTCACCAATACAAATAGTAGTGTCGGTGCGCCAGTTCGCAAACGGCTGCGGGCGGTTATAAATCGTAATGCTCCGGTCAACGGTTTGCGTAGCACCATTGACCGTTCGGGTTAAAGTAATCGTGTATGTTCCAGGCTGCTGATAGACGTGCCGTGCCGTAGAATCGTTCCGAGTCGTTAATGTGCCCCCATCACCGAAGCTCCAGACGCGGTTCGTTACGCCGGTCCGGACACTGTCGGTAAAAACCATTGAATCGGCCTTGCATTCCTGATCAGGAACGCAGGCTTTACCGCTGATCCGGAAGCCGGTAGGCTGGGTTTGTGCCTGTGCCCAGACCGAGACTACCAGCGACAGCAAGAGCGCCAGTAGTCCGGATACCCGCGTATAATTGATAGAAGTTAACATGAAAAACGCTGAATGAGCCCACCTGCACAAAATCAACCCTTAGCATAACAGACATCGGGGGCATTACGTTAGTATAAACGACGCCACCTCGTTAAAATTTTATCGCCTGAGGGCCGGAAAAGCCACATAAAACCACTTAATTTTATAGGCTATTTGTGCTGCCTAATACTTCGTTTCCCGGAATAACGTTGCATTTACGAAGTTGGCCCATTCTTTGCCCCGTTCGTCACTATGAGTAAGAAATACGTGTTGGTGGTTCTGGTGTTGACGCTCAGCCGGCTGGCTTTTGCGCAGGATCCGCAATTCACCCAATTTTACGCAGCACCGCTTTACCTGAACCCGGCATTTGCCGGGTCGGCGCTGGCTCCGCGCATTACAGCCAACTACCGCAACCAATGGCCCGCTCTCACCAATTACGTAACAACGATGGTAGGACTCGACCATTATGTTGAACGCTTCAACAGCGGGGTTGGCTTACTGATTCAGAACGATAACCAGGGCCAGGGCCGTATTCAATCTACCGATATTGGCCTGCAATATTCCTACCAGTTTCAGGTTGGTGAAGAGTCATTCGTCCGGCTGGGCCTGCAGGGGTCGTATGTTAACCGTAATGTTAACTACTTTGGATTAACAACCGGCGATCAGTTTACGGATCAGGGCTTCATCACCGGCAGCGTTTCGGCTGATCCTACGCTGCTGGGTGGTTCGCCCCGCAAGAAATACCTTGATTTCTCTACGGGTGGCCTGTTTTATTCCGACTGGTTCTGGATTGGTGCAGCCGCGCATCACATTAACCGCCCCGACCAGGGCCTGTTTGTGAGCGGTCGTGAACGGTTACCCGTAAAAGGCAGCATCCACGCAGGTCTGCGTATTCCGCTAATGGGCTTTACTGGTCTGGCCGATGAACAGGACCGCGAAATCAGCTTCTCGCCGGTTATTCTGTATAAATTTCAGGGCAAGTACGATCAGCTGGACCTCGGTGCTTACCTGACGTACTCGCCCATTACGGTGGGTGCCTATTACCGGGGGATTCCCTTCAAGCGGTATAATCAGACGATCAACAATCACGATGCCATCGCCCTGCTGGCGGGTTACCGGATGGACAAATTTTCGATTGGCTATAGCTACGATGCCACCATTTCGACACTCGGTGCCAGTGGTGGTTCTCATGAACTGTCGATCTCGTACGTTTTTGAGAAGCCTGAAGGTCGTCGGTCGGGGGTTAGACGACGCGACAAAAAACTCCCCTGCCCGAAGTTTTAACGTAGATTTACCAGCGCGGATAACGGATCCGCGCTTTCTTTTTATCCCAGATCGCGGACCACTAATTGCACGGTGTACCGGCTTTTCTGCTCCAGCAGCAGGTTTTTATTCACTAACACCCGATCAATCGTGCTCTGGTTATAATAACGGATCGTGATTAGCTCCAGCCCGGCGTTATAGCTGACCCGAAAATCCTTCTTCAACTGCTCCAGCAGAGTCGGCACCCGATCTGGATTGTCGTCAACCACGACCGAAAAGCTGATAGCCGTATTCTGCATGAGGTTGATCTTTACACCTGCCTGCGCGAACCGCCCAAAAATCCGGCTTAGATTATCCTCGGCAATAAACGAAAAGTCATACGGATGCAGCGAAATCAGCATCTGGTTCACTTTGAAAATAAAGGAAGGCGTCGTCAGATGCTGCTCATAGTTGCCAATGGCGGTTCCCTGTGCTTCGGGCTGAATAAACGAGCGGACGTAAAGCGGAATACCTTTATTTTGAAGCGGCTTGATCGTTTTCGGGTGGATAACCGTCGCGCCATAATAAGCCAGCTCAATCGCATCCTGATAAGTCAGTTTTTGCAGCAGCACTGTTTCGTCGAACCACTTCGGATCGGCATTCAGCACACCCGGAACGTCTTTCCAGATTGTGACACTCTCGGCATCTGAACAATGCGCGAAGATAGCCGCCGTGTAATCTGACCCCTCCCGACCCAGGGTTGTCGTCCGGCCATCGGCGGTCTGCCCAATAAACCCCTGCGTAATTGTAACGGCATCCGGCGTTACGGCTTTCGCGATTCGCTGGCTGGTTTCCGACCAGTCCACCTGGCCCTCCCGAAAAGTGCTGTCGGTTCGGATAAGTTGACGGGCATCCACCCAGCGGGTTGGAACGCCAGTTTGAGTTAAATAAGCCGCTACAATCTGCGTTGAGAGAATTTCACCCAAGGAAACTATCTGATCGTAAACTTCGTCGAAAGGAGCGCTGGGTGGCTGTTTCAGATAGTTGTCAAGATGGTCGAATGTTTGCTCAACAAGCGTAAAATCGCCTGTAAGCTCCTCCATGATTGTCTGGTGGTACGTCCGAACAGCCTGCACCCGACTTTGCAGATCAGCCGTTTGCTGGTTGACGTACGCCCGAACGACGTCTTCCAGTGCATTTGTTGTTTTGCCCATTGCCGACACAACCACCACGGCATTCTGGCCCTGCGCTCTGACAATCTCGGCCAGATTGCGCACACCAGCCGCATCTTTCACCGAAGCGCCACCAAACTTAAAAACTTTCATACGGGTCATAAAAAGACGGGATTACAGACTTAACTGAATGCTGTTAAGTCTGTAATCCCGTAAAGTTTTAGTTCTATACCGTTACAGCCCGGCCCGTATAGAGCAGTTCACGAACGGCGTCCGCAATTCCCTGCGGATCAAAACCGCACTCGCGATGCAATTCGATCTGCTCACCGTGTTCGATTACGGCGTCGGGAATGCCAAGCCGTTTAACGCGGGCCATATAGCCGTGGTTAGCCATAAACTCCAGTACCGCGCTGCCGAATCCACCCATAATACAGCCATCCTCGACAGTTAATACCCGATCAAAACGGCTGAAAATCTGGTGCAACAGTTCTTCATCCAGCGGTTTTACGTACCGCATATCAAAGTGAGCCGGCCGGATGCCTTCTTTAGCCAGCATCTTCGTAGCTTCAACGGCGTAATTACCAATATGGCCAATGGTCAGGATAGCGACTTCTTCACCGTCGGCAATCATACGGCCTTTGCCAATGATCTGCTTTTCGAGCGGTGTGCGCCAGTTCGGCATGACGCCCTCACCCCGTGGGTAACGGATGGTAAACGCATTTTTGCCCTGCTGAACCTCATCCGACTGGGCCGTAAACATCATGTTCCGAAGCTCCTGCTCGTTCATGGGTGCCGCCACAATCATATTAGGAATACACCGCATATACGCCAGGTCATAAGCCCCGTGGTGCGTCGGGCCGTCGGCACCGGCAAAACCAGCCCGGTCGAGACAGAAGACAACCGGCAGCTCCTGGATGCAAACGTCATGAATGACCTGATCGTAGGCCCGTTGCATGAACGTAGAATAGATATTGCAGAACACTACTTCGCCCTGCGTCGCCATCCCGGCCGAGAACGTTACGGCGTGCTGCTCAGCAATACCAACGTCGAAGGCCCGGCTGGGCATGGCTTTCATCATGATATTCATGGATGAGCCGGAGGGCATAGCGGGCGTTACGCCCACAACCCGGGGATTTTTCTCAGCCAGTTCCACCAGCGTATGCCCGAATACATCCTGGTACTTTGGGGGCTGGGGGGTGTCGTAAACTTTCTTGGTAATCACACCCGTCACCTTATCGAACAGACCGGGTGCGTGCCACTTGGTCTGATCTTTTTCGGCCGGGGCATAGCCTTTCCCTTTTACGGTCAGTACGTGCAGGAGTTTAGGGCCGGGAATATTTTTTAGATCATCAAGAACACTAACCAGATGATCGATGTCATGCCCGTCAATCGGCCCAAAGTAGCGCAGGTGAAGCGACTCAAACAGATTGCTTTGCTCCAGAAGCGAGCTTTTGATTCCCGACTGCACCTGCGAAACCAGTTCCTGCGCCGTCTTGCCGAGCTTATCCATCTTACCGAGCAGATTCCAGATCTCGTCTTTAACCTTGTTATAAGTCTGCGAGGTGGTGATGTCGGTCAGATACTCGCGCAAAGCACCCACGTTCGGGTCAATGCTCATGCAGTTATCGTTCAGGACAATCAGCAGGTTACTATCTGTTGCACCGGCGTGATTCATGCCCTCGAAGGCTTCACCGGCGGTCAGGGCGCCATCACCAATGACCGCGATATGGTTACGAGTCGTATTACCCTGTAGCTGCGATGCAACCGCCATACCCAGCGCAGCCGAAATAGATGTTGACGAGTGCCCAACACCAAACGCATCGTATGGACTTTCCTTCCGTTTCGGAAAACCCGAAATACCTTTATAAAACCGGTTTGTGTGGAACCGATCACGCCGTCCGGTCAGAATCTTGTGGCCGTAAGCCTGGTGGCCTACATCCCATACCAATTGATCGTCGGGCGTGTTGAATACGTAGTGCAGGGCAACGGTCAATTCAACTACACCGAGACTGGCACCGAAGTGACCACCATAAACGGAAACATCGTCAATAATGAACTGACGTAATTCGTCGGCAAGCTGGGGTAGGCGGGATTTATCGAGTTTACGAAGATCGTCAGGCGTGTTGATCGTGGCCAGAAGACTGCCGGGGGTAATCAGCATGATGATGAGCAGTAAAGCGTCTGTTTTACAACAACAAACAGACAGATTACAATGTTTCTATCGGCGGTTCGTCTATTGCGTTGGGACAGCGAAGCTACTACTTTTTTTACCAATTATAAAAAATCTAAGCCCTCAGCCGCCTATAGACATACGCAGACGTTGAGAGCTTAGATTAAAAAAAGAATAAGTATAAACCTATCGGGCTGTTTCAAACTGCAGGTTATTCTTCATAAACGCTCTCCAGAACTGACATTGTTCCAGAGCTTTCTTAGTTCCGCTGGCTGGCCCGAAACAGTTTCTGTTTCTCTTCACGGGTCAGACTTTCGTAACCAGAGCGTGAAATCTTATCCAGAATCATATCGACCTCATCCTGATCGGGCGTCGAAATCGAAGCCGACGAACTTCCAGCCGATGCATAGGTGCTGGCCTGCGTACTGGCGTTGCTACGCTGCCGATACGAGACCTTTACGGCTGGTTTCGGCTTAAATAGATTGCTCCAGCCTTCCATCATCCAGTAAATTGGCCGTCCCAGATCGGTGCCGCTCTGCAACAGCTTTACGTAGCAGAACCCCATGATAGCGCCACCTAAATGGGCCAGGTTCCCACCTGCATTCGGCCCGGCCGACTGCGCAATGGACAGCACAATGAAGAAAAAAACGATATACTTAATCCGGACCGGACCAAAGAACAGCAAATGAAAGGTATAGTTTGGCAGTAACGTTGCCGCGCCAACCGCCACCGAAAACGCAGCTCCCGAAGCACCCAGCATCCGTGCGTCCTGAACCTGATTCTGGAAGTAGGGTACCAGATTATACATGGCCAGATACAGCAGGCCACCCGCCAGACCGCCCATAATATACAGCCCAACCAACCGCCGATTACCCAGATACTCGTCAATCAAACGCCCGAACCAGTACAGGAACAGCATATTGTAGAGAATATGGAAAATGTCCTCATGCGTGAAGAAATACGTTATGAGGGTCCAGGGTTTATACAGTACTGCACCTAAGTTAGCGGGTATGGTCAGTTGGTTGAGTATAAGGGCATACGTTCCCGGGGCCTGCGCCATAGCAAAACCAACTTTTGCCAGCAACAGCACAAGAAACACAACCGTGTTTATCAATATCAATTGCACCAACGTGTTGTTGGGCTTGTTGAATTCGCTTCGAAAGTCATCAAACAACCCGCTCATCACTAATAGAAATTTTTTCGTTGTGAACCCCAGTATTTTACTAAAATAAACGCAAACAACATGCCGCCAATGTGCGCAAAATGGGCTACGTTGTCGGCCTGAGCCCGGTAGATCCCTGTGTAAAGTTCATAAGCCCCGTAAAAGATAACGAGGTATTTCGCTTTGACTGGTATAGGTGGAAACAATAAAAATAACTGAGTGTTCGGAAACAATAACCCAAACCCCATAATCACGCCAAAAATCGCACCAGAAGCGCCAACCATCGGTTCATTGACCTGACCGGCATATAACCGGTTCACTATCTGCAGACTTCCATCAATAAACTGCTGGTTGTCCGGCTGCTGCTCAAATCGCTCAGCAAACGAAGCTACCTGATCATACAGCGATTGGGCATACATGTCAATAAAACTCATGAACCCATCTGGTGTTGGAGCTAACCGGTAATCCTGAACAGCTTCATATACGTCGCGTATCTCAAAATAGTTTATGCCCGAAAATAACAGAGCCGCCCCCAATCCCGTAAAAAAGTAAAAGAACGTAAATCGTTTTGGCCCCCAGAATCGCTCCAGCATTGGACCAAAGACGATCAGGCCAATCATATTGCTGAAAATGTGCCCAAATCCGCCGTGCAGAAACATATGCGTCAGCAACTGAATCGGGCTAAACATGTCTGACAGAAACGAGTGCAGACCAAACTGCTGGATTATGCTTTCATTGGTGACAAAAAAAACCAGAACGTTTATAATCAGAATAGTACGTACAACTGGGGTAAGGGCAAACATCGTTTCTTTTTTCTAATTTACCCTTTTAACTCATTTGTTATCGAAAAAGTCCCGCAATCTTATCTAAAGTAAGCACTGTCGTAACCGGTTCGCCGGTGGGCGTATAGCTCGGGTTCGAAGAGGCAAACAACTGATTGACCAACGCTTTGCGCTCCGTCAGGCTCAACCGGGCGGTATGCCGTGCCGCCGACCGTCTGGCCAGCGACCGCGCCAGCGCTTCAACCCGGTCTAGCTTTAATCGGCCGGTATCGGCCCGCAGCTGAGCCAGCAGGTTTGCAAAAAGCTCTTCCTCGTTTTCGCCCGTTGTCAGCGTCGGTACGCCCCGAATGATGAACGTGCTCTGCCCCAGTTCATCGAACTGAAAGCCGAGGTTCGTCAGATCATCCTGCAAATCTAAGGCAAGTTGAAAATCAACCGGCGTCAGCGTTACAGTTTTTGGAAAAAGTAGTTGCTGCGAAACCCCGTTCCGCTTGGTAAGGGCCGAGTGAAACTGATCATACAGGATTCGCTCGTAGGCCCGACGCTGATCTATGAGCATCACGCCCGACTTGATAGTTGCCAGCAGGTAGCGATTCTGTACCTGCACGATATTTTCGTCTTCTACCACCACGGGCGCGTCGTCCTGAATCTGATTGGCGCGACTGCCCAGCGTAACCGGTTCCGCTTCCACGGGTTCGCTGCTAACCGGCGCGGGTTTTGCCGGTCCTAACCAATCGCCGGGTACCTGTTCGGCGGGTGCCGACTCCGGTTTTTCAGCAACCGATTCAAAAAGAGCCTGCCAATTATTAACCGACGGCTTTTTCGGAACGTCAAAACTCTTTCCGGCGGCCTTATCCAACGATTCACTGCGCAATGCAGTCCGTTCTGTTTTAGGCTGTGTGGTCGGCGCGGTCGAACCACCGGTTGCCCAGGAGGGCGTAATGGGCCGGGGAAGGTCAGCTTTTGATTCTACGGATGAAGCTTTATCAAAGCCAGCCCGTCCACCGGACAGAAAATTAACGTCGGAATCAAAATCAAGCGACGGAGCCAGGTTATATACCCCGACGGCTTTCCGCACAGCGGCCATCATAATGGCATAGACGGACCGTTCATCATCGAACTTGATCTCGGTTTTGGTCGGGTGAATGTTGATGTCGATATGCGACGGATCAATATCAATAAACAGCACATAGAACGGATGGCTACCCTCTGGCAGAGTTCCTTCGTAGGCGCCCACTACTGCGTGGTGCAGGTAGTTATGTTTGATGTACCGGTTATTAACGAAGAAAAATTGTTCGTTACGGGCTTTTTTGGCCGACTCAGGCTTGCCAATGTAGCCCCGTACTGTTACGTAGGGCGTCTGTTCGTCGCAGTAGTTTAACTGCTCGCGGTAGCTCTTGCCAAACATATCAATGATTCGGCGGCTTAGCTTTCCGGCGGGTAGGTTATAAATTTCCTGATCGTTGTGGAAGAGTGAAAACGCTACTTCCGGATTTGCCAGAGCCACCCGCTGAAACTCGTCCAGAATATGACGCATCTCAACCGAGTTGGATTTCAGAAAGTTACGTCGGGCCGGAACGTTGAAAAACAGATTTTTAATGAGCAGGTTTGTACCCGGCAAACAGGACACCGCTTCCTGCGCCCTGATATCCGAGCCTTCAATCCGGATCAGCGTGCCGAGTTCGTCATCGGCCCGGCGCGTGCGCATTTCTATCTGCGATACGGCGGCTATTGACGCCAGGGCTTCGCCCCGGAAACCCATGGTTCTGATCCGGAACAGGTCGTCCGACGAGCGAATTTTAGACGTCGCATGCCGCTCAAAACTCATACGGGCATCCGTCTCGGTCATCCCGACGCCATCGTCCACGATCTGAATCAGATTCCGGCCAGCCTCGCGAATGATTACCTGTACCGACTTCGCCTTTGCATCGACCGAATTCTCCAGCAACTCTTTAACTACCGACGCCGGCCGCTGCACTACTTCCCCAGCCGCAATCTGGTTGGCAATCGAATCGGGCAGCAGTTGTATGACATTTACCATAACTAATCAATCCTTCCGAACGATGAATGTCGTTCTTTACAAGATACAACAAAATTAGCCTAAAAAAAAGCCCCTATCCAACGGTTTTCGCGCAGGACAGGGGCTGATTTGGTTTTCTGTTTCGGCAATAGACCCGAAACTGCGTACGCCACTCAACTACAGGTGAATGGCCTCACCGTAAGCCGCTTCGGTAGCGTCTTTGATCGCTTCCGACATGGTCGGGTGTGGGTGAACGGATTTCAGAATTTCTTCGCCGGTCGTTTCGAGCTTCCGGGCGGCTACTACTTCGGCAATCATTTCGGTTACGTTATTGCCAATGAAGTGTGCGCCCAGGAATTCGCCGTATTTAGCGTCGAAAATCACCTTTACAAAGCCTTCCGGTGTACCAGAAGCTTTGGCCTTACCTGATGCCGTGAAGGGAAATTTACCTACTTTCAGCTCATAACCGGCTTCACGAGCGGCCTTCTCCGTGTAGCCAACCGACGCGATTTCAGGTGTGCAATACGTACAGCCGGGAATATTGTTGTAGTTCAGAGGCTCAACGTGCGGCAGACCGGCGATCTTCTCGACGCAGATAATTCCCTCGGCGGAAGCTACGTGGGCGAGCGCCTGTCCTTTCGTTACGTCGCCGATAGCATAATACCCTTCTACATTGGTGCGGTAATAATCGTCCGTAACGATTTTACCCCGATCGACACTGATACCTGTTTCTTCCAGCCCGATGTTTTCAATATTGGCCACCACACCCGCTGCCGACAGAACGATGTCGGTTTCGAAGGTCTTCTCGCCGTCCGGCGTTTTGACGAACACTTTGCAGCCCTGGCCGCTGGTGTCCACCTTCATTACTTCCGACTTTGTATAAATCTCAATACCCAGCTTTTTGTACTGCTTGGCGAGTTCTTTGGAGATATCTTCGTCTTCAACGGGCACCACGTTCGGCATAAACTCGATAATCGTCACTTTCGTACCCATACTGGCGTAGACGTAAGCAAACTCAACGCCGATAGCGCCCGAGCCAATGATCAGCATAGAATCAGGCCGCTTTTCGAGCGACATGGCCTTGCGGTATTCAATTACCTTCTGACCGTCGAACGGAACGCTTGGCAGTTGACGGGCACGTCCGCCGGTAGCGATGATGATATGTTTGGCTTCGTAATCCGTTGCTTTGCCATCGGCACCGGTCACTTCGACCTTTTTACCGGGCTTCACCTTACCGACCCCGTTAATGATGTCGATTTTATTTTTCTTCATCAAGAACTGAACGCCCTTGCTCATGCTGTCGGCTACGCCCCGGCTCCGCTTAATAACGGCTCCGAAATCGGCTTGCGACTCGCCCTGCACCGTAATGCCGTAGTCGGCCGAGTGCTTAATGTATTCAAAAACCTGTGCCGATTTGAGTAGGGCTTTGGTCGGGATACAACCCCAGTTCAGACAGATACCGCCGAGGCTTTCGCGCTCAATGACGGCCGTTTTCATACCCAACTGCGACGCCCGGATAGCGGCTACATAGCCGCCCGGCCCGCTACCCACAACGATTACATCGTATTGTGAAGCCATTATCTAAGAATGAATATTACAGATTGAAAAAGGAATACTGTCCTCAAAAAGAGAACGCAAAGGTAGGTTGAAAAGTTGATTTGCGCCGAAACCCGCTGCTGAGATTACCCTAAATCGGCGGGCTCGACAACCAGCCGGATGCCTTTGCCCCGGCAGACGGGCAATTGCAGGGCATCCAACTGGTGTCTGGTATAGCAACAATACGACGCTGTACCCTAATAACTCAATCGTTTTCTGACAATATACCCTTTCGCCGGAAACAACCGGCCCCGCTGGTTTTGTTTATCTTTGCGGAATACCTAACAACACGCATACGACAAGTTCATGACAACTGACCAGTTGACCGACTTGAGGGCCAGAGTAGAGGCCCTGAGGGGGTACCTTTGACTACGATACGAAGAAAGAACAGCTAGCCGAACTCGAACAGCAAACCTTTCAGCCCGAGTTCTGGAACGATGCCGCCCGGGCCGAAGGCGTTATGAAGCAGGTCCGCGCCCTAAAAGGCTGGACCACCGGCTATGAGAAACTCAACAGCCAGTTCGGCGACCTCGAAACGCTGTTCGAATTCTATGAAGCAGGCGAAGTTACGGAAGAGGAGGTTGATGAAGAAGGCCGGAAAGTCTCGGCAACGCTCGAAGATCTGGAACTCAAAAAGATGCTCGGCAATGAAGAAGATCAGCTCAGCGCGGTTCTGGAAATCAACGCCGGGGCGGGTGGCACCGAAAGTCAGGACTGGGCCGACATGCTCTACCGGATGTATATGCGCTGGGCCGAAAAACACGGTTACGGGCTGAAGCAGGTTGACTACCAGGAAGGCGACACAGCCGGAATTAAGTCGGCCACCATTGAAGTAGATGGCGCGCTTGCGTATGGGTTTTTGAAATCCGAAAACGGCGTTCACCGGCTGGTTCGCGTCTCGCCGTTCGATTCCAACGCGCGTCGGCACACGTCCTTTGCATCAGTATTCGCCTATCCGCTGGTAGACGACACCATTCAGATTGAAGTAAATCCAGCTGATATTGAATGGGACACATTCCGGTCGGGTGGGGCCGGTGGGCAGAACGTAAACAAAGTTGAAACGGCGGTTCGGTTGCGGCACCGGCCTTCGGGTCTGATCATCGAATGCCAGCAAGAACGCAGTCAGTTACAGAACAAAGAAGTTGCTATGCGCCTGCTCAAATCCAAGCTCTACGAGATCGAGGTGCAGAAGCGTAACGCAGCCCGCGCCGAAGTTGAAGCCGGTAAACAGAAGATTGAGTGGGGTTCGCAGATCCGGTCTTACGTCCTGGACGACCGGCGCGTGAAAGACCACCGTACGGGCTATCAAACCTCCAATACAGATGCTGTGCTGGACGGTGACATTGATCCGTTCATCAAGGCCTTTCTGCTGGAGCAGGATGTGTAAATCCGGATTCTAAGTGACACGAATTGTCATGATTTATGACCGGGCTATTGGACCAAAAATCCGGGAATTGGTTAGCTTCGTAGGTAAATCATGGCAATTCGTTTACTAGTATTGATTCTTGTGCAGACGGCTTTACTGCTGGCCTGCACCCAACCATCCGTCATGGTTAGCACTCCAAACGCGGCCAAATCAAAGCTACAGTTTTTATCCCTCGGCGATTCATACACCATTGGCGAGAGCGTATCGGAGTACGAGCGCTGGAGCGTTCAACTGGCGGAGATGCTGCGCAACGACAGCGTCAACATTGCCGACCCGGACATTATCGCCCGAACCGGCTGGACAACGGCCGAACTACAGGATGCCATCAAAGCCAGTGGCAACCAGAAGACCTATGGCCTGGTCTCTCTGCTCATTGGTGTAAACAACCAGTATCGGGGTCAGTCCCCGGACCGCTACCAAGCCGAATTTCGGGCGTTGCTGCAAACGGCTACCCAGTTTGCTGGAGGTAAAGCAGGTCGGGTGTTTGTCCTCTCGATACCTGACTGGGGCACATCACCATTTGCCCGAAACCAGGATAAAGGCCGTATTACCGCCGAGATTAATCAGTTCAATGCCATCGCGCAGGACGAGTGCCAGAAAGCAGGCATTACGTTCGTTGACATTACCCCCCTAACCCGCCAGGCCGCCGGCGACAACACGCAGTTTGCCAGCGATGGCCTGCACTACTCCGGCCGGCAGATGCGGCTCTGGGCCGAAAAAGCCCTGCCCATCGCCAAAGAGCGGCTCAAACAATAGCTCACTCAGGAAACCAGTGCCGCCTTCGGTTTGCTGAATTTCAGCTTGTAATGCCGTACGGTTCGGCCAATCAGCATGCCGCCTACTACCGACGGCGCAATCCAGGCGGCCGTTGCGATCCATTCCGGTGCTCCGGCCGGCGTAACCCGTGCCATATTTGTTACGATGGCGGCTGTGAACGTAGCGATATAAGAACCGCCCATGCGCGTAAAGTGCTGGAAAAACCAGTGCATTTTTTCAGTAGGCCGCCCAAACTGACGGGCATCCTGCAGAGCGAAAACGCCCGTCAGGATGCCAAAGAAGGAGAAAACAATGGCGAAAAACGAGACGCCATGGCCGATCAGCAGATTCAGCCCAAAGCCAATCATACCTAAGCTAACTACTAATGTTACATAAGTCAGGCCGCGATCGAACGCCGTCGGGCCGTTTTTTTTCTGTTTCGTTGCCCGCCAGCCCGTCATGCTTAAATAAAAGCTAAGCACGGCGATACCGGTCAGAAACAGCCGCATCATCCTTATTGGTTGCAGAACACACAGCAGCAGGGCGGTGATGGCGACCGTAATCATGCAGTATACGAAGACCAGGCCACTGCGGTTGTGCAATCGGCTTCCTTTAGCCGAAAACATAGGAATCAAACCAACCAGCAGCGCGATAGTGCCCGCAGTAATGTGGATAATCAGAGAAGATAAAATGAGCGTTTTCATGAGCCGTATCAGGTTTGCTAGTGACTGACGCGCCGAAGCGACAGGACAAACCTACAGCGGTCTTTGCAGCGGCTGCAACTTTAAGGGCTAAACGACAGAGTTTGGGGTGAATAGCAACCAAAAACCGGTTTTGGGACGAATGGAGGGACGTTTTACTCAGATTTAAGCCGGGCAACTATCGTATCGTTGTACTGCCGGGCAACGGGAATCTGCCACTGCCCCCCCAGGAAATGCAGCCTGTAACCCTGCGCGTTGCCTGTTACCCGCTCCACCCGATCGAGGTTGACTACGTAGGAACGATGGCACCGAAGAATTTGGGGCGTATTAATTTGGGCTGTTAACCGGCTCAGGCTGCTACGGAGCAGAGATTTGACACCCAGACCGTCCTTCAGATAGACAACCGTGCAGTAATTATCGCTCGACTCAATGAATAGCAGATCAGCCGCCGGAAAGGTCAGCGTGTCTTTCTCATTTTCAGCAACGAGCGTCAGCGGGGCAGTTGATAGGGCATCCGACGAAGAAAAGGGCGTTTGTCCAACGGAAGAAGACACGGTACCTGCAGTGTGCGTGGGCAGTTCGGCAGCTTGCCGGACGTACCGGCGCAGATGAATAATATAACTAGCCATGACCGTGCCCGCCGTTGGAAAAATGCCGATCAGAAACGTAATCAAAATCATTCCGGCAATGTCGGGCAGCCCAACGACTTCGTCCGTAATCAAGGCCATATACCCTTGATTCCCCAGGGCAATCAGCAGGATATTGGCCATGATAAACAGAATCGCCTTACCCACCGTCCAGCTTTCTTCCTTAAACGTACGGGGAAACAGCCGGGGCCATACCAGGAAGTTAAAGGCGGTTATGACAAAGCTGACCAAGCCAAAGCCAAGCAATTTCCAGACCTTATAGGGCGTCTGCCAATGCTCCGTACCGAACGGCTGAAACGTAAGCAGGAACAGACCCACAAAAGCGCCAATCAGAGCGGCCCGTATCCAAGCCCGACTGGCAGGCTCGTCAAACGGATAGGGTTGCTTGAGAATACGAAACATGCGTTTCCGACTACGACAACATTAAGCTGTTAAAATGGGCGCCAGCCAGCGATCTGCTCGATAAACTGCGGCAGAACCAGCGGATACACTACAATCATAAACACAATGCCGAACAGGGCTCCGTAGAAATGCGCATCGTGGTTTACGTTACCGCGTCCTCGTTGCGCTTCGTAATAGGAATAGGCCAGATACAGCGCTCCGAAAATGAAGCCGGGAATCCCGATTGGAATAAAGTACAAATAGATAGGCGTAAGCGGGCGGAATAGAATAGCGGCAAAAATAACGGCCGATACGCCCCCCGAAGCGCCCAGCGAGTTATATCCCGGATCGTTACGGTGCTTCAGAAAACTCGGAATATCCGAAACCAGAATCCCAACCAGATAAAAACCAATTAGATAAAGTGCGCCACTACCCTCAAATAACAACCCGAAGACCTGCTCGATAAAGCCACCGAAGAAATAAAGACTCAGCATATTGAAGATCAGGTGCCCCCAATCGGCATGCAGGAAACCGGAGGTCAGCAGGCGGTAATATTCGCCCCGGCTGGCGACCCGATACGGGTTCATGATCCAGCGATCCATGATGGTTGGATTATTCCAGGCCCAGACGCTGATACCTGCCGTGACGAGAATGATTAATACGGTTACGCTCATTAGAAATGTCGTTAGCTATTTGGCCTCTTTGCGGCTGCTCTTTTAAGGTTGCCTACTCAAATTATTAACAGTTTATCAGCTCTCACGTTCAACTAACTGCCGGGCAAACTGGATTAGCAGGTTTTTTCGGTCAGGGTCGGCCCTGATCTGATCGAAGTTAGTAAACCCATGGTCAAAGTAATTATTAATGCGCTCTTCGGTACTCTGCCGGATACCCAACCGGTCGTAAATCGCCGTTACGGCCTGTACTTTTTCGGCTTTATCAAATTCAGCCTGGTTCAGCCAGTCGTTCAACTCCTCCCGGAGCGCCCCGTCGGCTTTTTCGAGCGCTTCAATAAGCAGAAATGTTTTTTTGTTGGCAATAATGTCCCCCCCGACCTGCTTGCCGAACTTAACCGGATCGCCATATACATCCAGCAGATCATCTTTCAACTGAAATCCGATACCGATGTTCATCCCCCCTTCATACAGATGGCGAGTCGTTTCATCATCAACACCGGCAATCAGGCCGCCCAGTTCCAGGGCATAGCCCAATAGAACGGACGTTTTCAACCGGATCATCTCGATGTATTCGGCCTCCGTTACGTCCCAGCGCGTTTCGAAATTCATATCCAACTGCTGACCTTCGCAGACCTCAGCAGCCGTCCGTGTAAACCGATTCATTACCCGCTTCAGCTTATCGGCTTCTACGTCTAAGAGCAACTGATAGGCGTTCACCAGCATGACATCTCCCGATAAGATAGCGATGTTGTGGTTCCACTTTTCGTGCACGGTCGGCTGACCCCGGCGCAACGGTGCCTGGTCCATGATGTCGTCGTGCATGAGCGTAAAGTTATGAAAGACCTCCACCGCCAGCGCGGGCCGAATGGCCTTTTGCCAATCATCCGTGAACAGATAAGCCGACATCAGCGTCATCAGCGGACGCATCCGCTTTCCGCCGAGGTTCATGATGTACCGAATGGGTTCGTAAAGTTCGAGAGGGTTCTGCCCGTACTGAATATGTTGAAGTTCGTTTTGTAATGCGTCAACAAAAACGGCTGGATTCATTCGACTAAGCGGAGGTCCGCGGGGTTTTACGCCAAAAATAAGGCAAATGCCCCCAAAACCCTAACCGCCAAAGGATCGACGGTAGTTTCGCTGCGCCTTTGTACTCAAGACAAAAATCAATCGTCCGGACACGGTCAGATAACCATCCCGCTTCTGGCTGTTACCGCGCTGAGCCCCTGCTGAATTTGGGGAACCTCCCTTTTCCGGCCGCCGATCCGAGAGGGCCGCGGCCAGTTCGCTCATTCCTTTCCGGCTTGGATAAACCGTGCTGACATCATCCAGGTAGTCGCTCATAACATGGGTATAAGCTCCTTCCAGATGAAGTTTAAACCCATCACCAGCCAGAACCGGCAGCCCTAACCCATAGCGCACAATGACGGGCAGACGGTTGTAGGCTACGCCTTCGGTACGCAGGCTGGCCAGGTTGTATGACCTGCCTTTATAGATGGCTCGGGGCGTCATGTACGTAAATCCAGCCCCTGCAAACGCGTAGGGGATGCTGAAGCGATACCGATCATCGACGCGCCGAAAATCTATCTGAAGGCCCGCCCAGAGGTCGGGGTTCAGGCTGCGAAAAGATAGATTATTGTAGTCAATGCGCGTATAGCGCTGGCTGCCGTAGATGTAATACAGCTGCGCTTCGGCACGAAACGAAACTCGGTACGTAAAGCGATAGGCAGCCGCTGCGTTCAGCGCCGTTCCTAATCGCAGATGAGCCAAGTCGCCCCATTCGTTCATGTCGCCAGCATAGCGGGTCAACCCCACGCCGGTATTTAGTAACCAGGAACCCGGCTTCTCCTGCCAGATGAGCGATCGCTGCGCGGAGGCAACGGAGATTTGGGCGAACCCCACGGCTCCCCAAAGGACACATTTCCAGTAAAGTTTCACAATGTCAGTTTGTTACGGTAGAGATACTCCCGACAAAGTAAACGCTTTACGGACCTGATCAAAGCCTATTGGTTACAAGGGCCAGCAAGCACGCCTTTTTATTTCGCAAACGGTCAATTATCCTGTAAATCAATAGATTTACAACTCACCAATGTCTTCATGCCACAGGGTGGGCTTATCGGCAATGAATTGGTTCATCATCTCTACGCACTCCGGCAGGTCAAGGTCAATCACTTCGACGCCATGCTGTTCCATGAATTCCCGCGCACCGGGAAACGTCCGGGACTCGCCCACGATCACCTTCGGAATTTTGAACTGCACAATCGTACCCGCACACATATAGCAGGGCATCAGCGTTGAGTAAATGACCGTATCGCGGAATGAGCCGACGCGCCCTGCGTTATTCAGACAATCCATTTCGCCGTGCAGAATCGGGTTATCTTCCTGCACCCGTTTGTTATGGCCCGATGCCACCAGTTTACCGTTTTTCACTAACGCCGACCCAATCGGAATCCCCCCTTCGCTCAGACTTTTGCGGGCCTGCCGGATGGCCTCCTGCATAAATTCATCCATAGTTCTTAAAAGCTGATTTTAAACGAAAACGCCCGGCAAGCGAACCAACCGGGCGTTTGATTTAATCCTTCTATCGCCGTCCGCGACCTCCGCGCCGGTTCTCGCCCTTGGCCGCCGTCCCTTCTGTACGGCCAGCACTGCTGCCACGCCGGGATGATGACGCACGCGGACCAGCCGACCGCGAACTCCGGTCTTCGTCGCGCCGACCCGACCGCCGACCTGCACTCGAATCAGTAGCCCGACCAGCTTTGTCGCTCACCAGCGCGAAGTCCATGCTACGGCGCGCCAGGTTTGTTTCTTTCACGCGCACTTCCACCTGATCGCCGAAGGTAAACATCTTCTTGTGCCGCTGGCCGATGATGCGGTAGTTCTCTTTGTCGAACTCGTAATAATCATCGCTCAGGTCCTGCATCCGCACGAGACCTTCGCAACTGTTTTCCGTGATTTCCACAAAGATTCCGAACTCGGTCACGCCTGAAATGACGCCCTCAAATGTCCGATTGGGGTCCATCCGGCTCATGAACTCGACCTGCTTGTACTTAATGCTGGCCCGCTCGGCATCAGAAGCCATTTTTTCCCGATTCGACGAGTGTTTGCATTTTTCCTCGTATTCCTCGCGATCACCGGGTTTGCCTTTGTTCAGGTAATGCTGCAGCAGACGGTGGGCCATCATATCCGGATAGCGCCGGATGGGCGACGTAAAGTGCGAATACCGCCGGAACGCCAGACCAAAGTGGCCGATGTCTTCGGTACTGTAGCGCGCCTTGGACATGGTCCGAACGGCCAGTTGCTGAAGCATATTGGCTTCGGGACGCCCTTCGATACTCGCCATAAACTGGTTCATCGAGTTCGATAGATGCTCCTCGTCCACTTTTAGCCGGAAGCCCAGCCGACCGGCGAAGTCGGCAAACTGCCGCAGCTTATCTTCGTCGGGGCCTTCGTGAACGCGGTACACCATCGTATTTTCTTCCCCGTTCTTATTCTGCTTCGACAGCGTGTGGACGAACTCAGCTACACGCTTATTCGCCAGCAGCATAAACTCTTCGATGAGTTTATTGGTATCCTGCCGAATCTTTGGGTAAACCGACAGCGGCACGCCGTTTTCGTCCAGTTTGAACCGTACTTCAACCGTCTCGAAGTTGATTGCCCCGTGTTTGAAACGTTCATCGCGAAGTTTGTAGGCAAGCTCGTTCAGCAGCCGAAGTTCTTCGAGGTAATCGCCGTTGCTGTTATTCAGAATATCCTGCGCTTCTTCGTACGAAAACCGCCGGTCGGAGTGAGTTGCCGTACGACCAAACCATTCGTTCACAATGCGGGCGTCGGGCGTTAGCTCAAACACCGCCGAGAAGGTCAGCTTATCTTCGTTGGGCCGGAGCGAACACAGGCCGTTCGAGAGCTTCTCGGGCAGCATTGGCACGACGCGGTCAACCAGATACACGGATGTAGCTCGTTTAAAGGCTTCTTCCTCAAGTTTTGAGCCGGGCCGGACGTAATGCGTTACGTCGGCGATGTGAACACCAATTTCATAATTGCCATTGTCGAGCATCTGCACCGATAAGGCGTCGTCAAAATCCTTCGCATCGACCGGGTCAATCGTAAAGGTTGTGACTTCGCGCATATCGCGCCGGTTCGCCAGATCCTGCTCCGTAATTGTGGTGGGAATGGCCTCGGCCTCCTGTTCTACGTCCTCCGGGAAATGAATCGGCAGTCCGAATTCCGCCAGGATCGCGTGCATTTCGGTATTGTTATCCCCGGCTGCGCCCAAAATAGTGACAACTTCGCCCTCAAAGCGCTGTTTGCTGGTATTCGGATCAGGAAACTTGGTTAGTCGAACAATGACTTTATCGTCGTTAGTAGCACCACCCAGCTTTTCTTTCGGGATATAGATATCGTCGTAAATCTTCTTACTGTCGGCAATGACGTAGCCATAAGTCGGCCATACTTCAATACGCCCTACCAGTTCGGTGCGGCCCCGTTCAATGACACTGGCAACCTTCCCTTCAATGCGCCGACCCCGATTCCGTGAATCCGTAAAGCGAACTACCCGCACCCGGTCGCCATCAACGGCTCCGTTGAGGTCTTCGGTCGATACCCAGATGTCATCGTTACGATCACCGCGAATGCCATTGGCCGTATTAGGAATTACAAACGCAAACCGCGAATTGACGTGGTCGACCACGCCCTCGATCAGGTTAGCGTCAGCATCGGCGCGGTAGCTGCCATCGGGCTGACGTACCAGTGTACCTTCTTCGGTCAGTTCGCCGATCAGGCCGTGCATGATTAGCTTCATTCGCCGGTCGCTGGTTTCAAAATGGTCCAGAACCTGCTCCTGCGTAAACGACTGCTCATCGTTGATCTGAAAAAACGCTATTAAGTCGTTTTTCAGTTCGTCGAGGAAAGAATCAGCCTGTTGAATAGGTCGCCCCATTCCAGCATGTCCTTTACCCGGTTTTTCCAGCCCCTTTTCGCGGGGACGCGCCGTACTGGACGGTCCGCTGCCGGGCCGGTTGTATTTATTTTGCTTTGGTTTTCCGTTTCTCATATAGTTTGCCCGTATTATAACGGGCTTAATCACTTAAAATAATAGGCTCGTCAGCCACGAGCGGGGCGCCTACCAGGCGCAGATAAACCTGCACAAGTACTACTACTGAATCCCAGGCATACTGTTTGATTCGGCCAATCATGTTCGCGGTACTAGACTTCGCTGGTCCGATTACTAAGTCATTCAAGCGGGCAGGTAGGCACATTCAGCGTGGCGGCCAGCAGATCGAGCGACACAAAATGCCGTTTGTCGCTAAACTGCCCGTGTTCCAGCGTATCCTGATGGGTAACCTCCCAGGGCTTTTTACCTGAAATCTGCAAAGCCGGCGGTAACGGCAGGCCATTGACCATCAGGCGCCGGCACAAGTACAGGTAGCCAAATTCCTTCTTTACGTCAATAAACAAGAAGTTCTTGAGTCGGCGTTTCCAGGAGACGGATGGGGGCATAGGCGCATTTTGTCGTTATTCGTGTAAAATCCCTTCCAGTCCGAGCGCGGGAACCGTAACGAGATTTTCTTCGACTATGCTGTCAGGCACAAAAATAAACTTTTTGTCAAATACCTGATTATCAATATAGTAGCTTACCCAGTATTCGTTGTTAAGGTGAAATACATCGGGCATGATTGTCTCAACAACCTCGTGTGCGCCCGGCTGCACCTCCGCAAAGAAATGCCGCAGGGTTGACGTTTTCTGTTCCTCCTCGTCTTTTTTGCCGTAGCCTTTCGACGTAACGAATACGGTTTTAATAGGTACAGTATTCTGATTAATCAAATAAACCTGCCAATCGTATTCACCGGTAAGATTCTCCTTACGGGCGATAACCACCTGAACGCCCTCCACAGGCAAAAAATTAATGTCTTTCTTCATTGTCCATTCACAGAACGCAGCGATGTACTCACTTAAACCTGCGTTTCAATATTAAGAACCAACTCCATTTCGAACAACTGCGCCAGATGCCGCCGAACATAGCCAGCCACTTCTTCCAGCGATACGTCGCGGCTCAGTTCGGCTGCCAGCGACGTAACAGCCTTGTCGGCGATGCCGCAGGGGACAATATGGCTAAAATATGATAAATCTGTGTTGACGTTCAAAGCAAAACCATGCATCGTTACCCAACGGCTCGCCTTAACGCCCATGGCGCAGATTTTACGGGGGCAAGGGCCTCCATTATGGTCCAGCCATACGCCCGTCAGCCCGTCAATCCGGCCAGCGCTCAGACCGTAGTCGGCCAGCGTCAGGATAATGCTTTCTTCCAGCAACCGCATGTAGCGGTGAATATCCGTAAAGAAGTTATCCAGGTCCAGAATCGGGTAGCCAACCAACTGGCCGGGGCCATGGTACGTAATGTCGCCACCCCGCCGGATTTTATAGAACGTTGCACCCAGCTCGTTCGTCAGCCGGTTTTCGTCAACCAGCAGATTGTTTTCGTGGCCGCTCGTGCCGAGTGTATAGACGTGCGGATGCTGACAAAACAAGAGGTAATTCGGCGTTGGCTGCTGCTCGTCGGCCGCCCGTGACCGATTCTGCAATTTCTGGCTAACGATCTCCGCAAACAGACGCTCCTGTTCATCCCAGGCGCTCTGATAGTCAACCATGCCTAACTCCCGAACCTCAACTTGTTTATTCGCCCGACTATTCATTGCTTTACAAAAATGCGGTCTTCCGCTCCCCTGACAACAACGGGGCGTTCGGCTTCGTTCGATTCCTTATTTTACTCCAGACCCCACCCATGGCCCAGCACAACGAAACCGGCAAACAGGGCGAAGCCGAGGCCGTTCGCTATCTGCAGGATAAAGGCTACGAAATTCTGACCCGAAATTACCGCTATCAACACGCCGAAATCGACCTGATTGCTCAGAAAGGAAAGCTGCTTGTTTTTGCCGAGGTCAAAACCCGCACTAACATTAGCTACGGCAACCCCGAGGAATTTGTCAACTACACCAAAGCCCGACTTGTTATGAAGGCTGCCGAACAGTACATCTTCGCCCAAAACTGGCAATTCGATGTTCGGTTTGATATTGTGGCCGTAACCAAGACAGGCATCGAACTCCGCATCCGCCATATTGAAGATGCGTTTTGTTAAAATCCGGGACATTGGGATCTGAATAGAAGGGGGTTAGCCTACCCACTTAAGATAGCTATCAGCTAACGCCCGGCTCTTTTTATTTAATCCGGTTTTAAGAATTTTATTGAGGTCTTCTGCGTTTTATAAGAGCACTTACCTGCGAACTTCAACAGATATCTATGAGAACATTTCGCGTTTTGCGCCCTGCACTGTTACTGGCAGTTTCCGGCGCGTTTTTGATGACTTCGTGTAAGAAGGAGAACGACGTTACGCCTGCTCAGTCATCAAACCCTTCATCAACGACCTCGGCAGTAGCCACGACTTCCGAAGTGAACAACTGGATACTGGAAAACATGAAGGTGTATTATTACTGGAACGATAAAATTCCTGCCAACCCAGACAAGGCACAGACGCCTGGTACTTTCTTTGAGTCTTTGCTGTATAAATACAACGTGACATCAAACCCAACCGGCGACCGGTTCTCCTGGATTCAGGAAAGTGCCGATGAGCTGAAGGCCGGTCTGAGCGGAGAATCGAAAACCACGGGTATGGAGTTCAAGCTTTACCTGCGCACGTCGGGCTCGCAGGATGTGATTGGTCAGGTATTATACGTTCTGCCGGGGTCGCCTGCTGCTCAGGCAGGTATGAAACGCGGTAATATTTTTTATAAGGTGAATAACACTGCGCTAACGACTACCAATTATAGCGACTTGCTATATGGCGCAGGTGATACCAAAACCTATACACTCGCTAAAATCGACAATACAGGGCTGGTGAATACGGATGAGACAAAATCCATTACCTCCGTCGTCTTCCAGGAAAATCCGGTGTATATGGATTCGGTGTATACTATTGGCGCTAAAAAGATTGGCTATCTGGTTTACAACCAGTTTGTGCCGGGCCCGAATGGCAGCAGCGTCGCCACCTACGACCAGCAGCTTGATGCCATTTTTGGGAAGTTTAAGTCGAAGGGCGTTAACGAGTTGGTACTTGATTTCCGGTATAATCCCGGTGGCTATGTATCGTCGGCTACCCTGATTGGCAGCCTGATTGCCAAGAACGTGGCAACCAAGTCGGTCTTTGTTCGTAAAGAGTGGAACGCGCTCATTACGCCGGAGTTGCAGAAACAGTACGGTGCCGACTTCTTTTACGATTACCTGCAGCAAAAAGCCAATAACATTGGCGCTAATTTGAATCAGGTATATGTGCTCACAACGGGTAGCACAGCCTCGGCCAGCGAGCTGGTTATCAACGGCCTGAAGCCTTACATGAATCAGCAGGTGTATACAATTGGCCAGACGACCTATGGGAAGAACGTCGGTTCAATTACTATATCGGATAACACCAAACGGATTAAATGGGGCATGCAGCCTATTGTCAGCAAGTCGTTCAATAAAGATAATCAGTCTGATTACTCGACAGGCTTCAAACCAAAGGTTGAGTTTAGTGAGGGCCTTAGCCTGAAACCGCTGGGCGATATTACAGAGAAGTATCTGGCCGAGGCTATTTACCAGATCACCGGCACCCGAACGGCCCGCCGGGCGGCTACGGAAGATAAGGTTCTTCCGTCGGTTGGTTCCTCAGTGGAACGTAAAGCCGGAGGAAGCAACATGTTCTATTCGTTGCCCAGGCCCCTGCCAATGCCTGCTAACTAAGTAAATGCAGTGAATGGTATAACAAAAGGCAGTCTTCGGGCTGCCTTTTGCTTGTTTTACTAAATATTTGTGCGCCAGAAGCCATTCCGGCGGCAAACAAGACATCCTGCACCAACGTTGACCATACAATGAGGCATGGGTTTTGTCTGTGTCAGTCCGTAACTTTAACATCTATCAGCAAGCTGCCAACACGATGTACGAAAAAAATATAGGTACCAAGCAGAAAGCGCTACGCATCAACCTCGACCGACGCATATACGGTTCGTTTGCTGAGATTGGGGCCGGGCAGGAAACGGCCGCTATGTTTTTTAAGGCAGGTGGCTCCTCGGGCACCATTGCTAAAACGATGTCGGCATACGACATGACCTTCAGCGATTCGATTTACGGCGTTGAAGAAAGTGGCCGTTACGTTGTTGAATCGCGGCTGGTCAAGATGCTCAATAAAGAGTATAGTCTGCTGGAAAAGCGGTTAGCCGAAAAACGTGGCCCCGATACCACCTTCTTTGCTTTTGCCAATACGGTTGTGGCCCTGAATTATCAGAAGACCAACGATGCCCATGGCTGGATTGGCTGCCGGTTTCAGCTAACCCCCCAGGCGGGGTATAATGACGTCATTATTCACGTCCGGATGCTTGATAATGAGAACGTATTGCAGCAGCAAGCCCTCGGCGTTATTGGCGTCAACCTGATTTACGGGTGTTACTACTACGCCAAATCACCCGAAACGCTGGTCCTGTCGCTCATGGACGACCTCGCGCCGGAGCGTATTCAGATTGATATGATCCGGTTTAGCGGTCCCGACTTTGCCGACGTAGATAACCGGCTGATGAGCCTGCATCTGGTTAAAAACGGTTTTACCGACGCGGCTCTGTTTGGTCCGGACGGACAGGTACTCCAGCCCTCCGAAGCTCTGTACAAGAAGCATATTCTGGTTATGCGCGGGCGGCTGCGCCCCGTCACGAACGTTCAGATGGATATGATTCAGAACGCACAGAAGCAGTTTAAAGCTGAAGACGACGTTGACGAAACCCGCGTGGTATCGATGGCCGAGCTGACCCTGCATAATCTGAAAGCTAATGACCAGGGAATCGACGAGAAAGACTTTCTGGACCGGGTTGATATTCTTTGCTCGATGGGCCAGACCGTAATGATTTCCAACTACTTGGAATATTATAAACTGGTTGCTTACCTGGCCCGGCTGACCCGGCTGAAGATTGGTCTGGTATTGGGTATCCCAAACCTGGAATACATTTTTGAAGAAGGGCATTATGAGTTTTTGCCGGGCGGCATTCTGGAGTCGTTCGCGACGCTGTTCAGCCGGAAAGTAAAGCTGTTTGTTTACCCAACCCTAAGACAGGGACAGATTTATACGTGCAATGAGTTTCAGCTTCCGCCCACGCTGGAACCGCTGTATCAGTACCTGATTCGTAACGATAAGATTGAGGATATTCGGGATTACAACGAACAGAATCTGCATATCTCGACCGACCATGTGCTCGAAATGATTCAGCAGGGCGAAGATGGCTGGGAGCAGATGGTGCCCGAACGCGTCGCTGAGCAAATTAAAACTAATTGCCTCTTTGGATACCCCTGCGAAGTGGAGTATGTGCCAATTGGTCAGCAGGTCCGGCAGAAGCAGGAAGAGCAAGTATCGGGCACTTAATTGTTACCACAGTCTAAAGAGGGCGGTATAAAGTGGGTTATTCGCTTTATACCGCCCTCTTTAGATTATTACTGGTGATGGTAGGTTCGGGATGCCTGAGCCCGCATCTGATTTGTCAGAATAAAAATCAAAACGCCCAAAACAATTGGAAAAACACCTACGTAACTCAGTGTCTCATCGAAGCCGGCTGGCCGAAGCAGAAGCATAAAGGTCAGCGCACCCGACGTTACAACGTTGGCAAAATGCACGAATACACTGGACAGGTTGACCCCTGTCCCACCGCGGGCGGCCAGGAAAGCATACATGGCCTGAACAGATTGCAGAAATGCGTACATCATGGCCCAAAAGCCCAGCACATCTACAAACCCCTTGATGGTGCCCTGCGAGAAAGCAAAAATGGCGATACCAAACGCCAGATCAGTCAGTCCGTGCAGAATTCCCCATAGATTGTTGCTTTCCGTACCTCGGTTCGCAAACGAGAACACGAGTTGCCCTACTCCGGCCAGGATTGCCAGTATGCCAATAATGTAACCAGACTGTGCCGTGTAGGAAGCGGCAAATACAAACATCAATATTCCTATCAGAACGTAAATAGCGCTCCGGGCCAGTAGAAGCCACCAGCGTGGAGCTGGGTGAGTATGTTCCATATCGTAGAGTAAAACAGGTTTTATAGACTATTTATAGAACGTAAACGATAGGCTAAAGAGGTTTGTTTGCGAAGTTATTCAAAGAGTAAGCCGCGCATTATTCACTATAATCAGACGTAAACAGATACTACAAACTGCTGAGAAAAAGGTAGTTGAAGCCAGGTTGTAGCTTTCGAAAAACGCACTAGGTGCCGGATCAGGCGATAATGCCTGGTCCGGCATTTCTGTTTTTTATTGTGCTGCTAGCGCCAGTCAGTTCAACTTACAAACAACCTGCCTGCATTTGTATTAACATATTTATGATGTTACTATTTATAATATTTATTAACTTATTTGTTACCAATGTTAGTTATTGTTAATTATATTTACATAGATTTGCTAACAGTAACATAGCACTCAATTAGTGATCACCCATGAAAACGCTTCTCAAGGCTTTAGGGCTTACTCTGATCAGCGTATCGGGATTTGCCCAGTCTACACCGGCTAAAAGCGATACTACGTTAGCCAGCCCGACTGTAAGTACAGTAATTGGGTATAACTCAGCCGGTCGGTTAGGGCATAAACTATCAGACGGTAATTTCAGTCCGTTTGCTCTACAATCGGAGGTGGTTAATGCAACGGCCAGCGCCGTAACCAGCGTCAACGGTAAAGGAGGTCCCAAAGTGACTCTGGTCACTACCGACGTTCCGGAAGGCACCAATCAATATTTCACGACGGCGCGGTCCAATGCAGCCGGCGACAGCCGGTATGCGCAGCTTAGCGGCTCTTACGCTAATCCGGCCTGGTTAACCTCTCTGGCATTTTCAAAAGTTACCAACAAGCCCACTACTCTTGCCGGCTACGGCATTACAGATGCCGATTCTTACCAGACGGTTGATACGTATGCAGCCATGAACGCCCTGACGTTTTCGGCTAACGTGTCCCGGCGTGTGCTGGTAACCTCGGATGAGCGATACGGTAAGTCGAACCAATGGTATATGGTCTGGGCGGATAGCGCAGGGGTCATGCATGCTGATAAGATTGTCACTATATCGGAGAAATAAAATGAGATACACAACCCTTCTCCTACCGATATTTCTGCTGATTGCGCAGATTTCCTACGCCCAGGTTGCCAGTAGTACTCAATATGGTGTTGTCAAAATAGGATCTGGCTTAGTAGCAACGGAAGGCGTAATCAGCGTTACTGCCACCGGTGGTGGTGCAACAAACGATGCCAGCCAATTAACGACCGGTACGCTCAATGACGCTCGTCTGAGTACAAATGTAGTCAGCCTGACGGCTACTCAGTCATTAATCAATAAGACGCTTACTGCGCCAAGGTTTATTAATGGCGGGTATCTGTCCGACAACAACGGAAACGAAATTCTGAAATTCGAGGTCCCCGCCAGCAATACCGTCAACGAGTTTACGATTCGCAGTGAAACCGCCGGGTCGGGCCCTGCCCTGAAGGCAACGGGCGCGGATGCCAATATTGATCTGTTTCTTACGCCCAAAGGCACCGGGCGAATTCGCTCGCCCAAAGGCAGCCTACCGATGTCGTCGATTGTGGTAAACGCTACCGAAGAAACAGCCAGTAATTTGCGCGCAGCCGGTAACGGCACGACCGATGACGCAGCCGCTCTGCAGGATGCTATCTACCAGGGCGTAAACAACCCCAAGCGGGTTGTGTATCTACCCGCCGGTACGTTTAAACTGAATTCCGGACTGAATCTGCACAATGAAGGGCTGACCATTCGGGGGGCCGGTATGCATCGCACCACCATTATCGTGGATGCCAGTTTCTCAGGAAACGGAGCTGTTTTTACGGCAGATGGCCGGGGTGACCTGGCATTCGAGGATCTGACAATAACCGGACCGTCAACGGGCAAAGCGCTAAAGGCAGCTATCCGGCTCAATTCGGCGCCCAACAACGCCCGGCGGATTCGTTTCGAGCGGATTCGTATTAATGATTTCTGGGGACACGGCATTCTGCTCGGCGAAACCGGAGCTACCGAAACACACTCGCTTGATGACGTTGTCATTAAAGACTGTCAGTTCTATAACATCGGTGATCCATCGGCTCTGCAAATAACCGAACTGTCGCCTGCCATCACCTACAACGCGATTCACCTGGGCCAGACAACGCGCAAAGCTATCATTACGGGCAATACGATCTATAAAGTTGGGGGTGATGGCATCTTTGGCTGGGGCTGGTGTCAGGGTGGTTCAACCAATGAAGATTTTGGAAACTGGCTTATTACCAACAACCACATTAATTACTGCTGGATGGCGATTGAAATCAACGGAAACAGCCTTGGCCGCAATCTGGTGATCGACAACAACGTCATTAAATATTCGACCCGCAATCAGGGGTATCTGCTGTCGCTCGACAGCCGCAACCTGCGCGTAACGAATAATACGCTGATCAATACCGACCGGGGCGTTATTGAAGCGACCTCCATTGGTGGTTTGTTTGCCAATAACGTTATCCAGATGTCGGTCTTTAAGAATGGATCGGGCGGTATTGCTGCCACGGCTACACAGGCGCGGGTAGCCGCCATGGAATTATACGGGTTTAACAATACCATTTCGGGCGGAAGCATTACGCTCGACGCCCGCAAAGACGACAACTCCTTCGGCTCTACGGAATATAACGGGATTAAGCTGATCTCCCGCACGACCGACCCGGCCAGCCAACCGACTTCCTTTGATGGCATTACGGACCTGTCGGGTTATTGGGACATCCGGGACGTAACAATTCACGGCTTTACCCATAAAGCCATTGACGCCACCAACGAGAAAATTCGCAAGGTAAACATTACCAATAATACGTTTCGGAGCCGAAACGCCCTGGAAAGTCCCGTCCAGATCTTCGGCTACGACTGGCTGGTCAAAAACAATACGTTTGATTTAACCGGGTCAACGCCCAAAGGTGAAAGTGGCGCGGTGCAGGTCTTTTACCTGCAGGTGCAGGCTGCAGAAAATACCAGCTCGGTCGTTACTGGCAACACAATCATCAACGATGCCTGGAAGCTGATTCATACCGGCCAGTATCGGTCGTTTCAGAATACGTTCGTGAAAGCTGGTGGCCTGACCTACGCGGTCAATCCAAACCCGTCTGTTACGCAGGCTGAACGAACTGCCATGACAGGCGTTGACGAAGGAACGACCGTTCAGCAAACCGACGCCGGGAAAGGAACATACACCTTCCGGAGCGGGAGCTGGACCCGTACAGACAATGACGGAGCAGATGGAAGCGCGAATTTCGCTTATCAGAAGATTACGACTTCCTCAACCGTTACGCCCAGTGCCGGCCATACCGTTATCTCAGTCGATAATGGCGCCACGGCTGTTTCGGTCACTCTCAACCCGGGTAATCAAACGCCAGGTCAACTTGTAGTGATTCGCCGGTATGACGCTAACTCTACCGCCGACATCCAGATCAGCGGCCAGAGCGGTACGTTGATGCAGAACCCCGGCGGCAGTTTTCAAAACGGAATCATTCTGCCAACGGCTTCAGGCAGCCGCCACTGGACGTTCGTTTATAACGGCAAGAACTACGAACTTATCAGTCAATAACCCGTCTTACCCGATTACTAAACCGTAGCTTGTAACAGCCCGACACAATCAGTGCCGGGCTTTTTTATCCCTGAAAACGCCATCTGACAGCAAAAAAACGTCTATGTATACACGATGTGACAAATATTATAGGCGCTGTTACAAACCTTATAGTTGCCTTTAGCTAGTACCTCTACTTTTGACCATCAACATACTCAACAAACGTAATTCATAAAATCCAACTGTATGCACCGCGTATCCCTTATCTCCACTCCCACCACATTGCCTCATCAGTGGCCCCCGCTTAAATTATATATCAAGGAGACCGGGCGCAGGTCTTTTCCGGTGATGAACCTGGTTTACCTTCAGGCCGAAGCTAACTACAGTTGGCTGAACTGGGCCGATGGCCAGCGGATGCTAATGCCTCGAACACTCAAGTATTATACACCCAAACTACCCGGGGAGTGGTTCATTCGTTTGCACCGGAACTGCATCATTAACCGGTATTATGTTGATCGGTTGGAGCGAGCCGATTCGGGTGGGCTGGTTTATCTGACCACGGGCGAAGTCTTGCCTATCTCTCGTCGTCGGTGGGCAACTGTTCGTCGGCAGCTGGCGAACTCCACGATTAAAGCCCTTACTGCTTAGGTAGCTAACAGGCCAGCTTCGGGACGATTCCTGACTGGCAATCCAAGCTATACTTCATTTCCGTATATAGAGCTGATAATCTTTTCTTTTCGATAATTTTAAAGCCGAACGGTCCTGAGCATACCGTTCGGCTTTTTTATGGTCAAATTGCTGTTTGTAGGGGTATGCTTTTAGTGAACTTCTGGTGCATTTCTAATTGCTGTTAACTTCATGCATCATCTGTCTGGAAGGATCGCCGGGTCGCTGCATTCCATAGTTGAGCTGAATGTACTGCTTCGTTTTAAATCGGTCTTTCACTTTCCGGACGGCCTTTAATACCTGTTGGTTATAGCGTCGTAATGCCTGTCTGTGCCTGATATTACTAACAGCCATTCCAATAAGCATTACGCACAGAGTAAAGACCAGATAGAATAATAGAATGCTCATAGATTTCTTGGTAAGTTCCCAATCTTAGAACAAAGTAAACTCGTTTTAGTATATAAGACAATTTTATGATAAAATTGTTTTTATCTCCGATCAATAAAAAAGCGTACAACCCAATGAGGCTATACGCTTTTCACTAAATTAAATCATTGAAATACAATAGCTTATAAACTATTTATCGATCAGGCCTGATGTATTTACCTATCGAAATTTATCACTGTCTGGCTTAGAAACAGGGCTTATTCATCTCCCTGCTCTTCAAAAATGGCCATCGCCTGATCAACAGTCTCGTCGTCGATGCCATCAACTAACAGTTCGTTATCGTTTTCCACATTGCTGATAACGGTTACCTTCTCCATATCGAGTGTTGGATTAACCAGCAGCAGAGCCGCCCGAAAGCGTTCTTCAATTCTGCGGTTCAGGGCGTCATTCACGCTGTGGGTTAACTCATGGGCCAGTTTAGTTTCCTGATCGTTAGCATCCATAGTTTTGTCTGTAAGTCTGAGTAAAAAGATAACCAAGATACTAGCTTATCAGCTACTGGCGAAGGATATCTGAAAAAAATGATTTTAACAGAATAATTTTTTACACCATTCTCCGGGCTAAAGAGTTAACCCCGCAAACAAGTTCAGTATATACGTCATATGTCTAAGTTACACCAAGCCAGTTCAAGCTATGAAAAAGCCACGTAAAGATCGCTCCGACATAACTATAGGATCGTTCGAGAAGAAGCATAATCTGAAAGAAGGCACTATTCGAAATCCGGATGGTTCGGATTCCCGCTCGGATAAGGAGCTGGGCAACCTGGAAAAGGAGTTTGGTGAAAAGGCGGTGAACAACATGATCGAACTGTCGCCCGAACACGCAGAACTCTTAAATGACATACTTGGCGTGTCGCTTTCGGAAGGCGGTATTATTGACAATGAGGGTCGATACAATTCTGAACAAATCCGACAGGAAGGCAGTGGCGAAGCGAATTAACCGCTTGATAAAATGATTGAAAGCTATTGATTACCGGGCACTTACTTTATTTGACTAAACAAATAAAGCCATGCCTAACACATTGACCGAACAGGATTACAGACAGGCTGCCCAAAGTCTGAATACAGAAGTCGCCGTTATTAAGGCAGTTACCGAAGTTGAATCTAATGGCCGGGGGTTCTTACCCGACGGGCGCATTGTGATTCGTTTTGAACCGCACCTGTTTCACCGGTACACGCAGGGCCAGTTTGATGCGACGCACCCGGATATCAGCTTTCCGCATTTACGGAAGGGCTACCCAACCAGCACCTCACACAGCTGGCAACTGTATGACCGGGCGAAGGTACTCAACCTGAAAGCGGCTCGCATGGCAACCAGTTTTGGGTTGTTTCAGGTGCTTGGATCCAATTGGCCGGATACGGGCAGTAAATCCCTGGCCGAGTTTATTACCCGAATGTCTAAGTCGGAAAATGAACAACTCAACCTGTTCTGCCATTTGATTACAGCCTGGGGACTAGACGATGAGTTGCGCAACCACAAATGGGCTTTCTTCGCGAAGGTGTATAATGGGCCGGGCTTCAAACTGATGAAATACGACGATAAACTGGCAGACGCTTACAAGAAGCACAGCAACTGAACTATGCGAACTGCCTGTTTCTATTATATTTTCTGTGCAACCCTTCTGCATTAACCGCGTCTTTGGTTCAACCCAATAGGGCTTTTCTCATAGGAGTTGAAAAACGCCCGGTTTACTAAGCCGGGCGTTTTTATATATAGGCTATTCATACAACAGGGATTTGACATCAGCACCTATTATCAGATTGCGAATAGACTTGTCCCCGTTACGTTCCCGATTGATCGCAGTTCGGGCAAATCGCTCATCACAATCTACGTGCTTTGCCAAACATCGTAGTCTTTTTAGTCTCTATTTAAAACAACCTCTGACCCATCAAGAGGCAGTTTACGGCAAAGCAAACGCCACGTACCGATCCCCCGACTTCGTTTTGAGTTTGCCCCCTCCGCAGGCAATTACTACGTATTGCTTGCCATTAACGGCATAGGTACTCGGCGAAGCATACCCGGCGGCAGGCAGTTTGGCGCGCCAGAGTTCACGACCCGTCTTACGGTCGAAAGCCCGAATCAGTTCGTCGCGGGAGGAGGCAATAAAGAGCAACCCGCCCGCCGTGACGGCCGGGGCACCATAGTTGTCGGTGCCCGTCGGAGGCAGGCCCTTGGCCACCAGTTCAGGGTACTCGCCCAGCGGGACCTGCCAACGGTGTTCGCCCGTATTCATGTCAATCGCCGTCAGCGTGCCCCAGGGTGGGCGGCTGACGGGATAGCCGGCCCGGTCATACCAACGGGTAAACCCGGTGTGGTGGTAAGGCGCAGTGTTAAGGTTCGCTTTGCTGGCAACGGACGTTGTTTTGCCGAACAGAAAATCCACGATGGCCTTTCGTTCGGCTTCCTTTAGAGAGGTAAAGGCAGGCATCATACCCTGGCCTTTGGCCAGAACCTGAGCCACCGATGCCTCGTTACGTTTTTGGGAAATACTGATCAGGGCAGGATAGCTACCGTCGTGACTTCCTTCGCGGTTCTGGCCGTGGCAGGCGGCACAGTGGGTTTGGTAGAGCTGGCTACCGGTGTGCTCAACGGCCCTGGCTGAACCGGCAGGAGTCGGAACAAGCCCCATAGTGACCGGAATCTGCTTGGCGGGAACGTACATAATGCCGGCTTCGTCCACTGCGGCCCCACCCCACTGCGCGCCACCGTCGGTGCCGGGGAAAAACACGGTCCGGTTAGGGCTTAGGGGAAGAGGAATGAACTCCTTACCCGATTGCCAGCGCCGGAGCTGGGCGAGCACCGTGTCGCGGTCGGTGACAAAGTCGTTAATATCGCTTTCCGAAAACGATTGTCGGGTAAACGGCGCGGGTTTCAACGGAATCGGCTGGGTGGGCCAGGCTTTTTCTCCCGGAACAGTGGAAGCGGGCATGGGTCGTTCCTCAATCGGAAACAGGGGCTTACCCGTGACCCGGTCGAAGACAAACAGGAACCCTTGTTTGGATAAAACCGACACGGCATCTACCTGTTTGCCGTCATGAACGACGGTGAATAAGTTAGGCGGAGCTGGAATATCGCGATCCCAGATGTCGTGGTGGATCGTCTGAAAATGCCAGAGCCGCTTGCCCGTGGCTGCGTCGAGGGCGATAAGGCTATTGCCGAACAGGTTCTGGCCGGGCCGGGTACTGCCGTATAAATCGAAAGCCGCAGTCCCCGTGGGCACGTACACGATGCCGCGCTGCCGGTCGATGGCCATTCCCATCCAATTGTTGGCACCCCCGAAGTTGCGGTAGCCGTCTTTGGGCCAGGTGTCGGCCCCGTACTCGCCGGGGTGTGGAATGGTGTGAAACGTCCAGACGAGCCGCCCCGTGTGCAGGTCGTAGGCACGCACGTCGCCGGGTAGGGCCGGTGCAAGCTCAGACACCCGGTGGCCCATAATGAGCAGGTTTTTATAGACCACGCCTGGCGTGTTGCTCACTACGTACTCGTCGGCTCCGGGACGGGCAAGGCCCTCTTTTAAGTTGATTTTGCCACCATTCCCAAAACCAGTCACCGGTTTGCCCGTTCTGGCATCGAGAGCGTAAAGCAGCGAGCCGTAGGCGAAGAAAATTCGAGCCTCCTTCCCATCGGTCCAGTAGGTAACGCCCCGGCTATTCATGGCGAAGGTATCGTCGGTGAAAGCTGTTTTCCAAAGCTCCTTGCCCGTGGCTGCGTCGAGCGCAAAAGCCTGCGACCCTGCCGAAACGCCGTACAGCACGCCATCGATGATAAGCGGGTTGCATTGAATCTGGGTATTGTTCTTGAGCGTATCGACGCCACCCGACGCATATTCCCAGGCAACCTGTAAGCCCGCTACGTTGCCCGGATTTAGCTGCGTGAGCGGTGAAAAATGGTTGCGATCTGGCCCGCCGTTGTATTCGGGCCAGTCGGTGGTGGCGGGTTTTTCGGTTAGGCTGAGCAGGCCAACCATCAGCAGTAAGGCGGGGTAGGTGAACCGTTTCATAAAAAGGTTAGGAGGAATAGATAAATGTACACAAAGTAGCCGAAAGTTGCGATGACCGCCCGGCTTATGTGGCTCAGGGACAGCAACAATCCTGTTGGTGTTACCTTCTAATGACCCGTACTACCGTCTGAGAGCTTCACCCGACTGGCCCCCTCCTTAATTACGCTGATCGCCATGATCGGGAGCTTCTGTTTGCTTTCTCTGTCGATGCGGACTTTGCCGCTCGGTACTTCCTATACCATGTGAACAAGCATTGGTACGGCGGGGCTTTCATTGTGGGTATTCTCTGGGTAGGGGAAGCGTTTAGCTTTACCTGTCTACTGACCGCGCTCCTGATCGTGATCGGGCTAATTTTGATGAAGCTAACCTCCTCTAACTGATAGCGGGCAGTTATTTATGTAGCTGAATTAATAGCAGAATAGGCGTGCTTATAGCCATCCCGGAGCGTTAGACGCGTCAAATTAACAAAGCAACATACAGGCTTTTGTTTAGTTTGCAGACGCTACCCGTAGGCCTTAGCTCCCATGAGTTGTTAGTCAATTTATTCAATATCAGCCGAATGCTCAAGCATTTTTAAACAGGTTTAAAGGGTTATACCCTACTATAGTATGTTAATAAAAGAAGACAACCTAATAACATACAAAAAGCCCCATATTGCTGTATGGAGCTTTTTGTATGTTATGTTTTATAAAATGGCTTTATCGGTTCGTTGGCTGATTTACATTCTGGACAACGAACTGTCTACTTAGCAGGCCAACTACTGCCTGGTTTTTGTTTAAAATGTTGGCATTTCGTAAAAGATCATTCAGAACATTTGTGATGGTAATATCTCGAATTAAATTATTAAGTGCCGTAATCTCGTTCTTGTTGAGCACATTATTAACGTTTACTACATCCTTAACGTCAACCTTTCCGATATTTACCAAATCCTGAATAGTCAGATTTGATAAGTTAACATTTGCATTAACAAGCCCCTGCTGGAGATTAGTTAAACCCGCGGCTAATTGTTCCGCTGTCGTTGTGCTTTTTAGTTGTGCCTGTGCGCTATTGAAGCTCGCTACAGCCAGTAGCAAAGTAAGTACGACAGCGCTGATTAATTTCCCTGAATGTTTCATAATTGTTGATGTTTAAAATTGACGATATCCCCTATAGAGTATTCTATAGAAGTAAGACTATCAACAGAATATCAGTTAGAATGTTTAAAAATTGGCTATTTGTAAAGAGCTGTAAATTCTTGACATTGAACGCTTATTTAATGTATTACCCATTGTTATTAAAAATTTTTCTTATTCAAAAGCATATAAAACTAATAATTTCATAGTACATTAAATAATGTATATAACAGAGCTTAATTGAGCGCTTTTGCTTGCTATTTTGCGTATTCAGCAATCTCTACGCTTTGTTCCGATAATCGTTTGTTTAATTTTTAATTTACTTCGCTTTCCTTTCCCTACTTTACGGACGCTAATCTGGCCGATGCAGTTACAACTAAAGCGTAAAAAACCAAGTAAAACTAGTGTCGTCAGCTATTTAAATAATATACTCATTCTGTAAATCTGGTTTTTTCTATCATAAACTTTATGTGATAACTAATAACCCTAGGTGTACACTCCTGTCCTACCCAAACCAGCTGAATATCAGTTTTTTGTCAATGGATCTTCAGACAACTGCCCGGAACTGCTTAAACCTATTCTTGAGATGAAAGCCCAGATTGAAGTCATTTGGGACAAAAAACGGTATCTGGAGCGTAACCGGTTTTGCCCGAAACGTCGACCGTTGATGCTGAGGAGCCAGCCACCTTCGCCACCGCTGTCTTGGAGTATGCGGGGCGTTATGAGCTGGCTTACCACAACTGGCGGTTGATTGATATGCGCTCGAAGCTAAACGCAAACTGGGCGGTCACAAGGCCAAGTCCGGCAAGCGAAATGAATGGGAGCTGGAGCTGACCAAAGCTGAACTGGCGATTCAGGAAATTGACGTAAGGTTGAGTTAGAAGCGCGCAAATCGCTAAAAATCAGCATATTGACGATGATCCAAAAAGATTAAATGCCTTAGGTTATGCCAAGACTACTTAACGCACAGACCTTACAGGATTTGGGGTTTAACTGGGAAGACAGCATGGATGGGGCAGTGTCAATCTGGACACGGGACGGCTGGGTGGTTGAGCAACGCACCAGAGCGAAAGATGGTGGGCCGGATGAATTTTATTTTTTGCCCGAAGGGGGAATCAAGTTTCAGGTCGTTACGGTCAAATACCTCAACTACATGCTGGGTCGTGGCTGAATTGCGTTGAAATGGTATCTTTGTTGATGGTCTTAGAAGCGGTTATTTGCAAACATTGCGGTCAAACTCAACAAGTCAAACGCTATGGCTCTACTCGGGCTGGCACTCAACGCTACCGATGCTACGACTGCGGTCGAACATTTGTGCAGATTTATACCCACAAAGCCCGTGATCCATTGGTTAAAGAGCAAATTACCCAAATGGTGCTGAATGGATCGGGCGTGCGCGATACGGCTCGTGTCCTGGGTGTTAACCGCAATACAGTTAGCAACCAATTTAAAAAAAAGCAGTGAGGTTGTTTATGTCAATCCTGTTTATGTCAATAAAGGCTTGAAAATCACGCTTAAAGTTGACGAAATGTGGGCTTACGTACGTAATAAGAAGCAGCCGCGCTGGCTATGGTGGGTAGAGGATGCCGTGACCGGCGAGGTGGTTGCTTTTGTTTTTGGTCGTCGTACTCACCAAACCTTCCGTCACTTACTAGCTCTATTAGAGCAAGCTAGAATTCAGGTAATTAGGTGGATAACAGACTGCTGGTGGGCATACTTTGATTGTTTGGATCAAAGACTGCGTTTGGAAAGCAAAGCTTTATTGCAGAGTCTTGAACGAAAGCATCTTACTCTTCGGACCCGGCTAAAACGCCTGGCCCGCCGAACGATCTGCTTTTCCAAGTCAGTTACTATACATGATACGATAATCGGTCTATTCATCAACCAATTTTTCTTTGCCGATAAACGCAATTAAGCCACTACCGAACTAAACAAAAATTCCCTGGGCTAAATAGTCCAGGGAATTTTCAATAAAAGCCCAAACTGTGTGTAATTAGGTGTGTTAGTTAATCGATGCCTTCGGCCTTTTTCTTCTTATCTTTAGCGACGGCTTTTAATTCTTTAGCGTCCCTTTTCATAACTTTCTTTTCAGCCTTTTCCATTTTCCGGTCTGCTTTAGCCATCCTGGTTTTTGGGTCTGAAATACCGTTTATTTCAAGCCCTTTGTGCGTTCTGGCTTCCATGCGATGTTCCTTAGCCTTGGCTATTTTCTTTTCGGCCTTCATCTCTTTTTTGGCGGCCTTTGCCTCCTGAACGGCCTGAGCGAATCCCGATTGCGCCACCGATAACAGCGCAAAAACGGAAGCGAGCATGAGTACTTTTTTCATAACGTTTTAGTGAGTTTGTGTGCTTTTAAGGTAGTGTAGTGAAGTTAATAATGGACAAGCGTAATGCAGAATTGAACTTGAGTGGTCAAAATTTGTTCAGAAAGTTTCACCTAAATTTTACCCTATAAAATCTGTAGGTAAATAGCAATTTATTCAAATGCTGGGGCGCATAAATTCCCAAAACAAGCTGTGTTTCAGGTGTAAACTTTGGTTCAGAAGATGAAACACTTAGACTAAAAACGTCTTTTATCGTTTTGACGACAACGGGTGGTTTTGTAGCTTATAACTCATGACCCCATGCAAAACAGGCTGCAGTTTTCTGGCCAAGTTATCCATAAATAAAAACCCTTCGTTTTGTGGGGCAGTACTCCCCTTCCGGTATTCGACGGGAGTCCCATTAGGCTCAGCCAATGAACTGGTTTGAACAATGTATGAGCTATTTCGCAGCCAACCGGTGAGCATGGCCAGCCCGGAATTAATATAGAGCTTACCTTCAAACACAGCACCTTTATTGCTGCCAGCAAAGACGTTTTCGGGTGCGCGGATGATTAAGAAATCATTGTCGCCTGTATAGGCAACGCCCTGTTCGGTTAAGACTTCAGCAACGGCAAGGTAGGCTTCTTTATCGGCCAGATCGGTAGTAATCAGAATGGTATTAGCTCCTTTAAAAGGAAGCTGCTGGCTACGAGAACTGGTCGCAACCAGACAAAACAAGCAGGCTAGCCAGCAGCAGAACGGTTTAAGCCGGGAAGATTTCATCAGGCTACTTTACGTTTAAAGAACTCGATTCCGGCATAGGTATAAACCAGAAGAGTCATTGTTTCGACGACGGCCTCGGTGGTGTTTTCGGTATAAACACCGCTGTAGAAGTCCTGCACCCAATTGATAAGGGCCAGGCAGTATAAAGCCATAGCCATCAGGCTAGTGACAACAATTACCAGAATTAGCACAGCCTGTCGCATATCGTGTAAAAAGTGAATGATGGTGCTTAAAATCGTACAAGTATATTGCCAGATAAGACAATATTTGGTTACTGAGAACGGGCTTTCATTTACTTACATATGAAAAAATTCCTAAAAATTTACTAGGAGGTCTTATTCCGATACCTCTATACGTTGATGAGTGCCATAGACTAGTTAACCGCCGGTTTTTATAGCAAAAAAGCAGTGAGGAAAGTTTTCCACGAGGCTGTGGAGGCCGTGAGGCAGGTAAGACAGGAATGCCCCACTCTTAAGTTAATCTACAGATTTTTAGGGATTTATGGTAACAAATTTGGCTATCAATGAGGCTCTGCATCTATAAACAGAAAAGCACTTACGAGGTCAATCGTAAGTGCCTGACGGTGAACACGGAATCCTGGAGCGGAAAACGGGTCTCGAACCCGCGACCTGCAGCTTGGGAAGCTGCCGCTCTACCAACTGAGCTACTTCCGCTTTATGCCCTTTAGGCAAAGTTGAAGGAATCCGCCGAAAATGTCAAGGGTTTGATTGACATAGTTTGCAGTTTTTGAAATGTGGTTCGTAGTTTACGCTCGCAACAAACCCTCACTCTCCAGTCTACTGTCCAATGACTACGCCCGACCACAAGCCTTTCATCCCGGCAACTGAATCACCCGCTGAGTTTACGCTGAAAGCCATCATCACCGGGGCGGTGTTCGGTGTGCTGTTTGGTGCCGCTACGGTTTATCTGTCGCTGAAAGCGGGCTTGTCGGTGTCGGCGTCAATTCCGATTGCCGTACTGGCTATTTCGCTGGGCAGGCGGTTTCTCAACACAACCATCCTGGAAAACAACATTATCCAGACCACCGGATCGGCGGGCGAAAGTATCGCATCGGGCGTGGTCTTTACCATGCCGGGATTTTTGTTTCTGACCAACGGCTCGGGGGCCGAATTCTTTAACTACTGGACGATTCTCACCTTGGCCATTCTGGGCGGACTGGTCGGTACGCTCATGATGATTCCCCTGCGCCGGTCGCTCATTGTGCAGGAACACGGGACACTCCCCTATCCGGAAGGCACGGCCTGCGCATCGGTACTGATTGCCGGCGAAAAAGGGGGTGACTTCGCCAAAACGGCTTATCAGGGCTTAGGCGTAGCGTTGCTTTACGCCCTGCTGCAAAAGGTTCTGCACGTTATTGCCGAGGTACCCGTCTGGGCTACGCGACAGGCCAACCGTTATTTTCCGTCGGCGCAGGTGGCCGGTGAGATTACGCCGGAGTATCTGGGTGTCGGCTACATCATTGGGTTTCGGATTTCGGCGGTATTGGTCGGTGGGGGCATTCTGGCGTGGCTGGGTCTGATTCCTCTGCTGGCGTCGGTGGTGCCGGGCGATACCATTGCGTTGCAGCTTCAGAAACTGGGTTATCTTGACAACCTGCAAACGGCGGGCGGACCGGGCGGCTGGAATCCGCAGACGCACACGTTTGCCGATACGGCCGCGGCCATTTATCGGGCTTATATCCGGCAGATTGGCGCGGGTGCCGTTACGGCCGGGGGATTTATGACGCTCATCAAAACCATCCCAACCATTGTTTCGTCGTTCCGGCAAAGCTTTAGCCGCTCATCGATCAATGCCATTGAAACCGAAGATCAACTAAGTGGCACCAGCCAGACGCTTCGGACGGAACAGGATCTGAGCGTAAAAATTGTCATTCTCGGCAGCATTGTTCTGGTGGGCTTAATGGTGCTGCTACCGCAGATTCCCGGCGACTCACTGTTAACCAAGCTGCTTATTGCAGTACTGGTCATTGTGTTTGGCTTCTTCTTCGTTACGGTAGCCAGCCGGATCGTAGGGCTCATCGGTTCCAGTTCGTCGCCGGTATCGGGTATGACCATCGCCACGATCATGGGAACAGCCCTGGTGTTTATTGGCTTCGGCCTGACAGGCAGAACGTATGAGCCGGCTGTACTGGTTGTGGGCAGCATGATCTGCGTGGCGGCTGCCAACGCGGGCGCTACCTCACAGGATCTTAAGACCGGCTACCTCGTCGGCGCGACGCCCCGCTACCAGCAGATGGCCCTGTTCATTGGCGTTATTGTTTCATCGCTGGTGATTGGTGCTACCGTAAAGATTCTGGATACGCCCACGCCCGATCTGCTCGCCCAGGGAATTACGCACGCCATCGGCTCCGACAAGTTTCCGGCTCCGCAGGGGACGCTCATGGCTACGTTAATTAAAGGTTTACTGTCGTTCAACCTCGACTGGCAGTTTGTTCTGGTCGGTGCCTTTATAGCCTTCGTGTTCGAGCTGGTGGGCGTTAGTGCGCTTGCGTTTGCCGTCGGGTTGTATCTGCCCCTTTCGACAACCCTGCCCATATTCGCTGGTGGGTTAGTGAAAGCCCTTGTAGACTGGCGAGGCAAACGGAAAGGTATTGTTGAAGAAGACGCTGATCTTGGTAAAGGCAATCTGTTTGCAACGGGTCTCGTGGCGGGTGGTGCACTGGCGGGTGTAGCAGTGGCCCTGCTTTCGGTGAATGAGTCGATCTATAACGGCCTGACGGCACTGACACTAGAACCGACGCTGGCTGAAGCGCTGGGCGAGGGCGGCTATATGCTGCTTGGGGCACTGGCGTTTGCCGGACTGGCTGGTCTGTTGTGGCGCGTAGCAACCTCACGATCATTCTAAAGCTCAGGTAATCGTAAGCAGGTTAGCCAATAATTGGGCGACCCAATTCAACGTATGCCTCTACCTGGACTTTGAGTCATGGTCTGTTGAACCATGTGCAGAAGCAACACCTTTCAGGCAGGTAAGTAAACCAAGAACGTAGCGCCTTCGCCAGGACGCCCTTCACCCGTAATGTACCCCCCATGGTTTTCAACCATCCGCCTGCAGATGGCGAGACCAACGCCCGTTCCTTCATACTGGCTACGGTTATGCAGCCGCTGGAAAACGCCAAAAATGCGCTCTTTATACTGAGGGTCAAAGCCAATACCGTTATCGCTGACCCGAATTTCGTAATACATTCGTTTCGAAGTAGTCAGCACCGGGGGCAGTTCGGCACCACTCACCTGCCGGCTCGAAATCGTCACGACTGGCGGTGTATCGGTCTTTCGGAACTTCAGGGCATTGGCCAGCAGGTTTTGAAACAGTTGCCGAAGCTGTGACTGGTCGCCGGTGAGTTTGGGTAGCGGACCAACGTCTACTCTGGCCCCGGTTTGCTCCAGGGTTAACTCCAGATCATCCAGCACATCATTTACGAGATCAGCCAATGAAACGGGGCCGAACGGCTCCTGCATTATTGACAGGCGGGAATAAGTCAGCAGATCCCGGATCAGCACCGACATCCGGCCGGCTGCGTTCTGCATCCGGCTGATGAGATTACGCCCGTTCTCGTCCAGACTTGGTCCGTACTGACTTACGACAAGATCGCCGAATGCCTGAATTTTACGTAATGGCTCCTGGAGGTCATGGCTGGCGACGTAAGCAAACTGTTGCAGATTATCGTTCGACCGACGCAACTCGGCGTTTAGTCCTTCGAGTTGTTCCTGATACAGGTGACTCTGGCTGATGTCGACGAAGGCGCTGACAAAGCCATCGTCAAACTTAACCAAAGACACCTGGAACCAGCGGTTTCTCAGAAACCGCTCAAACTGCATCGGCTGGCCCGTCTGCACTACCGTTACGTAGTGATTAAATACTTCGCTATTCGGCAAATCGGGGTTGATTTCGGTGGCTGTCCGGGCGAGTACTTCGTCGACCGATAGACTCACGATGTCGGCAGCGGCCTGATTAGCCAGCCGGAATCGGAAATCAACGATAAGGCCAGCGTCATTGCGGATAGCCTCATAATGAGCAAAAGCTACCGGCGAAACGGCCAAAAGGCTGGTCAGCAGATCGGCATGGCGCTGTTTGTCCAGTTCAGCCTGCTTGATAGACGTAATGTCAATGTAGGACTGGATAAACCCATCGTGCCACTTCACCGCCTGCGTATCAAACCAGAAGTCAAAGCCATCTTCGGCGAAATAGTCCTGGAAGCGAACAGAGCCACCGGTTTCCATAAGTTTCACCCACCGGTCAAACACACCGCTTGTCTGAACGCCCGGAAACAGCTCCAGCATTCGATGACCAATGATCTCTTCGGCCTTTCGGCCCGTCATCAACTCAGAAGTTTGATTAAATGATTTATAGACAAAATCAACAATCTGCCCTTTCTCGTCGCGAATGGCCTCGAACAGCGAAATGGCCGTCAGGGCGTTGTCCAGAATCTGACGAAATTCGTCGGCCTGCTGTTGCTGCTCAGCCTGCGCTGTTTTAAGCTCGGTTATATCCAGAAAGGACAACACGATATAGTCATCCCGGCGCACGCCCTGCACTTCGTACCACAGATCATAGCCGTCGTACGTATAATGATTCTGGTAGCGCAGCGGAACGCCCGACTCGGCCAGTTCCTGATACCGCATCCAGACTCCACTGGCCTGAATACCCGGAAATACATCCAGCATTGTTCGCCCAACCAGATCGGTGGCTTTCCGGCCGGTCATCCGTTCCGCCATCTGATTCAGCAATTCATAGCGCAGATCAACAACCCGCCCCGTAAGCGGGTCCCGAAGAATTGAATACAGACTGATGGCTGTCAGGGCGCTGTTCATAACAAACTGCAGCTGATCGGCCTGTTTCTGCTGCTGGGCTTCGTTTTGTTTGCGGCTGGTGATGTCAACAAAGGAAAGGACAACTCCTTCGCCCAGTGGTTTGCTGGTGTATAGATACCAGTTCTGGTAGCCATCCGCCTGATAATGAAACTCAAATTCCTGCGGCTGGCCAGTTTCAACTACCTGAGCGTACTGGTCAAATAAACCAATTTCCTTAACCGACGGAAACAACTCGGTCATAATGTGTCCCAGAACCTGATCAGCGGAGCGCCTGACCAGGTCATACATAGCCTGATTTGCCAATCGGCACACGAAATCCGTTACCCGGCCGTTATCCCGGACTGTTTCCCAGTAAGCGATAACACTGTTGGAAACATCGATCATGCTTTGCAGCATGTGGGCAGTGGCGTCTGGGCGGGTTGTGTTCGGGCTAACGGCTATGTTCTGTTCAGACATTGATTAATAGATTGGTACTGACTATAACACAAAAATATCACCAATCTAACGGATTAATCCCGTCCGCCTTTACGTCCGCCGGTTTCAGATTACTAAAAATGGAAACTAGCAACTGTGGTATAGAACATATAAGTTGCCAGTCTTCTGCCTTACTTATCAAACCCATGGTTGCTTTCTGCGCTTATATAGTATAACCCTCAGATAAAACGCTATGAAAATCGGTGATAAACTATTGAAAGTTCTGAATAAGACCTACGAACCTTCCACAATGGTAACGCGTAAGTTTGGTCGCTACGATCTGGCGATGAAAACGGATGAAGCCGGCAACCCGATTCTGTTATTTATTGGTCAGGCGGATGAACAGGGTATGATTAAAGGCGATCAGTTCACGCGTCGGCTCATCAAAGACGAGAACGGCGTTACGCTAAAAGACCATTGGGATTATAAGGGAAAGGTCTAGGATAGGCCGTAGGCTATGCACCCGTAAGTGCCCGCAGCGCAAGGGCGTTCCGGACGGCATGACCGCCAATATCATTGTTGAAATAGACATACACATCTTTTCCGCTGGCTGCCCAGGCGCGTAGGTGTCCTGCCCACTCGTTCAGTTCACCTTCAGAATAAGCGCCGTGATATAAAGGCTGGTGTTCGGGACCGTGGAGCCGTACATAGACCAAAGAAGCCGAGGTTCGCAGAATACAGGGCAGACCTGCTCCGCTCATGATGCAGTATGCCGCATTCTGTTCTTCGAGCAGATTGAAAATAGCTTCTGTGTGCCATGTCGCGTGCCGAAACTCGACCGCAACCCGAATCCAGCGGGGAAGCCGGTCCAGAAAATAAGCCAACCGATTGTAGTTGCAGGCGAACCGGGGCGACAACTGCACCAGTAGAATAGCCTGTTTATCGGCTAAAGCGCTCCAGCCTTCCTCAATCCGCTCGATCCAGGGCTCTGGCTCTTTCAGGTTTTTGACGTAGGTGAGCCAGCGGGGCGCTTTAGCACTCAGCAGGAACCCTTCGGGCAGTTTGGCCTGCCAACCCGCAAACGTTTCGGGCTTGGGCCAGCGGTAGAAGCTGCTGTTCAGTTCAACCGTCTGAAACTGCTGCAGGTAGTAGCCGAGCCGTTTACCCGTTGCTGTTTTAGGCGGGTACAACACGCCCTGCCAGTGGTCATAACTCCAGCCTGATGTCCCGATGTGAATACCCATTTTACGTAATTGCCGTCTGTGGAATTCGAACCAATCGGGTGGCTTTTTCCCGATTGCTGACGTTTACTTACAATTGACCTTTGTCAGCGTGTACTGATACCCTTCGTCAGGATTCTTCAGGACCCATTTGCCCTCCTGTTCAACCCGTTCCCCTTCGTGCCAGCTAATAGTATCTCCCCGGAGCGTAAAGACAAGCTCATAAGGCTGCGTAACGCCCTCCCCCGACCGTTTCCAGTCGGCCTGAATCTGATTATTGCTTAGCGTACCACGGATGGGACCGCCTGCCCGGTCTTTTTCGTACGGCCGAACGGCCAGCTCACCCGTTACGTTCGAGCCGTTAATGACCAGCCGGAGGAAAGTTGTATCGCGCCCTACAACCTGCCGAAAACAATATTTTCCAGATGGCGCTACGCTCGGGCGAGTTCCTGCCGTATCCGTTGTGGTGGCTGGAGCTTCCGGCCGGGTAGATCGACTACCGCAATTACTAAATAAACCTGTCAGAACCAGAAAGGTCAGAATGCACCGCATACGTAAAGGGTTATAGCCGCGGGAGTTCGCTTAACTGGTTATCGGCCCGATGGCTCGTAGAACGATAGCCGGTTCTGGAGCCGGATAACCTGCTGCTGTAAATCTTCCAGGCGTTCCAGCAGATCATTTACAACATCCAGATCGTCGGCATGAATGGCCAGGTCCTGATGCAGCCGAACCAGTTTTTCCAGCCGGGCTACCTGCTCCGGATGAACATAAGCCGACTGCTCAACGGTAATGGTTTCGACCAGGCCCCGCTGCTCCAGCGTTTGAATAAACGCGATTTCGATATGATTATAGACGCAGAATTCGCGAACGGAGATGAGGTGTTCGGGTTGCATACGTTTGGGCGGTTAGAGAGTAGCCAATTTCCGGAACAGTTCTTTTTGCTCGTCGGTCAGGTTGGTCGGTAACTTCACCTGCCACTCGACGTAAAGGTCGCCAAACGAGCCTTCTTCTTTGTAAACGGGAAAGCCCTTGCCTTTCAGCCTGATTTTAGCCCCATTCTGGGTTCCGGGGGAGACAGTTACCTTTACTTTTCCGTCTAGCGTTTCAATAACTTTTTCTCCACCCAGCACGGCCGTATACAGATCGATCTCTTCGGTGACGTATAAATCGTTGCCTTTACGGTTGTAGCGGCTGTCGTCGGCAATAACGAAGGTAATGTAAAGGTCGCCGTTGGGGCCGCCGTTAACGCCCGGCGCGCCATAGCCGTTCAGCTTGATTTTCTGTCCGTTTTCAACGCCCGCCCGAATAGTGATGCTGATGGTTTTGCCGTCTATTGTCAGCGTCTGTTTGTGGGTTCGATAGGCATCCCGCAGACTCAGCTGCAGTTCGGCCTGGTAGTCCTGCCCCCGAAATTTTGTTTCCCGCCGACCCCGGCCCGCCCCGGCCTCCTGCCCAAACATCGACGAGAAAAAATCCGAGAAATTAGCCCCGCCGAAACCTTCCGAAAAGTCAAAGTCCTCTGTGTTGGTTTGGCTATACGTCCGGCGTTGCTGTTGTTGCTGCCTGGTCTGTTCGAACTGATCGGCGTATTGCCAGTCTTTACCGTATTGGTCGTATTTTTTCCGTTTTTCCGGATCGCTCAGCACTTCGTTGGCTTCGTTAATCTGCTGAAATCGTTTGTGCGCTTCCGCATCGTTCGGATTCAGGTCTGGGTGATGCTTTCGGGCCAGCTTGCGATACGCCTTTTTAATATCTTCCTCTGACGCATCTTTCGGTAAGCCCAGAACGCTGTAGTAGTCAATGAAGTCCATACCAGTCAAAGCGTTTTCTACCCGAGTTACAACTAAGCTTTTCCAATACTATATGAGCTAAAGTTCAACAGCCGACCACCGGAAAAGTAGTCGGCTGTGGGGGCAACCTGATTATCAAAATGCCTTACTCCTCTTTTTTCGGCGTTGCCTCGCGGTTCGGCTCAGGGGTGCCGTACTCGCCATGGTACGGCGTGCCGGTTGTGACCTGACCGCCACTGGTCCATAAGCCCCCGCCCTGCTCGCCGTTATTTTTGGTGTTTTCTCCGCTGGGTCCGTCTTCCGGTACGTTACGGTCTGCGGTCTGTTCTGGCTTGTAGTTATCAGCATGGCTTTCGTCGGCGGGCTGATCGGACCCACTCGCGGACGTATCCGCCTGGTCTGGAGCGTATTGTCTGACTGGCTTGTTCATGATTGCTGTGTTTAGGGGAAACTCCGGAGCAGGCCCTACCGAACTGCTCCTTTGTATGGCCAACCGGCTCTCTGCTATATTGTTTTATGAAATTATCCGAAGGTCAGGCTGGCTTTGCACCTGATACCGCGAATCATCGGTTTGTGGCAACCTTTTCGTACTTTGGCCCCGTATCAAGCCATAACCCCATGAAACGTTTCTCACTACCATTCCTGCTGTTTGCTGCGCTCACGGTCCTCAGCAGCTATCGTCCGGCTACAACTATTAATCAGATGGTTGCCGACTGGCAGCGCGCCAGGGAGTTCACTAAAGAGTACCTGGATGCCATGCCCGAAGATGGCGTCAATTACAAACCTAATCCCGAGATCCGCAGCTTTGCCGAGCAGATGCTACACCTGGCCAGTGCGAACTTTTTCTTTGTCTCGACAGCCACGGGAAAAGCCAATCCCTACGCCGGGAAGAGCCTGGAAAAAATGGACGACATGAAAACCAAAGCCAGCCTGACTAAAGCCGTAATGGAAAGCTATGACTTTGCCATTGACGGTCTGAAAGGAATGAATGACGCCCAGATGGGCGAGAAAGTGAAATTCGGCAACAACGAGCTTTCCCGCGAGCTGGCTTTTGCCAAGGCTTTTGAACACCAGACTCACCACCGCGGACAAACTACGCTGTATCTGCGGATGAAGGGCATTAAACCCCCGAATGAAAAACTGTTTTGAGGTGTAATCAACTAGCGAGCCGGTATATTATCGGCTCGTTTTACTTATTTATCTGCCCCGGCGCTTACCCGTAGTTTCGACTAAAGCCTGCTAACTCCTCGCTCGATGAAAACCATCTGTTTCCATTATTCCATTGCCCTGCTTGTCGTTCTTTTCCTGTCAGCTAGCTGCATCAGCTATGCCCAGACCAGCCCCAAAACCGGCACCCTCGCCGACATGAGTTTTCTGGAAGGTCACTGGAAAGGAACCTTTAACGGCGGGCCTATTGAAGCAATGTGGATGGCCCCTGCCGGAGACAATTTTGCCGGGTTCATCCGGATGATGAAAGACAACCGGATCACGATGTATGAAATCCTGGTGTATGAGCAGACCGAGCGGGGCCCTGTATCGCTCGTAAAGCACTTTAAACCGGGGCTGATCGGTCAGGAAGAGAAAGAGAAGTCGGACCGTTACCAGTTTCTGGAAGGTAGCAAAGACCGCGCGCTGCTGGAGAAAGAAGACGGCTCCATCCGCATCATCTACGAAAAGCGCGGCCCCGATCAACTGGTTATTCAGCGCGGGCAGTCTAAAGATGGCAAGTGGGTATTCAACGACCTGTTTGTGTTTAACCGCGTCCGGTAAATCATCCAGGATGTATAGCGGTCGGGTAGTTTCCTGCACGGGCTACCGGATTTGCCCGGCCTTTTGCATGAGTTCGATTACCCGTTCGACCGGCAGGGCTTTAACTTCGTGCCCCTCATCGCCCGTAACCGTCCGGGCAGCAAACAGCGAATTGATAATTGCCTCTTCGGTGGCTTCAATGGCGGCCATAAACAGGGGCGAAACGGCGTCATTTCGCAGTAGTTTCATGTCGTCGAACGCGCTGGCCGTTTCGTGCGGAATCCGATACCCCGTCGATACGGCAATAACGTAATCACCGCTGCCGTTGGAAGCAATGCCACCCGTGCGGGCCAGGCCCATGAACGCCCGTTTTGCCAGCCGTTTCAGGTTACGGGCATCCAGGGGCGCATCGGTCAGCACAACCATCATGCACGAGCCATCCAGCTTTTCTTTGAACGAATACATGCCGAGTTCTACGCCAATCGGCACACCCGCGATCTGCAATACACCCCCGAAGTTGGTCTGAACCAGTACGCCAACTGTGTAGCCGCCCAGCGAAGTAGGCAGCTTACGCGACGACGTTCCGATACCGCCCTTGTAGCCAAAACAAACAGTGCCCGTACCCGCACCGACATTTCCTTCCTCAACCGGACCGGTTTTTGCCTTCCGGATTGCCTCCAGTACATGCTGGCGGGTCAGGTGCCGCCCGCGAATATCATTCAGAAACCCATCGTTGGTTTCGCCCACAATCGGGTTCAGGGACCGCACCTGTTCGTTACCGGGTTGTGCGAGCGTGTAGTCAATCACTGCATCAGCCGCGGTTGGAACGCTCAGGGTATTCGTCAGCACGATAGGGGCTTCGATTGTGCCGAGTTCTTCGACCTGACTATACCCGGTCAGTTTGCCGAAACCGTTGCCAATGTAAATAGCGGCCGGAACCTTCTGCTGGAACAGATTCCCTTCACGCGGCAGGATGGCCGTAACGCCCGTGCGGATGCGCTGGCCCTGCTGAAGCGTAACCTGTCCCACCCGAACACCCGGCACATCGGTGATAGCGTTTAGTGAGCCGGTCGGCATTACACCGAACCGAATACCATATTCACGGGGCCGTTTGATGGGTTGAGCAAACAATGCGGGCATTAACAGAATAAGGAGTACGTACAGCAGAAAAGCAGTTTTCATGCCTAAAAATAAGCGCTGTGGGCGTAGAAACAAGTGGCTTAAGTGTTGCGGTAGGGTTATCTCCTCTGCCTTCAATAACTGATCCTATAGTGAGCTTTTGTGCCAGCCGATTTAGAAAAACTTGGAGGTTGTTCTAAAACATTTACTTTGCGCCCCACTACCAGAACACTACACATATGCCATCAGATCTTCAACGGCCTTTTTATCACCGGCTCTCCCATACGTTATTATCGCTGGGCATTCTGGCCGTCGCCATATATTTAGGTCAGGATATCCTGGTACCACTCGCAATGGCCGGTCTGCTGGCAGTACTGCTGCGGCCGGTTGAGAACAAGCTGGTCAGCTGGGGCGTGCACAAGATCATGGCTATTAGTCTGGCTATATTGCTGGCTATCATTGTCCTGTCGGGCGTCGCCATATTCCTGTCAACGCAATTGTCTGAATTTACCGACGACATCCCCAAGCTGAAACGAAATATCCACGATGCCTACAATGATGTACGCCGTTGGGTCAAGCAGCAGTACAATGTCAGCTACCGTCAGCAGGAACAGTACGTTAAGAAAGCTCAGGCCGAAACCCTGGACAGCCTGCAGGGAACCGAAACGCTGGGCATGATTACCGGGCCGCTAACTACGTTGTTCCTGCTGCCGATCTATACCTTTCTATTATTGTATTACCGTACCATGCTCTTACACTTCGTTATCGTACTCTTCGCCGAAGAGCATGGCAAACGGGTATGGGAAGTGTTAAGTGAGATTAAAGGCGTTATTCAAAGTTACGTCGTTGGCCTGCTGACCGAAACGGCCTGCGTAGCTGCACTTAACGCCATAGGTTTGCTGGCACTGGGCATTGAATACGCTGTGCTGCTGAGTGTTATTGCCGCTATCCTGAATCTGATACCTTACATCGGCGGTTTGGTTGCAACAGCCCTGACTGTTATCATTGCCACAGTTAACAACCCGGAGGCTTCCTCGATAATAGGTGTATTCGTTGTCTTTATCATCGTTCAGTTTATTGATAATAACGTTCTGGTTCCGCTCATTGTGGCCTCTAAAGTGCGTATCAACGCGCTGGTATCCATTGTAGGCGTACTGGTTGGGGGAGCGCTGGCGGGTGTGTCGGGCATGTTTCTCTCCATTCCGGCCATCGCAATGATGAAAGTTATCTTCGATCGGGTTGAAGGAATGCAGGCCTGGGGTGTTTTCCTGGGCGATCAAACCCCCGAACAACCCGGCAATCGGCTATTCAGACTGTCCCGGCGATTGAGGACCCGGGGTCAGCAAACGTAATTCTGCCTCGTGTTTGCTTATGAACTATACAATCCCGGCCCAGACCCGTATTGGCCATGTCCACCTCAAAGTAGCCGATCTTGACCGCGCCCTGGCCTTTTATTGCGATCTGCTCGGCTTTTCGCTTATCACGACCTATGGCAAAGAAGCCGCTTTTATTTCGGCGGGTGGATATCATCACCATATCGGTCTCAACACCTGGTACAGTAAAGATGCCTCCCCGGCGCCGGTGCGTTCAGTGGGTCTGTTTCATACAGCCATCCTGTATCCTACGCGCCGGGATTTAGCCATAGCTTTTCAGCGGCTGATCGACGCGAAGTACCCGATTACGGGCGCGTCGGATCATGGGGTATCGGAAGCCTTGTATTTAAACGACCCCGACCGTAACGGCGTCGAACTGTACTGGGATCGCCCGAAAGAGCAGTGGCCGCACAAAGCCGATGGCTCCCTGGAGATGTACACGCATCCACTCGATCTGCAGAGCCTGCTGGGCGAATTATGAGTGGTCGATCAGCGTAAGACTAGCAAGCAACAGACTTCATCGGCTTTGCTTTTCACCAAACTAAGCGGTACCAAAAAGATTTTAGCCACCATAACATTTTATCGAACAGGCTGTTACGACGAGACAATCCGGTTTCTCAACGTTTAATCATGAATCGATTCATTCTGCCCGTCTGCCTCGGGCTGAGCCTGGCTATAGGCTGCCAGACAAAAGACACGAACAATATGACCGATACCGGTAATCTCGACAGCGCCCAGCAGACGGTTGAAACCGTGGGCGATCCGAAGTTGCTGTATACCCTTCCCGATAAATACAATACCCCCGATGGTATGGCCCTGGCACCAGATGGAACCGTGTATTTATCCGTACCTAATCTGGCCGACAATTCTTACCCCGGCATTCTGGTGAAATGTCCTACGTTGATCTGCCCCAGTAAACGCCTGAACAGCAAAACGTCAGCGGGTGCCGGAGTCATATTCCGGCACCCGCTGACGTTACAAACAATAAGCTGGATTATAAGGGCTTCAGCTCCAGTTTGCGCCAGCGCACTTTAATGCCGCCACCATCGTGGATCTGCAACGCAACGGAACCATTCGCCTGACCAATTTTTTCATCGTGCATGTCCACCATCGGTTTGCCGTTGAGAAACGTCTGGACATGATCACCCATTACGCGGATCCGGAGCGTGTTCCACTCGCCGGGCTTGAGGATAGTTTCTTTTTCGTCCGGAATCTGCACTAACCAGCCCCGACCGTAGGACTCGTAGATACCGCCCGTATCGTGGTTTGGCGGAGCAACTTCAACCTGCCAGCCGCTTATTTTGGTGCCTTCGATGGATGACCGGAAAAATACGCCACTGTTGCCATTGGCCTCCTGCTTGAACTGCAGCGACAGGTCGAAGTTTTTATACTGTTCTTCGGTAGCCAGGTAACCATACTGTTTGTCGGGGCCGCTCTCGCAAACGAGTTCGCCGTTATCAACATACCATTTTTCAGTACCATAAACTTTCCAGCCGGTCAGATCTTTGCCATTGAACAGACGGATTGTTTTAGTCGGGGCCGTGAAGGCCAGGGCGGCCAGCAACAGCACAACGGCGAAGCTATACTTCATGGGTTAACAATTAAGGTTATAAACAATTAAACACTCGGACAATATCAGATCAAATATCAGCATTCCCGCTTCATTTTCGCCGTATTCGGACTAAAAATCCGCCACCAGGAGCCAGATGCAGACGTAATGAATCCGTTCGGGCAATGGTTTGCTGCATAAACTGATAGTCTACCGGATTCCGGTCGGCGTTCGGGCCATCCAGACAGCCAATCACTTCATACGGGCCATTAGCCAGAAAACCGAGCGGCAAGACCAGATCGCGGGCCGACCAGTTCGTCAGGCCGCCAAGCGTCCAGCCGTTACCGGTTTGGCGAGCCGTGACGATATACTCCCCAAGCTGCGCATCCAGAATCCGGGTTTCGTCATAGGTTGTCGGCAGACTGCCTAGAAAATCCATGAAACGCGGTTCGAGCATGGCCTGCGACGGATTCCCCGAAAAAATTGGAATGGGGCTATCATACACCACAAACATTGCCAGCTGGTGGCAGCGCGTTCCCTGCGACATCACCTGCCCGGCAATGGGGCGAAACTGTTCTTTGGTTGCGTTGTTGAGCAAACCAGGTTCGTAATCCATCGGGCCGGATACCATCCGGATAAACGGCAACAGCACATCATGATCCGGCGTGGCCTTCCGGCTCCAGATGTTATACTCCGATCCCAGAACGCCTTCACGCGTAATGGCATGGGGGTAGGTACGCTCAAAACCCGCCGGCTTGTAAGCCCCGTGAAACATAATCATGATTTTTGCCTTTGCGCAGGCGTCGGCCACGCGGGTATAAAAATTGACCATCTTCTGATCATCGCGATCCATGAAATCGGTCATGATGAAGTCAACACCCCATGCCTGAAACTGATTCAGGGCTGGTTCGAGTTGCCGATCGAGCGTTGCTGCCAACGTCCACATGCTTAACCGCACCCCCTGCGAGCGGGCGTAAGCCACTAGTTCGGGCATATCCAGCCCCGGCGTAATCTTAAACAGGTCCTGATAATCAGACCAGCCAGCATCCAGCAGAATCCGGTCGAAGCCGAACCGTTTTGCGAAGTCCACGTAATATTTATACGTTGCCGTGTTGATACCCGCCCGAAACGGCACGTTGAACAGATTGATGTTGGTGATCCACTCGTCGGTACATTTCCCCGGCCGAATCCACGACACATCGGTCAGGCGGCTAGGCGTAGCCAGGCGATACACCAGGTCGGACGCGGGCAAGTCCCGATCCTGGCCAATTACCAGCACTCGCCATGGAAACGTCCGACGTCCGGTTGTTCGGGCAATAAAATCGGCCCGACGCGTTACCACCGCCTGTGGAAATTCGCCCCCGGTGGTCATTCGTTCGGCGAGTGGATAGGGCGCGAACACGCCTTTGAGCGATATGCCAGCCCGCGCCAGAAACATACCGGGATAATCCAGCAGATCGGACTCGGTCAGCACTACTCTTGGTCCCGACGCAGACGTAACCAGTACCGGTGAGAAGCACAGCGTCGTATCAGAAATCTCATTCAACGGCCGTATCTGATACGGCTCCTCAAACGACGTATGGAACCGATCGGCATCCGTTCGGGGCTGAACGGCGGGATAATAAACCGTTGGGTTATTGGCAAACACAAACCGGGCCGTTTCGTCGCGCACCGTGATCGAATCGGGCAGCGTGGTTCGAAAGCGATAAGCAACGCCGTCGTTATAGGCTCGAAACTCCAGCGTGTAGTTTCCGTTAAACTCCAGGCTTAACTCCACGTAATGGTCGTGAACAACCCGGCGCTTGGTCGCTACGGGTGCCAGAATTGAATCCCGTACCGTCCGGACGTGGCTGCGCTGCACCTTTGCAGTCAGGCCCAGTACCTGCCCGTTTCCTAGCGTCATGGCCATAGGGGATGGCTGCATCAGCGGCTGCCCGGCATACCTCACCGCCAGCCGGATACTATCGGCTACCGACACCAGCAGCGTAATCCGGCCATCCGGCGACTGAACTTCACGTTCGAACAGACGCGTTTGCCCAAAGGCCGCTTCCGCGAGCAGCAAAACAACGAACACAGCGCGCATCGCGAAACGAATTGGTAGCAGAGTTTATCGATTCCCCATAATAACACAGACCGGTGCGGGGACTTTTATGGACTGGCCGGTATACGTCAGCTTGCCTGACTTCTGATCGCGTTTGAAGATAGTAATGTTATCCGAGTCCTGATTGGCCACAAAGACGAACTCGCCTTTTGGATCGATCAAAAAATTACGGGGCGTTTTACCCTCCGTTGGCTGGTCGCCAATTTTCGTCAGCCGGCCGTCGTTACCAATGGCAAAAATCGCCAGCGCATTGTAACCCCGATTGGACTGATACAGAAACTTACCGCTTGGATCAACGTGAATGTCGGCGCTGGTATTCTGGCCCGTAAAATCATCGGGCAGGGTTTTCACGCCGTCCTGAATCAAGGTTAATGCGCCGGTTTTGGGATCACGACTGAAAACCGCAACCGACGAAGCCATTTCTTCAACCAGGTAGGCATACTTGCCGTTCGGATGAAACGTAGAATGACGCGGCCCCGAACCCGGCTTAACCGTTACGTAAGGCGTTGAGGCTGGCTTAACCGTGCTGGCTTTTGCGTCTATTTCAAGAATGTGCAGCTTATCGGTTCCCAGATCGGACACGTACACGAAACGGTTATCGGGAGCCAGCGTAGCGCAATGAACGTGGGCTTTCTCCTGCCGTTTCTGGTTTGGGCCGCTACCTACGTTCTGAACGCTATCCGTAGCCGCGCCCAGTTGCCCATCTAGGCCAATAGGCAGAACGGCCAGACTCCCTCCGCTATAGTTCGACACAAAGGCCGTTTTGCCGGTCTGGTCAATACTGATATGACAGGGAGCTCCGCCCAGGGATGACTGGCTGTTCAGAAAGGTAAGTTTTCCGGTTGCCCGATCAATCGCATACGCACTTACGCCCCCGAGCGACGCTGTCGGGTCGGCAGCCTCATTGACTGCATACAAAAACTTGCCCGACGGATGCACTGCCAGAAACGACGGGCTTTTCGCATTTGCCACCGTCTGTATCTGGTGCATTGTGCCAGCTTTCCGATCAAACTCAAATACGTAGATACCTTCGCTTCCCCGGACGGAGTACGTACCAACGTACATAATATCATTGCCCGATTGAGCAGCGGCAGCAGCTCCGATTAAAATCATGGCTAGGCAGACGAGTATTTTGTTCATGCGAGTAAACTATATTCTGATTAATAAGGCTAAACTTAACGGAAACTACCGCTTGTTTTTACTGGCTCACTGAGGAAAAGGCCTTCCGGTATAACTAAAAAAGCGTATTTCTTCTTAGTCAAGTATCAGGGTTCATAGCACATTCACACACTGGAAACGGTCTATTAATTCCTCTTATTTAGTAAAGTTTTGCCCGGGCGATAAGGAAAAATTGCAATGAGATTTGCTTTACCTGGAATAGTCTGTTAAAACAGTTAGCCAGAATCAATTAACTTTGTGAAACGATTGGCTACGTTAACGGCTCCATATCGTTGAATCTTACTTTTCGTTACCCGTTAACAATTTCCTTATCTGTATCTGTATGAAACGAGTATTGATTGCTTTTGCAGCTGTAGCGATGCTGTCCTCTTGTGGTAGTAAGAAGCGTCTGGCCGAAATCAAATCCCTTCAGGAAGCGCGCGACAAAGCCGTGGCTTCTCTGAATGATTGCGACCAGCGTACGGCCGACCTGCGTTCGCAGTTGTCAGCAAAAGACAACGATCTGCAAGGTAAAGACAAACAAGTAGGCGATCTGCAGGCGCAAGTTGATTATCTGAAGAAAACGAACACGAACCTGCTCGACCGGATGTCCGACCTGTCGATCGTGAGCAAATCGGGCGCAGAGAGCATCAAGAAATCGCTCGAGACGCTGAACGAGCAAACCAAATACACGAATAATCTGAATGCGTCGATCCAGCGTAAAGATTCGCTGAACCTGGCTCTGGTCATGAGCCTGAAGCGCTCGCTCGACGACATTAACGATCAGGATGTGCAGGTCGAAGTGAAGAAAGGCGTTGTTTACGTCTCTATTTCTGACAAACTGCTGTTCAAATCGGGTAGCTACGACATTACGCCCCGCGCCGAAACCGTACTGGGTAAAGTGGCCAAGGTTGTCAACGACCACAAAGAGCTGGATATTCTCGTCGAAGGGCATACCGACATTGTCCCCATTTCAACACCGGCGATTAAGGACAACTGGGACCTGAGCGCCCTGCGTGCTACATCGGTTGTTCGGACGCTGCAAACCAAATTTGGTGTTCAGCCCGAGCGCATGACCGCTGGTGGCCGGTCGGAGTTTATCCCGAAGGATGACAACACAACCGCTTCCGGTCGTCAGCAAAACCGCCGGACGGAAATCATCATTACGCCGAAACTCGATCAGTTCTTTAACCTGCTGTCGAGCGGACAAGCCGGTGGTAGCCGCTAATACACGCTTAATCAACAAAAAGCTCCAGAACCTGAATTCTGGAGCTTTTTTAGTTTTAGAGCCTTAACGAATACGAATGTCGAAGCTGGCTTCAAAAACGGTTCCCGGTTCCAGTTGCTGAATGGCTTCTTTTTCCTGAATGGGTCGTGGCTGCCCTTCGCTATCAGCACAACCTAACCACGGCTCAATGCAGACAAACGGCGCACCGGGTTTAGCCCAAATGCCCAGATACGGAAACGCCGGATACTCGACCGTTACGGCATGATCGTGTTTATCGCTGCGAATAGCTACGCGCCGGGATTCTAGGTTTTTGAATACCAGCGCGTCCTGATCGAACAGATGTTTGGTTAACGGAAGCCGGTCACCCTGAGTCGCTACCGGCCGGGTTTCTCCGGTGAAGTAACCCGCTGCGGACAGCATGTGCGTTTCCAGCGGCTCTTCTTTTTCGAATTCGATAACGTAATCTTCATACGCATCGGTTTCTCGAAACGGTACGGCAAATGCCGGGTGAGCCCCAACGGAAAAGAAAATGGTTTGCTTATCTTCGTTGACCACCCGATACCGAACGGTCAGCGTTGATTCGTTGAGTTCATAGATGATCTGAAACGTAAAATCATACGGGTAAGCCGGGCGGGTCGCTTCCGTCGCAATTAGTGAAAACACCGCATGGCTGGCCGTCGATTCGGTTAGGTCAAACGTTGAATGGCGAGCGAAGCCGTGACGCTCCATCGGATACGTTTTGCCGTTGATCAGCAGCTGGTTATTCAGGCAGCCGCCCACCACAGGGAACAGATTCGGCGCATGCCAGGGCCATACGGCTGGGTCGGCCTGCCAAAGATGTTCGATACCACTGGGCTTATGAAACAGGGAGGTCAGCTCAGCGCCTTTCGGGCGAATGGAAACGCGCAGATACTCGTTTTCTAAAGTTGTCATGCGCTAAAAATAACAAAAGCCACCCAATGTTGAGTGGCTTTTGCAAGTTTGCCGACCAACGGGAACGTGGCCGATAAGGTTGGTTAGAACCGGAAGTGCGAGAACGCCTTGTTGGCTTCGGCCATGCGGTGCGTATCGTCCTTCTTTTTCACAGCCGCGCCTTCCCCTTTCGAGGCTGCGACGATTTCGGCTGCGAGCCGGTCTACCATTGTTTTCTCACCCCGCGAACGAGCGTACCGGATAAGCCATTTCATGCCTACCGCGACCTTCCGGTCAGCCCGTACTTCAGTTGGCACCTGGAAGGTAGCTCCACCGACGCGACGGCTTTTTACTTCAACCGACGGCATGACGTTGTTCAACGCCTTTTTCCACGTATCCAGACCGCTTTCGTTAGTGCGTTTTGCAACCACGTCGAGCGCGTCGTAGAAGATGGAGTACGCCAGGCTTTTCTTGCCTTCGTACATCAGGTTGTTTACAAATTTGGTTACGAGGACCTCCTTATATTTCGGGTCGGGCAACACGTAACGCTTGGGCGGTTTCGCCTTTCTCATGATTGCTTCAGATTTTTGGTCTTACTCTGAGCGTAGTTTTTCAACGCCCAGTCTGATTAATTACTTCTTTTTACCTTTTGCAGGTGCACCTTTGCCAGCCGGAGCCTGACCTGGTTTCGGACGTTTTGCACCGTATTTCGAACGGCTTTGCAGACGACCATTTACACCAGCGGTATCCAGCGCACCACGTACGATGTGGTAACGTACACCTGGCAGGTCTTTCACCCGGCCACCCCGAATCAGGACGATTGAGTGTTCCTGCAGGTTGTGACCTTCGCCTGGGATATAGGCGTTAACTTCCCGACCATTCGTCAGACGAACACGGGCAACTTTACGAAGAGCCGAGTTAGGCTTCTTCGGCGTCGTGGTGTACACCCGCGTGCACACGCCCCGACGTTGTGGGCAGGCGTCAAGAGCCGGCGATTTCGACTTGAATTCAAGCTTCTCGCGGCCTTTACGCACTAATTGTTGTATAGTAGGCATTAATTAATGTGTTTACAGAAAACAGTCTTCCCGATTTTTGAGGTGCAAAGATAAGGAAAAGGGCTTGAATGCCAATCAATAAACCGAAAGTTTTTGCTTATATACACGCGTTCCCGGCTTGATCAGGTCAGGCCTGTCCTACCGGTCCGCCGAAGCCGCCGGCCGGAAAGCGAAACGAGTCATTCGGCTCATTAATACCCCCATGCGCTTCTTCAAACCGGCTGATGTTCTCACGTAAAGCTTCCAGCAGCCGTTTGGCATGTTCAGGAGTCAGAATGATGCGGGCTTTTACCTTGGCTTTTGGAACACCTGGCATTAGCCGGATGAAATCCAGGATAAATTCGCTGTTCGAATGGGCAATCATGGCTAAGTTTGCGTAGACGCCCTCCGCGATTTCTTCGCTCAGTTCGACGTCAATAGAGCCATCGGGGTTTTGTTGAGGATTCATAGCAGGTCTATTTTTGCCAAAAATAAGGATAAAATAGCGGCCCGCCTGTTCGTTGTCTACGTAGGTTACTATTCCAGGGGCTTAAACAGGAAGGTTTCAATCTTGCCCTGTTTGTCCTGACTGATATAAAAATCGAGCGGAGCCAGAGCAAACGTAGCTTTATAGCGTGCAATGCCATCTTTTACGCTCCTGGATTCCATCGAAACCCATTTGCCTAACTGCCCCGCAATCTGGCTCATGACCTCCCTTAATTTCTCGGGCGAAATCTGTTGTTTAAAAGCTGGTCCCATCAGCGCATAGAGTGAATCGGGCTGGTTGTTGTTCAGAAACTGCTGCGATAGTCTGGCCAGCGAGTCCAGTTTGGTTGCTTCGGGCGAAGCTGCAGGGGTCTGCGCCGAAACGGCAAACGACACAAGACCGAAGCAAATGAGGAAGGCAAGACGTTTCATGGAAAGGGAAGTAGTTTTAGTCTGCACAAAGGTAGGCAGGACGTAGGTGTTTCTCGTTGAATTGGTAGGGGCTGACGCTGCTTACGTTCAGTGGCGGTAAGACCGGATGAACGGCAGAACTGAAAGTTCTGGGCATAAGGCTCTTTATCATCTATTCGTATCACAGTATCAAAATCATCTACTATTATATTTTGAAATTATGTATATTTACAGAAGATTATCTCAACTCCTACCGTGTTTTTGAATGAATGTACAACCTGATCTGATTGCAGGTATTTACAATTACTGCGATACCTGGTGTGAACGCTGTTTATTTACTGCCCGTTGCCGTAGTTTCCAGATTCAATCGGAGACTGGCCTCGCCAAAACGATGGATGCGGGAGGAAATCTGGTGCAACAACTGACCGATGCTCTGACCCTGACTAAGCAGTACATTGATAATCTGACCCGCGCCCAGGGTAACGATGTTCTGAATGCCCCTACCGAAGAGCAAACCCAGACGCTGGAGCAGAAAGCCGTTCAGCGTGAAGACACCGCAGCGCGGCCTATTCGGCAACACTCTGCCACTATGCTGGCCAATGACTACCTGCGGCAGACGGGTATCTGGATGAAGGAAGAAAAGGATTTTCTGGAACAGGCCGGTCAGCAGCAACTGCACGAAGTGGAACTGGGATTACGGACTCAGGAAGAAGCAATGCCGACGCTGCACGCACTGAAAGACGCCTGGGAGATGATCCGGTGGTATCGCACGCTGATTCCGGTCAAAACGCAATCGGCGCTCCGTGCTCTGGCCGAACCCACCGAAAATATGCGTCTGGTCAATTACCATCTTGGCAAAGCCAAATTGGTGCTGGTAAGCATTGATCGGTCGCTGTTAGCCTGGCAAACGGTGATGCAGCACTATCCTGAAAAAACCGACGCCCTATTGGATCTACTATCTCTATTGAGCCGACTACGCCGGGAGTTGGAAACGGTGTTTCCCGATGCCCGTGCCTTCCAGCGACCGGGACTGGACTAAGCAAACGTAATCGGGGCAATTCACTAATCGCGGTGAATTTCCCCGATTACATTATTTTTTAACGATCACAAACTCTACCCGCCGGTTTTGCTGACGGCCTTCATCCGTGTCGTTAGTAGAGACCGGCTTGGTCTCGCCAAAGCCTTTGCTGGCAATACGGTCGGGCTCAATTCCTTTACTGATAAAGTATTCACGAACGGCATCGGCACGGTCCTGCGAGAGCTTGGCATTGATTTCGTTGGAACCCGTGTTGTCTGTGTGGCCGCGCACTTCAATTACCATCTTAGGCGCTTCGTTCAGCGTCGTTACCAGACGGTCGAGTTCAGGGCCGGACTCCGGACGAAGTTCTGATTTACCCGTATCGAAGAAGATATTGTTCAACCGGATTGACCGCCCAACTTCAATCGGCACCAGCTTCAACTCCTTGCCTTTAATTTCCTGATACCCTTTGGTCTGAGTTAAATCTACATTATCACCTTCCGCAATGAAGTCTTTCGCGATAGCGCGCATGGAATACTTCTGACCGTAGGGCAACACAATCTTATACTCACCCGTAATAGGGTCGGACGTGGCCTCACCCGCTTCAGTGCCGTCGGGCAGGGTCTGGTAAATAATGCGGGCTTCGACCGGCTTGCCCGTCGTCTGGTCAATGACCTTTCCGCTGATGAGCGCTACCGGGTCGGGCCGAAGGCTGGGCGTGCTGGCTACGTCCTCGCTCCCACCCACTTTGCCCGGCTGGTCGGCTGGCCGATCATCAGTGAGTTTAACCCGGACAATGTCGCCCTTGCCAAGCGTATTCTTGAACGTAGTCAGGTAAGCATACTCGCCCGAAGCCGAGAGCGAGTAGTAAGCGTCATAGCCATCGGTGTTTACGTTCGGGCCAAGGTTGACGGGCTTCGACCAGTGCTTCCAGGTTTTATCAACGCGCTTGCAGACATAAATATCGTTGCTGCCCAGGCCGCCCTCGCGATTGCTCGAAAAGTAAAGCGTTGCCCCATCGGGTGCCAGAAACGGCGTTGTTTCGGTGAACTTGGTATTTACCTCCGGGCCCAAGTCCATGGGCTTTGACCAGGAACCGTCTTTCTGCCGAAAACTAACGTAAATGTCGTCTTCCTTGCTGTTTTTCTTCTCGCTGAACGCCATCAGCAGCACCTTTCCATCGGCCGATAGAAACCCACAGTCAAACTGGCCTTTGCTCATGTTGACGTAGCCCGGAATGTTCAGTTTCTGCGGGGGCGACCATCCACTGGCCGTCCGCTTGCTGAGCGAAAACCCCCGGGTTTCATAATTACCGTTGGTGTAAGCGCCTTTTATAAGCATCGTTTGCCCATCCGGCGTAATGCTATAAGCGCAGTTATACTCATCCTTGTTCAACGGGAAGCCCATCCGGCGGGCTGGCCCCCACTGTTTGTTGCTCTCATCAAACTCAGAGTACCAGATATCCTGACTGCCTTTGGTGCCGTGGGTATTATTCGGGTGACTGATCCGGGCAAAATAAAGCGTCCGGCCATCAGGCGCAATCATCGGATTAATCTCATTATACTCCGAGTTGACCTGATTGCCGAGATTTTCGACACGGCTTGAATCACGGGAAGACTGGGCGTTCGTAGCCAGCGTAACAAACAGCATCAGGCTGGCAGCAACGACACCGGGGGCGTTCATGGGGTTGTGCAAAAGAAAAGTGGGAGACTTTTAGAAAAGAACGACAGCGAGTAGAGGTTTTGTATGCCAGGCAGACAGGCCCGAATAGCCAACAAGGACATGAGCTGCTCATGTCCTTGTTGGCTATTTAACTCAGGCAACCACTCGCAGTTTGGCAAAGCTCAGCAGCAACACTTTCTCACCGGCTTTCTCAAACTGAATAGTGGCTTTACGCTCTGTACCGTTTACGTCCACGCTCTTGACCGTTCCAAAGCCAAACTTGGCATGCTCAACGCGCTGTCCAGCCGCCAGTTCAGCCGTGCTGGTGGGCGTAAAATCGGCGGAAGGCGTGTGCGTAACTGTTGGCTGAGGGGCCTGGCGCTGGGCCGTTTTCTGCGCCAGCGACCGCACGAACGACATGGATCCGGCTGATGTGGTTTCGCTGCGATCGCGCTCGGGCCGGTCAAAGTCCAGCCGGCTGGGTACCGAACGCAGCTTCGACATTTTCAGGTATTTCTGGTCGATTTCCATCAGAAACCGGCTTGGCTCGCACATCTTCAACCGACCGTAATGATAACGCGTTTCGGCGTAGGACATGCTCAGGCGTTTCTCGGCACGAGTAATTGCTACGTAAAACAAACGCCGTTCCTCTTCCAGATCGCTGCGGCTTTCGAGCATCATTTGGCTGGGGAACAGGTCTTCTTCCAGCCCAACGATATGAACGTTCTTAAACTCCAGACCCTTGGCCGCGTGAATAGTCATCAGCGTGACTTTATCATTGTCACCGTCATCTTCTTTCTCGTCGGCGGTGGTCAGCAGCGAGACGGATTGCAGAAACGCGCCGAGACTCTTGTCGTCGTTATCGGGATTATCGACAAACTCTTTGATGGCGTTCAGCAATTCCTGTACGTTCTCGTAGCGGGCCAGCCCTTCGACGGTTTTATCGTCGTACAATTCTTTGAGCAGACCCGACGCTTTGGCAATGTGTGAGGCTACTTCAAAGGCATCTTTCTGATCGAGCAAGAGTTTGAAACTCTTGATCAGATCGGCGAAACCCTCAATGGCAATCGCCGACCGGCCCGTAACGTGCTTGTTAATATCGGCAACAATTTCCCAGACCGAATCTTCTTTCTCGGCCGCAATGACGCTGATTTTAGCAACGGTCGTGTCGCCGATACCACGTTTGGGCAGGTTAATGATCCGCTTGAACGCTTCTTCGTCCTGCTGGTTCACCGTGAAGCGCAGGTAAGCAATCAGGTCCTTAATTTCTTTACGCTGATAGAACGACAAACCCCCGATGATGCGGTACTTGATGCTCATCTTGCGCAGGGCTTCTTCAAACGCCCGCGACTGCGCGTTGGTGCGGTAGAGAATGGCGAAGTCGTTATTAGTCAGCCCTTCGTTCATCTTCGTTTCAAAGATTGCCGAGGCAACCAGCCGCCCTTCTTCGTTATCCGACGACGCTTTGATTACGTCGATCAACGGACCGGCTTCGTTGTCGGTGAAGACGTGCTTTTCGAGCTGGTTTTTGTTACGGGCAATAATCGAGTTAGCCGCCTGTACGATGGTGTTGGTGGAACGGTAATTCTGCTCCAGCTTTACAATCTTGACGGCGTCCTTGCCGTAGTCGCGCTGAAAATTGAGGATGTTCTCAATGTTTGCGCCCCGGAACGCATAGATACTCTGCGCATCGTCGCCCACAACGCAGATATTCTGGTGCACGGCCGCCAGTTTGCGCGTAATAAGGTACTGCGACACGTTGGTATCCTGAAACTCATCGACCATCACGTGCTGAAACTTGTGCTGGTACTTGTGCAGAATGTCCAGGTGGTCGCGGAACAGTACGTTCGTGTTAAACAGCAGGTCGTCGAAGTCCATCGCGTTGGCCGCAAAGCAGCGCATAGCATACTGCTTATAAATGCGCCCGATATGAGGCATGCGGGCCGATTCGTCATCCGCCTGGATCACTGAGTTGTTCAGGTAATCGTCCGGTCCGATGAGCCGGTTCTTGGCCCCTGAAATCCGCCCGAAAACGTTGTTGACCCGATACACTTTATCGTCCAGCCCCATCTCCTTAACGATGCTCCGCAGCAACGACTTCGAATCGTCGGTATCGTAGATCGAGAAGTTGGAGGTGTAGCCGATGGCCTTCGCTTCAATGCGCAGAATCTTGGCAAACACCGAGTGGAACGTACCCATCCAGATATTCCGGGCCTCGGAACCGACCACCTTTTCAATCCGGTGGCGCATTTCGCCGGCGGCTTTATTGGTAAATGTCAGGGCCAGAATCCGGAACGGATCAACACCGTTTTCAATCAGGTGCGCAATGCGGTAAGTCAGCACGCGCGTCTTGCCCGAACCGGCACCCGCTATAATCATCAGCGGGCCGTCGCCGTGCATAACGGCTTCCCGCTGGGGGTCATTCAATCCAGAAATATAATCAACCATTAGGCTCGCTTCTATCCCTTTATAACAAGTAAAAGTACGAAAAAATTTGGTTGGGATAGGGCAGATTACCCCTAACCCCGGCAAGAGGCCCGCTAACGATTAACCAGAAATTTTTAGTGTAATTGTGGGGGATATATTTATTGATTTGCCCAATTTTTAAAACTGCGTGCAACATCCCTTATTTTTCTGCGTCTTTCTTTCGACTAACACCTAAACCATCCCGATAAGCTGAACCTGTTAGATTCCAAACCGTACCCGGACCGCCATGCTGATCTGGTCAAACGCTGCCAACAGGGCGAGCGACGGGCGCAGTATGAGCTGTATCAGCAGTACGTTAAAGCGATGTATAACGTCTGCCTGCGGATTGTCAACCACGAGGCCGAAGCGGAAGACGTATTGCAGGAAGCCTTTATTGACGCCTTTAACCACATCGGTACGTTTCGGGGCCAGAGTACGTTTGGAGCCTGGCTCAAGCAGATCGTGGTGAACCGGGCCATCAATCACCTGCGCAGCCGACGGCTCGAACTGGTGAACATCGAAGCGCACCATTTTGGTGAAGACGATGGCCCCGATTTCGCCGATTCCGAGCCTTACGACGAAGACGGGGTTCAGTTGGAGGTGGAACGGGTTCGGCGGGCTATGCAGCAACTGCCCGAAGGCTACCGCGTTGTGTTGTCGTTGTATCTGTTTGAGGGCTACGATCACGAAGAAATCGGCAACGTGCTCAACATCAGCGAAACAACCTCACGAACGCAGTATTTACGAGGAAAAAAACGGTTGCTGGAGTTATTAACATAAACAACAAAACCAATGAAAAAAGATAATCTGGAACGCTTCATCCGCGACAACCGCGAAGCCTTCGACGACCGGGAGCCACCCGGAAGCCTATGGCAGAAAATAGAAGCTGGCCTGGAGCAGCAAAAACCAGCCGACCAGCGAACGAATACGTCGCCGTTCAGGCAGATTCATAAAACCAACTCCCGCCTGGGTGGCCTGCAGATTGGCTGGCCAAGCCTGGACTGGCGCGTTGCGGCTTCCGTTGCGGTTCTGCTGCTGGCGGGTAGTTTCCTGTACATGAATTATCAGTATGGCGTAACGCGCCAGCCGGAGGTTCTGGCGGCCAGCCCGGCCTATGCAAAGGAGGTTGTGCAATATACCCGACTAATTGATGACAAACGCGCCGAATTGAAACAGATGACGGAAGATAATCCGGCTCTGTATCAGCAGTTCGCGACGGATTTAGACCGGCTCGAACGCTCCTATCAATCCCTGAAAGCCGATCTGCCAAAGAATCCGAATCAGGAAGTGCTGATTCAGGCCATGATTCAGAACCTGCAGATTCAGATAAACCTGCTTAACGAACAGTTACGCGTCATTCAGCGCATTAAACAACAAACCAATGAAATTCCTGTGTAGTCTATTGCTGTGCCTGCTGCCCCTGCTGACGTGGGCCGAGCAACCGACTGAGGTCGGCATGGTTGAAAAGAAAAAGACCATTATCAAAATGTTCGATGTGGACAATAATGATAACCTGGTCGTTGACAATCAGTTCGGGCAGGTAACGGTGGGGCTGTGGGATAAGAGTGAGATTCGGATTCAGATCACAATTGTGGCCAACTCAGATTCCGACGAACGGGTACAACGGTTCATGGATGCGGTTTCCATCGAAGAAAAACGAACGGGCAACCAGATTCTGGTCCGCACGAATTTTAGCCAGAATACTGTATCAAACTGGAGTATGGGCAAATGGAAGAACGACGGTGAGCGAAACTTCGTCAAGATCAACTACGATGTGATGATGCCCAAACAGAACGCCTTAACCGTCCGCAACAAGTTTGGCAACACCAACATTCCAGCGTTTCACGCTCCGCTGACCATCTATAGCCGATACGGTAATTTTAGCGCCGAAGACCTCACCAATCGCCAGAATGATATTGACGTAGCGTATGGAAAAGCCGATATCCGGGCGCTTGAGTCGGCCAAGGTAGACGTGGCCTACGGTCACCTTAATCTCGACAGAGCCAATGTGCTGACGCTGGTTAACAAATTCGGTAAAATGCGGATTGGCGAGGTGGGTAAACTCAACGCCAACATTAACTACTCCGGCGCTCAAATTGGTAAACTGCGCGAATCCGGAGATATAAAACTGAATTTTTCGGGCGGCTTCCGGATCGATCAGCTTCCCAAAACTGCTGATAATATAGATATCCTGGCCAACTATTCGTCAGTAGCGCTACCCATCGACAGCGATAAGGACTGCGATTTTGACGTAACAGTCAGCTATGGCGACTTCAACTATCCGTCGGGACCAATGATGCACTTTACAACCCAGCCCATCGATGACAACAGCCGGGGCCCGCGTCTGACCAAGCAGTATGTTGGTAAAGTGGGGCGCGGTGCCGGCACCAAGGTGAAGGTCGTATCGAAGTTTGGAAACGTAAAATTCCAGTAGCACGAACAGCGCGGGCAACCCCAAATTCTATGTGGCCTTGATTGATCGCCGGTAACCCATCAAGGTCACATAGAGCCCGGCGCAGTCAGCATCTCGATTACCGGTCGATGCTGAGGGAATTCCGTCAGCAAAGCCGTTCGATCAGCCATTTCAAAATCAGCGAAATCGAAACCGGGTGCTACTGTGCAGCCCACCAGCGAAAACCCAGGGCTTTCAGACTCAGTAGCGGGTTTCGAGCCAAACCAGCACCCCGCCGGAACAACTGCCTGAAAGACCTCCTCGTTGCCCGGATTGGAGCCTAAACGGATTACAGTCAGTGTAGCATCTGGGTTGATTACAAACACATTCAGTGGCCCACCGGCGTAAAAATGCCAGATCTCGTCGGCCTGAATCCGGTGCAGCGCTGATATATGGTGACGTTCGAGCAGGAAGTAAATCGCCGTTCCGAACGTCCGGGCTCCGCTAAACCGATCGGGCAGAGCCTCTTGCGGAATTGTCCCGGCAGAACGATACGTTTCGGCAAAATATCCCCCCTCGGGATGGGGCTGAAGATGGAGGGATTGAATAAAATCCTGAGCCGTCATGGAGTACAGAATTGCAACCGGCTATGCCAACCAATATTCTGATTGACACAGCCGATTGGGCAACGTTCTCGTTATTGTCTTGCTTTGATTACGTTGGTGAACTCGCGCGACTTGAGTGAAGCTCCGCCGATCAACCCGCCGTCTACGTCGGGTTGAGCAAACAGCTCAGCTGCGTTTTTCTCGTTTGCACTCCCACCGTATAAAATCGTGGTATCCTGCGCAACGGCATCGCCGTACTGACCGGCAATATGCCGGCGCAACTCGAAATGCATGTCCTGCGCCTGCGCCGATGATGCCGTCAGGCCAGTCCCGATTGCCCAGATGGGTTCGTAGGCAATGACAACATTGGCAAACTGATCAGCCGACAGGTGAAACAGGCTTTCGGTGATCTGATTTTTTACATAACCCATGTAATCGCCATTCTCGCGGAGGTCGCGCGATTCGCCACAGCAGAAAATCGGCTTTAAACCATGTTCGAGCACGATGTTTACCTTCTCAGCCAGCTGAGCGTTGGTTTCTTCAAAATACTGACGGCGTTCGCTATGCCCCAGAATTACGTACTCGACACCGATCGATTGAAGCATGGGTGCTGATACTTCGCCTGTGTAAGCGCCGGACGCTTTCTCGTGGCAGTTCTGGGCACCAAGCGAAACTCGTCCGCCCGGCGTAATGTACTGGCGCGATGTCGTCAGATAAACCATCGGTGGGCAAAGCACCACCTCGACGTCACCTGTGACTTCGTCTTTAACCATATTGACGACTTCCGAAAGCAAGGCCTTGGCTTCCTCGAAAGTCTTATTCATTTTCCAGTTGCCAGCAACGATTTTTTTACGCATAACAGATTAATAATGTGGTCTAAACCCAGGTAATCGAATCAAACAAACACCCTGATTGTTTGTCAATTGCGGGCGAAATTAGGGCTTTTCAGCCGAACACCCGGCTCGGTTTGCCGCTAAATTTTGGTAAATGTTCAATCCGATTTGTTTAGTCAATAAACTCACCCTTTATTTTTTGTGTTATTCTGGTAAAAAATACGTAATTTCAATGTAGCAAATACTCGGCATGAAAACGCTGGTTCTGATAATCGGGCTATTAAGCATGGTTCTGGCCACGCGGGGAGATGACAAAAAACCTACGCCTGACCGGGAACGGTATGGTTTTTTTCTGGCGGGCAACCGTACCTGGACACGCATCCCATTTCAGCTCCATTCCAACCTGATTATCGTGCCGGTGCAGATCAATGACTCCGATACGTTACAGTTCATTCTGGACACGGGCGTCAGCAATACGATCATTACCGATCCGAAAGTCCTTCAGAAGCATCCCCTTACGCTCACCCGTAAGGTAAAAATAAACGGCGCTGGCGAAGGCAATAATCTGACAGCTTCCGTTTCGGTTAATAACCAGCTAAGTATGGGCGGCCTGCGGGCTGCGCATCACAACATTGTTATTCTCGACGAGGATATTCTGAAACTGTCGGAATACGTTGGCACACCTATTCATGGCATTTTTGGCTATGAAATCTTCGCCAACTTCGTTGTGAACGTCGATTTTCAGCGTCGGGAAATCACGCTCATGAAAGCGGAGCGGTACCGGTACAAAAAAAATAAAGGCGACCGATACCCAATTACCATTCAGGACACCAAGGCTTATACCGATGCCCTGGCGGTCTTTGAGGGGGGAAAATCGCTTCCTCTGCGGGTGGTGCTGGATACTGGCGCGGGCCACGCCCTGCTGCTTGACCGGTCGCGGAGCACAGCATTAATGCCCTTACCCGAGAAGGTGGTTCGGGCGCAGCTGGGACGTGGCCTGAATGGCATTATTAACGGCAGCATGGGCCGCATTCAGAAGGTACGCTTTGGTCGTTACGAGCTGGACAATATTCTGGCGTCGTTCCCCGACAGCGTAGCTTTTGGTATGAAGTTGGTTGATATGCCCGAACGCCAGGGTAACGTCGGCTGCGAGTTGCTCCGGCGATTTAACGTTACGTTCAACTACCCCGACCGGTATGTGGTCATGAAGCCCATTAAGCGGCTCATGCGGGAAAGCTTCGAGCACGATATGAGCGGCATGGAGCTGCGGGCGCAGGGAGAACGGTTCAGTAATTATTACGTTGACAAAATCATTCCCGGCTCTCCGGCCGATCTGGCGGGGCTGCAGGAAGGCGACGAGTTGCTGTTTATTAACAACAACTCCACTAAAGACCTAACAATCAGCGATATTTATAAGGCTCTTCAGAAAGGTGAGGGGAAAGAAGTGTCGTTGTTGATTCGGCGTAATGGCCAGATGATCATCGCCAGCTTTGCCCTGAAACGCATGATCTGATAAAAGCTTTGCCCCGGATCAGTCCATCTTATCAAGTTTGAACCGGAAGGTTGTTCCTTTTTCCAGCTTGCTCATTACGGTAATCTTAGCCTTGTGCGCGTTAAGAATATGTTTAACGATAGCTAGTCCAAGCCCGGTGCCGCCCCGATCTTTGGAGCGGCTTTTTTCTACCCGGTAAAATCGCTCGAAAATCCGGCTCAGGTGTTCGGGCGGGATGCCGGGACCGTCGTCGCGGACGGATACGAGAATATGTTTTTTTTCTTCTTCCAGACTTACCAGAACCCGCCCGTTTTCGTTACCGTACTTCACGGCATTCTCGATCAGATTGGTCATCACCTGTTTGATCCGCTGCGCGTCGGCTTTAACCCAAACGGGCCCTGGGTTAGTCGTTCTGAGCCGAAGCGATGTGTGCTTGGCGGACGTAACCTTTTCCAGCTGCTCAAAAATCTCCTCGGTAATATGGGCCAGATCAACCCGCTCGAAGTTCATTTTTACCTCGCCGGTTTCCAGCTGCGAAAGCGCCACCAGGTCCTTTACCAGAGCATCGAGCCCGTCGAGGCTTTTAGCGGCTTTGGAAAGAAACTTGTCGCGAACGTGTTCATCATCAACGGCCCCATCGATCAGCGTATGAATAAAGCCCTGAGCGGCAAAAATGGGCGTTTTCAGCTCGTGCGATACGTCGGCCAGAAACTCCCGCCTAAACTGTTCCAGCCGCTTTAATTCGTCAATTTCCTTCTGCTTTTTAGCGACGTAAACGAATATCTCGTCGTTCAGCTTTTTGAACGGATTGGTGTTCTTGATAATCGTTTTGCGGGAGATGGCAAAGTCACGGATTTTCAGCTTATGAATGGTTTTATACATTTTGTTGACCTCCCGAAACACAAGCAGTTCAATGGCGTACAGAACCAGAAAAAACGAAACAACGAACGACGAGATACCCACCACAAACAGCATGCTGTTTGTAACGCCATCCACAAACGCAAGAAACGCAACGGTTAGGGCCGAAATCAGACACGCCAGCAAAAGCGCAATGATGCGGGGACTTAAAGACATTTAGTGAATGAGCGAATGTGTGAAAGAGCGACTAGGGCGCTCATATACAAAACGTACCATAAAATTAATTCGCTCGTTCACGCTCTCTCTCTTTCGCTTATTCAGGCTGGTCGGTGAACATATAGCCCACACCTTTCAGAGTGCGGATATGCGCATCGCCAATTTTCTCGCGGAGTTTGCGAATATGAACGTCGACCGTACGCTCGAGGACGTAAATGTCGGCTCCCCAAATTTTCTGAAGCAGTTCTTCGCGGCTGAACACTTTATTCGGATGCTGCGCCAGAAAAAACAGCAGTTCGAATTCTTTTTTGGGCAGAATCACCGATTTATCCCCCTGTGTGACAGAGTAGTTTTTACGATTGATAATCAGATCGGCAGCCGTGATCTGTTCGCCAGGATCGGCTTTCTGAGCTTCCCGGCGGAACAGCGCGTTAATCCGGCTCATCAGCGCGCGGGGTTTAATGGGCTTCGTGATATAATCGTCGGCGCCGACATCAAAAGCCGCCACTTCGGAGTATTCTTCCGAACGGGCCGTCAGGTAAAGAATGTACGTCTGACGTAATTCCGGAATATCGCGCAGTTGCCGACCAGCTTCAATGCCGTCCAGGTGCGGCATCATAATATCGAGCACAACTAATTCGGGCAGGTAAGCCCGGGCCACTTCAAGGGCTTTGCGGCCGTCTGTGGCCGTACGAACGTCGTAGCCTTCTTTGGTGAGGTTATATTCAAGCATCTCGACAATGTCGGCGTCGTCATCAACGACTAAGATGCGATGTTGAGGTTGAGCAGCTTTTGCAGCACTCATACGAAACAGGATTGGTGATAACCGTCCGCTGTTGCGGCTCTAGTTGCCCGAAGTTACGCGGCTTATCCGCAACGTTACGTCAGAAGCATTAATACTTAACAAAAATTTAACAGCTTAAGAGCGCAGTTTACCATCGGTTTCAGGCTGATACTGACAGATTTAAGAAATATGTCTTTTTTTCTCACCTGTCAAAATAGCCCGGCAATGATGGCATACATAACCGACATTTGCCAAACTTAATTGCATACGCTGCCGATTCGATAACGAATCAGCCCGCAATGGTGTTTATCGGTTATTATGGACACTCGCTCGCCGGAGGTAGAACTCCCCGCCTACGCTAAACTCGTCTGCGTACTGCTTTCCCTGGTTATTATTGTTTATGGCTTACATGCCCTGCAGGGTCTGCTGATCCCGTTGGTTTTTGCGATTTTGTTTGCTGTGCTGCTGTATCCGCTGGCGCAACGACTCGAAAACTGGCGCGTACCGCGGATGCTGGCCATTGTGCTATGCCTGATTCTGACGCTGGCGGTTATCGTCGGAATTCTGTATGCCGTGTCGATGCAGATCAGCAGCTTCGCCGAAGTGGTGCCCCAATTGATTCAGCGGGGTAATGACTACCTGACCCAGCTTCAGGATTATGCAAACGAGCATTTTAACATCGACCGGAAACGCCAGGCTCAGGTGAACAAATACCTGAATCAGGCGCTGGCCGAAGGAGGCACGCTTCTGACGTCTACCCTGCTGGCAACAACCAGCACGCTGACGGACGTTTTTCTGGTGCTGCTGTTCATTTTTTTCTTCCTGCTCTACCGCGACTTTTTTCGGTCCTTCTTTTACAAAGCGTTTAAGGATACGCGCCGATCCAAAATTGACGGTGTATTGCAGGGCATTTATAACGTCGTGAAGGACTATTTGGCGGGACTGGTGCTGGTTATCCTGATTATTGGCACCCTGATGACCGTTGGCCTGCTCATTTTAGGCGTCGATTACGCGGTTTTCTTTGGCTTCTTTGGTGCCTGTCTGGTGCTGATTCCTTACTTCGGCATCTCACTGGGATCGCTTCTGCCAGCCGCCTATGCGCTCGTTACCGAAGACAATCCGTTCATCGCGTTGGGAGTAATCGGAGTATTTCTGTTTGTGCAGATGCTCGAAGGCAATTTCATTACGCCTTACATCGTCGGCTCAAAAGTCAGTATTAACCCACTAGCCGCTATCATTGTCCTGATTTTATGGGAGAACGTATGGGGTTTGCCCGGTCTGGTTCTGGCCTTACCAATGACGGCCATTTTGAAGGTGATCTTCGACTCAGTTGATTCGCTGAAGCCTTACGGATTTCTGATTGGTGAGGCCGAAAAGCCGCGGCCACCCATCAAGAACCTGCACCAATTAGCCGAGCAGCTCCCTAAACGGGCCAAAAAAATTGGGGAGGTAGACGAGAAAGATTGACTTGGTGAAAGCCGGCTGGAGAATCAGAAATTCAGCGGATCGAGATTTTTGAAATGACCGTTCATCCGAATACGTTGTTTGGTACGCTCCATACCGGCAACAACGGGGAGGACATTGTTAAGGTGCTGAATCAGAAACAACTGGCGTTCGGCTTCGGTCTCAAGGGTTAATAGTTCATACTCCTGCTCAACGGATAAGCCCACTTTGTGCGCCACACGATACGAAAAATTCTCGCTGTTGGAATTATAATCGGTTTCAATCTGCAACAGGTCGTAGAGCTGCTCCAGGCGCTGCGTGAGGGCATCAACATGGGCGCTGTACGTCTCGCCGGGCTCCACTAGTTCAACCTCGCCCCCCGCGTAAAGCTTACCCGCTACCGGGTTTTCAAAATTCACCAGCCGAAACACCGTCAGCCCCTTCGACTTAATATCCATCCGACCATCGTCGTAGCGCTTGTGCAGGGTCGTGACGTGCATTTCCGTGCCGTAGCCGGGCAGCTTGTTATTGATGAATGCCGGAATGCCGAATGTTTTCTGCTCTTCCAGACATTCGTTGATAAGCTGGCGGTAGCGTGGTTCAAAGATATGCAGGTTCAGGTCCTCGCCGGGATAAACGATCAGGTTGAGTGGGAACAGTGGCAGCGTCTTTTCCATAACGTCGAAAAGGTACGGCTTTTCAGCTAAATACCATTTCGGATTCCTGAAAACGCACCATTCGGGAGCGCGCTTCGGCATAAATCGGATCGGCAAGATGGCCAAGATCTGTTACGTCAGACATGCAGTCAGTCACAATGACGAGTTTTGGCAACAGGTCGGGCGCATAGTCCAGAATCTGTTTCAGGCTGTTGGCCACGCAGTGGGATTTGGCTTCACCCATCAGATATACATTCTCAAATCGCTTCAGATCGGCGATGAGAGCGGTATTCAGCTGGGTTTCGGGCACGGCCGGGTCGGGGATCTGCGCCCGGAAGACGCCAAAGTGTTCTGAGAGTGGATGTAGCCCTTTGGGAACCGCTACGTAATCCAGCTCACGCTGCCGCGACCAGTCTTTGAGCGCATCGAGCAGCGTATCGTGCAGGCTGGCTCCGCGCGAACCAATCAGGCAGTGTTCGGGCCAGATAAAGTGCTCGAACTGACTGTTGGCTTCCAGATCATGAACATACTGTCGGGCTTTTTCGGCCGAAAAACGCGGTATCCACTTTCCTTCATCTACCTCTACTGCCGTGATGCGCGTAAACGGCGCGGGATGCTTTCCGTTGGCATCCTGCCAGAACAGAGGATGCGCAATGTCCAGCAGCCGGTGTGTATCGAGCGTAACGACAATGTGGTCGATTCGGTCAGCGTGCCGGCGAATCAGACCCGCCATTCGTTCAACGTCCTGCTCCGCCCCCGGCACGAACAACGCACCCCCGGGGTGGCAGAAGTCATACTGGGTATCAATAATCAGAAAAGCATTTTCCATCTGGCTAAATATGATTGGCCTCAACCGCTTTTACGCCGGCTGCCGACAGCACTTGAACGCCCGTGAGCAACCCTGCAAAACGAGGGTCCTGGGTTAACCCCTTTTTATATCGGCCGTAAATCTGCTGGATGACAACAGCATTTTTGAACAGGCCAAAGACGTAATAATACAGCAAATTGGAAACATCGCGGCCGCTGGCTTCGGCGTAGCGATGGGCAAACTCCTGCCGGGTCAGGTTGCCGGGCAGATGAGTCAGGTTAAACGAATGGCGGAATGCATTATCCCCTGCTTCGGCCCAGTACGAAAGCGACGTACCCACGTCCATCAACGGATCGCCGACGGTACACATTTCCCAGTCCAGCACGGCCCGAATCTCGGTCAGGTTATCCGGGTTCAATACTACGTTGTCATACTTAAAATCGTTGTGCAGCAATGTTGGCGGATTTTCGGGCGGCATGGCATCCATCAGGTAACGAGCCAGTTCGGTCATGGCGAGCACATCGTTGGTCTGGGCGGTCAGGTAACGCTTGTGCCACCCCTCGACCTGTCGGCGAATATACCCTTCGGGTTTTCCCAGTTGAATCAGGCCGGTTTGTTGAATATCCAGAGCATGCAGCCGCACTAGATTATCGACCAGCGCTTCAGATAACCGACGCATTACGTCGACGGGAATATTCAGTTCAGGAGCCGTCTGCGCCCGCAGAATGACGCCCGGCACCCGCGCCATGACGTAAAACGGGCAACCCATCACCGATTCGTCGTCGCAGAAGATGACCGGCTCCGGAACTTGTCGATAGCCTGCGTTCTGTAGCATAGTCAGCACCCGAAATTCCCGCCCCATGTCGTGCCCACCTTTTATGTCTTTCGCCCCGAACGGCGGCCGACGCAACACGTATTCGCGGTTTTCAGTATTTAGCAGATACGTCAGATTGGAATAGCCGCCCGGAAACTGCGCGATATTCGTAATGGAGCCAAAATTTGGAACGTGATCGTTTAAATAGGCTTGTAACGAAGCCTTGTTAAGTTCTTCGCCGGGACGGACAACAGTGGGGCTGTCTTGTTGACTATTCATGTCAGATGAAGCAAACAGGCTCAATACCCGTCGCTGCGCTTATGGATTAAGCCTGCGCAATCGGCTTATTTACCGACTTGTTCTTATTTACGTCCAGCCCGTAACCTTTCAGAATATTCCGCGCCAGCGCCGTTTTGTGTACCTCATCAGCGCCGTCGTAGATACGGGCTCCGCGTTCATGCCGGTAATACCACGCCAGCAGCAGATCATCCGTAATACCCATCGCCCCATACGTCTGGATCGCCCAGTCTACAACCTTCAGCATGATGTCGGCCACGAAGAATTTGATTGCCGAGATCTGATTCCGCACGGCAGCAGCCCCGAACTGATCAATATTCTGAGCTGTACGTAATACCATAAGCCGGGCAGCATCAATCTGCGCCCGGCTTTCGGCAATCCATCCCTGCACGAACTGCTTCTCGCCGAGCATTACGCCATCTTCCATCTCGCGGGTGGCCGCCCGATAGCACATCAGGTCGAAGCAGCGTTCGCTGATGCCAATCCAGCGCATGCAGTGGTGAATTCGACCCGGCCCCAGCCGTTCCTGCGCCAGAACAAAACCCAGCCCTTCCTCACCGATCAGGTTAGAAACCGGCACCCGCACGTTTGTATAACGAACTTCGGCATGGCTGCCCCAGTGGTCGCTACCGTCGCCCATGATGCTGATATTCCGTACGCGCTGGAACCCCGGCGTGTCGGTCGGCACCAGAATCATACTGGCCCGGCGGTGCGGGGCTGCGTCGGGATTCGTAACGGCCATAACCACTGCAAAGGCAGCCCCATCGGCTGAACTGGTAAACCATTTGTGGCCATTGATTACCCACTCATCGCCTTCCCGAACAGCCGTTGTGCCTATCCGCGTGGGATTGGAGCCCGCAAATTCCGGTTCCGTCATTGAGAAGCACGACCGGATGTGCCCCGCCTTTAACGGTTCCAGGTATTGCTGATTAAGCGACCCGGATGCGTGCTTATGCAGCAGTTCCATGTTGCCAATATCGGGGGCCTGGCAGTTGAAAGCGTAGTGGCCAAACGGCGACCAGGCCAGCACCTCGCTAATCTGCCCGAACTCCGCCAGCGTCAGTCCCAGTCCGTCTTCGTTTTTACTGTGCTGCAAACCCCATAGACCGGCCCGTCTGACAAGCTCACGCTTCTGATCCAGGATGGCAGCTACTTTCGAGAAGTTGCCGGTCAGGTATTCTGGGGTTTCGAGCGGCACAAGCTCATCCAGAACAAACTCACGGATACGCGGGATTAACTCCTTAGTCCGGGCAGTGGTAAAGAGAGGTTCCATAAGCAACTGATAAAGGGCATAGAATAGCCAGCAAATACAAGTAGCAGGTTAGGCTACTCACTAACTTACTGCACGTCATACATCAGATTATCCCGGTCTTTCCGGTGCGGGATAACCGTCCAGTGCTTTGCCTCGGGCAGATGATCCGTAATGATATTGGCCGCTACGTCCTCCAGGTTTTCTTCGTTAGTTGTAAAAAACAGACTCTTGGGCTGGTCGGTCTGCGTCGTCCGCACTTCATAATACTCATTGTGGTGTTCAATGGTGTGCTTTTCGACAAGTTGGTACTGAGCCATAACTGAAAAGTTAACGATTAAAAATAGTGTTGTTTTAACAGAGCATTTACCCTAGCACCGTAATCAGAACCGCTCCGGCAACCATAATACTGGCCCCGATCAGCTTACGGACAATGCCCCGTTCCTTAAAGAACTGATAACCGAACAAAACGCTTACCAGCGCCGACGTTTGAAACAATGCCAACGCATAACCAACGGGCATCCCTGCCAGGGCAACATTGCTCGCTATCTGCGTAACTCCTACAGCCACAAACAGTCCTAAGTAGATGATTTTATGGGATAAAAGTAGCTTCGTTTGCGCCCGCCACTGGCTGCGCATCGTTAGCAGAATCCAGACTAACGTAAAGCCGAACCCAAACAGACACCAGTAAAAGAAAGCGATTGTTGGTGTTGACAGCACAATCGCTTTCTTCAGAAACGTCCCGTCAATGGCAGAAAACACCAGAGCCGCCAGCCGCAGTTTGACCTCTGGTCGTTGAAACACCGTCCAGGAGAACGGTTTATGCTGTTGGGCATTACTCAGGACGACATAGCTACCTACTACTATCAAGATTACGCCTGTCAGGCCCCACCAGCCCGGCACCTCATTGAGCAAAAAAATGCCAAAAATGAGCCCTACCACTGATTTGTAGGCGTTGATTGGTCCGAGTACCGACAGGTCGCCAATCTGCAGCGCCTTAACCAGAAATACATTCCCGAACATGGCCAGCGCCCCGACGACCAGCATACTCTGCCAGAAGGCGACGGGTAGGCCCGTAAGCCGTAGCTGCGGCCAGAACGCCAGACACGCGACGGTCAGGAACCCATACGTTGCCGAAATAACGAACAACGGATCAGCGGCCCGCTGCGTCAGCTGCTTCTGGAATACATTTGAAAGCGGATTCGCCAGAATACGGATGAGCACCGCGAAACTGGTAAAGGTAAGAATAGCTAACAGCATGGGTATGGAGCAAATAACGACTGTCTTCTAAAATCAGCCCCGCTTTGTCTGGGCAAGGTGCCTGGGCAGGCAGGTTTTTACACCGACCTGTTGGCCCAACTTACAAACTTTATTCATTATTTCACCCACCACTTTCCTGATTGACAAACGTTTCGTACCTTTGCGGTCTTATTTTGGAGAGAAAACAAGAGGTGAACGCATTACGGGCATACGACATCAACATTGCCGGGCTGGAAAACAAACGCTACGAATACGACTTTACGTCGGACGACACGTTTTTTGCCGCGCTGGAGCAGGACTTGATTGGCAAGGGTAATGTGCAGACGCACCTGACTCTGGACAAGTCCGAAACGATGATCCGGCTGGATTTTCACATCACCGGAACGGTAGAGCAGGTTTGCGACCGTAGCCTCGATGAATACGACGAAGTCGTTGATACGCGGCAGATGATGCTGCTTAAATTCGGCGATCATAACGAAGAACTGAGCGACGAGATCGAACTCATTGAACGGAACACCGCTACGATTAACGTAGCCCGCTACATCTTCGAGTTCATCAGTTTATCTCTCCCCATGAAGCGGCTTCACCCCCGCTTTCGGGACGAAGATGATGCAGACGACGAGACAAACGGCAAACTGATTTATCGGTCGGACCCGGAAACGGAAGACTCTACCGAAGATCAGCCAGCTATTGATCCGCGCTGGGCAGCCCTGCGCAAACTGAGTGATAATTAAACAGCTATAGAGTCATTAACAGGCTCCGTAACGGCACAAACAGACAACATACAATCTAAGACTGAATCATGGCACATCCCAAACGACGCCACTCCAGCACCCGGCGTGATAAGCGCAGAACTCACTATAAGGCTACGGCCGTAACCCTCTCGACCGACGCCCAGACCGGCGAAGTTCACGAGCGGCACCACGCCCACGTTTTCGAGGGCAACCTGTTTTACAAGGGGCAAATGATTATCGAGAATTACGCCAAAACGGCCTAATTGTCACCGAGTTAGCTAAAGTATTTCGCCGACGTCTTCCTGAAGATGAACGCGAAATACTTTTTTATTGCGGGTGACCTCCCTATTTTTACGCGTATTTTTTTACAAGCCAGTATACCCTGGGAGGTATTGAACAAACGGAGTCAATGAAAATTGCAGTGGACGCAATGGGTGGCGATTTCGCTCCCGAAGCGATTGTTGAAGGGGTTGCGATGGCCGCTGCTGAATTGCCGGAGAATGTAACTATCGTGCTAATTGGCAAGCAGTCTGTCGTGAAGGAATTGTTACGAAAGTACGATTCTCAGACAGTCGCTTCCATTGAGCTGGTCAACGCCGACGATGTTATCGAGATGAGCGAGCACCCCACAAAGGCGCTCTCGCAGAAACCCAATTCCAGCATCGGGATTGGGTTTAAACTTTTGAAGGACGGGCAGGTCAACGCTTTCTGCAGCGCTGGTAATACGGGCGCTATGCACGTCGGAGCGCTGTTCAGCATCAAAGCAATCGAGGGTATTCTTCGGCCGTGCATTGCCGGTTTTGTGCCGCAGATTACGGGCGGTCATGCCGTCATGCTCGATATAGGTGCCAATGCCGATTGCAAACCCGAAATGCTGGCGCAGTTTGGCGAAATCGGGTCAATTTACGCGCAGTATACCTTTGGCATTGATCGGCCGCGCGTCGCCCTCATGAACATCGGTACCGAAGAACAAAAAGGATCTTTAGTCGCTCAGGCGGCTCACCAGCTTCTGAAAGACAGCCGGCGGATTCAGTTTATCGGCAACATTGAAGGCGGTGATTTCTTCGCTGGCAAAGCCGACGTTATTGTAACCGACGGTTTTACGGGTAATACGATGTTTAAACTGGGGGAGTCGTTTTATACTATGGCCGCCAAGCGCAAAATCAGCGACGAATTCATCGATAAAACCAACTACGAATCCGTTGGTGGCAGCCCAATTCTGGGCGTCAACGGGAACGTAATCATTGCCCATGGCATTTCTTCGCCCCTGGCAATTAAAAATATGATTCGTCTGGCTATCCGACAGGTTGAGTCCGACGCTTACACAAAAATTGCACAGAGCCTGGCCTAAGACGGGCACCTGTGATCAAACTGATTGTGCCGAACAGGCATGTACACCACCGACTCATGAGTAAAGCTGCCATTACTGGAATTCACGGTTACGTACCCGACTACGTGTTGACCAACGCGGAGCTGGAACGTATGGTCGATACAAACGACGAATGGATTACAACCCGTACGGGCATTAAAGAACGGCACATCCTCAAAGGCGAAGGAATGGGTTCTTCGCATATGGGGGCAAAGGCGGTAGAAGGTTTACTGGCGAAAACGAACACGAAGCCCGAAGAAGTTGACTTACTCATCTGCGCGACTACTACGCCTGACTACGTATTTCCCTGTACGGCGAATCTGATCTGCGACATGGTTGGTATCCGGAACGTTGGTAGTTTTGATATACAGGCTGCCTGCTCGGGCTTTCTGTATGCGCTGACGGTTGGCACACAGTTTATTGAAGCCGGAAAATACCAGAAGGTGATCGTCGTTGGCGCAGATAAGATGTCGGCCATTGTAGATTATACGGATCGGACTACGTGCGTACTGTTTGGTGACGGAGCAGGAGCGGTTCTGCTCGAACCGAATACCGAAGGGTATGGCGTGCTCGACTCCATAATTCGGTCAGACGGCGTTGGCCAGAACCATTTGTTTCAGAAAGCGGGCGGCAGTCGTTACCCACCCACCCACGAAACCGTTGAGAAGCGCTGGCATTACGTTTATCAGGACGGCCCGTCTGTCTTTAAATTCGCGGTCAAGAACATGGCCGACGTATCGGCTGAAATCATGGAGCGCAACCAGCTCACGGGCAGCGATGTGGCGTGGCTGGTGCCGCATCAGGCAAATAAGCGTATTATTGACGCCACGGCGAACCGAATGGGGCTTGAGCCCGATAAGGTCATGATGAATATTCATAAGTATGGGAATACCACCGCGGCTACCATACCGCTTTGTTTATACGATTACGAATCCCAGCTGAAGAAAGGCGACAATCTGGTGCTTGCCGCCTTTGGCGGAGGCTTTACGTGGGGGGCGGCCTATGTAAAGTGGGCGTATTGATCTAACCCAGACGCTGGTTTTCGGCAACAGGCTCTTCTTAATCCGAAACCTGGCACTGGGTACAGAAAGTTAGTTAATTCATGTAAACTCTGTTAAATCCTGTACGTACAGGTTCAGACCAATGGCAACGACCGCAGACATCCGGAACGGATTAGTCATCAACTACAACAACGATCTTTTTCAGATTACCGAGTTTCAGCACGTTAAACCAGGTAAAGGCGCGGCTTTCGTGCGGACCAAGTTGAAAAGTCTGACCACAGGCCGGGTAATTGACAATACTTTCAACTCAGGCGTAACGATTTACCCTGTACGGGTAGAACGCCGGAAATTCCAATACCTTTACAAGGACGAAGCGGGCTATAACTTCATGGACCAGGAATCGTTCGATCAGATCAACCTCGACGAAAAACTCGTTGAAGGCGCCGATCTGATGAAAGAAGGCCAGGAAGTTGAAATCGTTATCAATGCCGACACAGAAACGCCACTTTCCTGCGAATTGCCGCCGTTTGTTGAACTGGAGGTGACCTACGCCGAGCCGGGTATCAAAGGCGACACCGCCAACAGCCCTAAAAAGCGGGTAGAAGTTGAATCTGGTGCAAAAATCATGGTACCACTCTTTATCGAGTCGGGCCAGAAGATTCGGGTTGATACCCGCACCCGTGATTACGTTGAACGGGTTAAGTAAACCGGTGGTGTTAGTGAATGGGTAAGTAAACCTGTTTGCAGACTTCTTTAGTTACCTATTAACCGACAGCCTTACCAGCTGATTTATGAACACGAAAGATATACAGCAACTCATCGACTTCATCTCGCAATCGGGCCTGGATGAGGTAAACATCGAAACGACTGACTTAAAAATCAGCGTTAAACGCTATGGATCGGGTTCTCCGGTGGCGGCCGTTTCGGCCGCTCCGACTCCGGCAACTCCGGCTCCTCAGCCACAGGCCCAGGCTCCTCAGGCGGCAGCCTCGGCGGCTCAGCCAGCACCAACTGCGCCCAAAGCCGAAACGTCAAACTACATTACAATCAAGTCGCCGATGATCGGTACGTTTTACCGCTCGTCGAGCCCCGACACGCCTTCGTTCGTTGAAATTGGCGACAGTGTAAGCACCGGTAAGGTTGTCTGCATCATCGAAGCCATGAAGCTGTTCAACGAAATCGAGTCGGAGGTTTCGGGCCGCATCGTGAAGGTGCTGGTAGAAAACGCCACGCCCGTCGAGTACGATCAGCCGTTGTTTTTGGTAGAACCCATTTAATTTAAAGAGTGAACGAGTGGAGGAGTGAAAGAGCGAAACAGCATTCGTCCCTTTCATTCTTCCACTCGTTCACTCTTTTCTCTTTAGATTATGTTTAAGAAAATCTTAATCGCTAACCGGGGAGAGATCGCGCTGCGAATTATCCGGACGTGCCGTGAAATGGGGATCAAAACGGTAGCCGTTTACTCGACGGCCGACCGTGATAGCCTGCATGTGCGCTTTGCCGACGAGGCCGTTTGCATTGGCCCTCCGGTTAGTAAACAATCGTATCTGAGTATTCCCAGCATCATCTCGGCCGCCGAAGTGACCGGAGCCGACGCCATTCACCCCGGCTACGGGTTTTTGTCCGAAAACGCTGAATTTTCTCAGATTTGCGCTGATTACGGGATTAAGTTTATTGGTGCTACGGCCGAGCAGATCAACGGCATGGGCGATAAGGCTACGGCCAAGGCAACCATGCGGGCGGCTGGCGTGCCGGTCATTCCGGGTTCCGACGGTTTGCTCGAATCAATTGAGCAGGGCAAGAGGTTGTCCGCCGAGATGGGCTATCCTGTCATTGTGAAGGCCACAGCCGGGGGCGGTGGTCGCGGTATGCGGATTATTCGTTCGGAAGATGAGTTCGAGAAAGCCTGGAACGACGCTCGCACCGAGGCCGGTGCCGCCTTTGGCAATGATGGTCTGTATCTGGAAAAATTCGTGGAAGAGCCGCGCCACATCGAGATCCAGATTGTAGGCGATCAGTACGGTAAAGTCTGCCACTTATCCGAACGCGACTGTTCCATTCAGCGCCGGCACCAGAAACTGGTCGAAGAAACGCCGTCGCCAATCATCTCTCCTGAAATCCGGGAACAGATGGGCGAAGCGGCCATCAAAGGGGCGCAGGCCATTGGCTATGAAGGCGCGGGAACAATTGAGTTTCTGGTCGACAAACACGGGAAGTTCTATTTCATGGAGATGAACACCCGGATTCAGGTAGAGCACCCCATCACGGAAGAAGTTACAGACTTTGACCTGATTAAAGAGCAGATTAAAGTAGCGGCCGGAGCCGAGATTTCGGGCCGGAACTATACGCCCAAGCTCTACGCTATGGAGTGCCGCATCAACGCTGAAGACCCCGCTAACGGCTTCCGGCCATCGCCGGGCAAGATTACGGTCCTGCACATGCCGGGTGGGCACGGTGTTCGGGTGGATAGTCACGTCTACGCTGGGTACACCATTCCGCCTAATTACGACTCGATGATTGCCAAACTGATTGTGTCGGGGCAGTCGCGGGAAGAAGTGATTACGCGAATGAAACGGGCGCTTCAGGAATTTGTCATTGAAGGAATCAAAACAACCATCCCGTTCCATATTAAGCTCATGGACGATCCGGGGTTCAAGTCGGGCCAGTTTACAACGGCCTTCCTGGATAGTTTTGATTTCTCAACGCTTTAAAACAAAGCCGGGCTATTAGCCCGGCTTTGTTTTAAAGAAGAACCGGGACCTTGTGCGCGGTCAGTCTGGTATAAAAAGCAGGCGTTTTGCTTTTTGATAAAACGCCTGCTCTTTCGCCCTGCCTTTCACATGAACCACCTTGCCCTGGCCGACTACGTCGTCTTCTTTATCTACTTTATTGTTGTTGTGGGTTATGGCTACTGGATTTACCAGCGTCGACGCTCTACTGAAACTAATACAACGGATTTTTTCCTGGCCGAAGGTTCATTGACCTGGTGGGCTATTGGAGCTTCAATGATTGCTTCCAATATTTCGGCCGAGCATTTTATCGGCATGGCCGGTTCCGGCTTTGCCATGGGTCTTGCCATTTCATCCTACGAATGGATAGCGGCCGCAACCCTGATTGTGGTCGCTATCTTTTTTATTCCCATCTACCTTCGCAACCACATCTACACCATGCCGCAGTTTCTGGCGCAACGGTACAGCCCTACCGTCAGCACCATTCTGGCGGTGTTCTGGCTGGTGGTTTATGTGCTCGTCAACCTCACGTCTATTCTGTATCTGGGGGCCATCGCCATTGAGTCGCTGGCGGGTTTATCCTTTACGACCTGCACAATTGGCTTAGCAGTATTCTCAATCTTCATTACGCTTGGCGGCATGAAAGTGATTGGCTACACAGATGTTATCCAGGTGACGGTGCTGGTGATCGGGGGCCTGGTCGTAACGTATCTGGCCCTCCAACTTGTAGCCGACCAAACGGGGGCGTCGGGGATATGGGATGGGCTGGTTGCTTTACGAAAACAGGCCGACAGCCATTTTCATCTCTACTTCCGTGAGGGGCATCCGCATTACGACGCCTTACCGGGAATGTCGCTGGTACTGGGCGGCATGTGGCTCAATAACCTTTACTACTGGGGCTGTAACCAATACATTGTGCAGCGAACGTTAGGGGCAGATTTGAAGACGGCCCGCGCCGGAATTTTGTTTGCAGCCTTCTTAAAGCTGGTAATCCCGCTGATTGTGGTCATTCCCGGCATTGCTGCGTATGTACTTTACCAGGAAGGTACGTTCCGGGCAGCCATGACCGACGCTTCGGGCGTGGTCAAACCCGATCATGCGTACCCGGTGCTGATGAATCTTTTGCCCATTGGCATGAAGGGCCTGGCCTTTGCCGCTCTGACAGCCGCTGTTGTGGCATCGCTGGCGGGCAAATGCAACTCGATCGCAACGATTTTTACGCTGGACATCTACAAGAAGTTTTTTGATAAGGACGCGTCGGAGCGAAAGCTCGTTAACGTAGGGCGCTGGGCCGTGCTGGTCTCATTCGCCATAGCGATTGTTCTGGCTCCCATGCTGCGCTCATTCGACCAGGTCTATCAGTATATTCAGGAATATACCAATTTCATTACGCCGGGCGTCTTCGCAATTTTCCTGCTGGGTTTCTTCTGGAAACGGGCCACTAACCGGGCTGCCCTGACGGTAGCGATCCTGACGATCCCGTTTTCTACGTTGCTTAAGTTCTGGCCCGAGATGATGAGCGTTATAGACATTGAGGCCGATCCAATTCCTTTTCTACACCGGACAACCTGGGTATTTTGTCTGGACGTGGCCCTAATGGTTATTATAACCCTGACCGACCCGGCCGGGGTGCCGCTTAACAAAGGACTGATCGTTGAACGGCGCATGTTCCGCGTATCACCCTCCTTTGTCGTGGGAGCGGTAGCCATTTTTGGGGTATTAGCCGTTCTGTATTCGGTATTCTGGTAATCTGATGTCTGAACTTTACGCGAACAAAAGGCATTTTAATCCGTTGGTTATTAAATTTTTAGCTAGGTTTACTTTCCGAAACTGAATTACTTATCATGACTGCTTTCAATAATTCTGAACTCAGCCCTCTCAGCAGCCTGGAACAATGGGAAGATGATCTGCTGATCCGATACCCTGAACCTGAACATAAGGCAAAAGAAGCGTATCGTAACTACGATAGCCCCGAACGCGACACCGTGCGGGAATTCTACCGGCTCAATCATACCTACCAGACCTACGACTTTGTTCGGGCCAAAGAGCGTGAGTTTTTGTCGTTCGACAAGAAAGAGCTGCCGGTATGGGGCGCAATGGAATTTTTGAATACACTCGTAGACGATTCAGACCCGGATACCGACCTCGATCAGCTTCAGCATCTGCTGCAGACCGCCGAAGCCATCCGCGCCGACGGCCATCCGGACTGGTTTGTGCTGACCGGCTTTCTGCACGACATGGGTAAAGTGCTGTGTTTGTTCGGCGAGCCGCAGTGGGCCGTTGTTGGCGATACGTTCCCGGTGGGGTGCAAGCATTCGGATAAGATTGTTTATCCGGAGTTTTTCGTCAACAACCCCGACAGCCACGACGAGCGGTACAACACTAAATACGGCGTTTACGACCCGAACTGTGGGCTGCGTAATGTCCATATGTCGTGGGGCCATGATGAGTACCTCTACAACATTACGAAAGACTACCTGCCCGAGCCGGCACTGTACATGATTCGGTACCACTCCTTCTACGCGCAGCACCGCGAGGAAGCCTACGACCACCTGATGGACGACCACGACCGGGCGATGTTCAACTGGGTACGGAAGTTTAACCCATATGATCTGTACTCGAAAAGCCCAAAGCCGCCCGTAGTGAGCGAGCTTAAGCCGTATTACGAAGACCTGATTGCAAAGTACCTACCAGCAACAATCAGGCTCTAAACTGCCCATAAACCGTCTTATATGTTCCGTCTACAACCGAATTAATTCGGTTGTAGACGGAATTTTCTTTATCTGTCTGTGTAGTTTTGACGCAAGCGTTTTTACGTATGCTTCTGCTGTTCATTACTCTTTATCTCCTGTCGAACGTAGCTGTTGGTGCGTGGGCGGCCCGGCGCGTTACAACATCGCAGGATTTTGTGCTCGCCGGACGACGATTGCCCCTGGTTCTGGCGGCATCCGTAACGTTTGCCACCTGGTTCGGCTCCGAAACGATCATGGGCGCACCCGCCATGTTTGTGGAAGGCGGAGTGCCAGCCATTATTGAAGAGCCTTTTGGATCGGCTTTGTGTTTATTTCTGGTGGGCGCTTTCTTTGCCCGCCCCCTCTACCGACTCAACATCACCACCTTCTGCGATTATTTCCGTATCCGCTTCGGGCGGGCGGCAGAGCTGCTGTCGGCGATCATGATTATTCCATCGTATTTCAGCTGGATTGCCGCTCAGCTCATTGCCATCGGTATAGTGCTGAGCGTTGTAACGGATATTCCGCGGGAATACTGCATCCTGTTCAGCGCGAGTGTGGTCATGCTCTACACCCTGCTCGGCGGTATGTGGTCCATTTCGATCACCGACTTTTTCCATAACCTGATTATCGTGGTGGCGCTGGCGGTACTGGCCGTCATGCTCTGGCAGCAGGTTGGCGGTTGGGAAATTATCCAGCAGCGAACGCCCGCTAACTTTTTTCGTTTTTTGCCCGAGGCTACGTTGAAAGGGTGGATTGAGTACCTGGCGGCCTGGTTCACAATTGGCCTGGGGTCCATTCCGCAGCAGGATATCTTTCAGCGCGTCATGGCGGCTAAAACCGAAGACACATCCGTACGGGCGTCGTATCTGGCCTCGGGCATGTATCTGACCATTGCCATGCTGCCCTTATTCATCGCCCTCAGCGCCCGGTTGCTGCACCCCGATTTGCCAGCCGACAATCAGCTTATTATACCGAACATGGTGATGCAGCACGGGAACTTACCGTTGCAGGTACTGTTCTTTGGGGCCGTTACGTCGGCGATTCTCAGCGTATCGAGCGGGGCGATTCTGGCTCCGGCCACGGTCTTCGGCGAGAATATCATGAAGTTCTTCCGACCCGAGCTGAGCGATCAGGCGCTTCTGAAAACCATCCGCTGGGCCGTCGTGGTCATTACGGTCATCTGCGTCTGGATGAGTACGGCCCGCGATACCAATATCTTCGACCTGGTTGGCGAATCGTCGGCCTTTAGTCTGGTCTCGCTGTTTGTACCGTTAACGGCCGGTATTTACTGGAAACGGGCCAACCTAACCGGCTGCCTATGGTCGATGGCTGTCGGCCTAGGGGTCTGGCTGCTGTGCCTCTGGCTCGCCACCGACTATTCACCTATGATGTGGGGGCTACTGGCCAGCACACTCGGTATGGTTGGCGGGAGCTTTATTCGAAATACTGCTGCTCGATCCGCCCAACGTAGCCTAAATATGTAGCGCTCGTGAACCAGGGCTGAATGCGGCTACCAATGTTCGGGTAAAGATTAAGCTGGTTCAGCTCTGCAACGGGCTTCCAGACAATCGCCAGAGCAGTTGTTTCGGCTGGGTTCAATGCCGGGTCGCCCTGTAAGTTGCGGGCGGCAAACACGACATGCAGCACATCATCGTTCCGCTGAGAAAGCAGCATTTCCCCGGCCAGGATCATTTCCCCGATATCAACCGAAACGCCCAGTTCCTCACGAATTTCACGGACAACGGTTTCGGGCAGTATTTCGCCCCGATTTGGATTACCACCGGGCAGGGCGAACACGTCCTGATTGCCGTAATTATAGTGCATCAGCAGGACTTCAGTCTGGTTGGCGTTCTGACGCCAGATGAGTGCGGAAGGGCGTACTTTCATACAAGCAATCTAGTCAAAAAAGCCTTCCGGTACGTTGTGAATCAAGCGTACCGGAAGGCTAATCCAGAATTCAGGAGGGGTCAGTTCAGCTCACGTGTGGTTTCAAACAGGAACCAGGTGCGCCGTTCTGTCTCGTCAATATATACTTCCAGCAGACTGGCCGTTGCTACGTCTTCTGCTTCGTCGGCAATCTGGTGAGCATCGCGCATGTTCTTGGCCATCTTTTTGTTTTCAGCGATCAGGTCGGTCAGCATGTCTTTCGGTGCCACAAAATCCTCGTCGTTGTCTTTCACCCGCTGCAACTGAGCGATGTGCGCCACCGACCGGATTGTGTTACCGCCGATTTTCCGGACCCGTTCGGCCAGAGGGTCGATAGTGGCAAAAATCTGTTCGGCCTGTTCATCCAGCAACAGGTGATAGTCGCGGAAATGCCGACCCGACATATGCCAATGGTAATTTTTCGTTTTGATGTACAGCGCAAAGGCATCAGCAACCAGTCGGTTCAGCGACTCGGCAACTTTCTCCCGCCCTTTTTCTTCCAGATCGGACGGTGTATCTAATACTTCAACTGGATTAATAGCTTTCATGAGCAGATCTGATTTAAACGCAAAATCTGTTAGTGAAACCTGACCTGACCGCTATTGTTTGTTAAGACTTGGTTAAAACCGAGCCAGCACTTTTTCGGACACGGTTTGCCCAATCGCCAGCGACGAGGTCGCTGCCGGCGAGGGCGCATTAATAACGTTAATGGCTTTGTTTGTTTCCAGGATGGCAAAATCGTCCAGCAAGCCGCCCGTTCGATCGCATGCCTGCGCCCGAACGCCTGCGCCACCGTCTTCGAGATCAGCCTCCTGCACTTCCGGAATAAGCTCCTGCAAGGCTTTGGTGAACGCCGATTTTGAGAACGAACGATACATTTCGCCCAGACCCGTCTGCCAGTATTTGGCAGCTACTTTCTGGAAGCCGGGCCACGACAGCGTTTCATACAACTCTTTCAGGTTTACGTCAGACTTTGCGTAGCCTTCGCGCTGAAAGGCCAGCACGGCATTTGGCCCCGCTTCTACCCCGCCGTGAATCATGCGGGTAAAGTGAACCCCCAGAAACGGGAAGTTCGGATCAGGAACGGGATAAATCAGGTTCTTGACCAGGTATTCCTTCTCCGGCCGGATCTTGTAGTATTCGCCCCGGAACGGCACGATACGTACATGAATAGCTTCGCGCTGGGTTAGCTGGGCAATTTTATCGGAGTACAGTCCGGCGCAATTGACCACAAGCCTGGTTTCGTAGCGATCTTTGCTGGTTACGACAATGCTCAGACTTGTTCCGGGAGTTACCTGCTCAACACGTTCGGCCAGCCGGATTTCGCCCCCTAACGCCTGAAATTTTTCGGCGTACTTATCGGCCACCTGCTTGTAGTCGATAATGCCCGTCTGCGGCACAAACATCCCCGCTACTCCGCTGACGTGCGGCTCAATCTCGCGCATTTCGGCCAGCGATAGTTTACGTAAACCACCCAGGCCGTTGAGCTGGCCGCGCTCGTACAGCGTATCCAGTTGCGGCAGTTCTTCGAGTTTGGTCGCTACGACAATCTTACCACAAAGGTCATAGGCAATGCCTTCGGCATCGCAGAAGTCCAGCAGCATCCGGTAGCCCCGAATACAGTTCGTAGCCTTGAGCGAGCCAGGCTTATAATATAGTCCTGAATGGATTACGCCTGAATTGTGGCCAGTCTGGTGGCGGGCAACGGCGGGTTCTTTCTCAATCAGGAGTACCCGCAGGGAGGGCTGTTGCTGCTTAGTTTGCAGGGCGGTCGCCAGGCCAACAATACCGCCCCCAATGATGATTACGTCTGTCATAGGTATCTCGCAGCCCGCAGCTGCCGATGGAAAAACTGAACCGGCAGCAACAGCTCCGCAATGGCGGTTAGCTATGGGTTACGTCTGTCGGACCCAGGATTGACAAAGGTACAGCACAGCCGCAAAAAACGGGCGCAGCATAGATCATGCTGCGCCCTCTTCCTTCGCTATCTGATAAAAACCCGTTCTTCAATTGAGCATAACCCTGCGCGCCACGCCAGCCGATTGCACGGTTATCAAGCAAAACAAAAACCGCCCTGACTCTACCGATTTTCCAAAAGATGAAAGCGATCAGCCTAAAAACAGCGAATCGGGATAAAAGGCTGATTTGATATACGAATGGTTCACTGCAATTGACCCTCAATCCAGGACAATCCGCGGCCGTAGAGCGCATGTGCAAAGCGAACCCGGTTGTCAAAGTCTGCGTCATCCGTGTGGCCATCCGTCATAAACTGCTTTATCAGCCGGGCATTATCAGCAGCCAGTGGCAGGTCATACTGGGTTTCACGTTCGGTACGGAAAGAAGCAAACGTAGACGAATCGCCTTCAAAGTGCTGATAAAACAAATGCCCACGGGGCGTCCGAACGGCGCACAAAATACCGGTTGCCCGGCTCGTGGATGGCGCCAGAGAGCCTTCCAGGCCGCGTTTGAGTACAATAACCGCGTCGAAGCCCGCCATCATGGCCAACTCGGCCATTTTCATCTGGTAGGTAATGTGAAATACGGATGTGACCAATATCTGAGCGTGACAGGGATTCAGGACCTTTTCGAGCGTTGCCAGGAAAGGCCGTTTAATTAAAATCCGGCGTCGGTCTACCCAATGATTAATAGCTGGCGAGAGCGCCTTCTGGTCGAGTACCCAGCCGTAATTAGCCAAAGGCGTATCCAGCTCATGGTTGCTTTGCAGGAACTGGCAGCCAAGATGCATATATACATCGAGTGCATTCAGCGTGAACTTCGGCCCACCTGACCGCCCAACGACGGATACGACTCCGTAGTTATGCTTATGAAAAAACTGAGCCAGCAGGGGCGTAATCATGTAGCTGTTCTCCACCCCATCGAACGGTTCAGCGAGTTGAATCAACGGGCGGTTGGCGCAGCTTATTTTTCCAAAACCGGGCGAGTACGTATCCTCGGCTGCCCGCATCAGGCCGTGATACTCCTCGTTGGTTTCGTGCCGGACACGCATGATACTGGCTGCCAGACCCCGAAAGGTTTCGCATTCACCATCACCAAATAAATAATCACCCAATTGATGAGCTTCGCTTACCTGCAGATTGTGCCCCCGAACGAGTTTGGTAGCAATGGGGTGCATTCCCTCCGGTAAATCGGGACAGACTTTACTAATAAAGAATGTAGGGTGCGAAAAGGCGCGTTTACCAATCACTTCCTCCAGCGTCATTTCTTCGGGCGTTGGGCCTTTGGCCAGCAAGGCCCCCAGAAACGCTCCCCGCTGTAGCGGATGCGCCAGGGGGTCCATCAGAGCTTCACGGCATTCGGCCAGCAGGTCAGGCGGCAAAGGCTTGCTGCCATACTTACCAATTCCAATATGTTTGATACCCCGACCAAGTGCCGTGTCGGTAGGTGCATCCAGTAGAAGACTGACAGTTGACATGGAGGACGATTGACATATTCAGGTAAAAGCAAGCCTAAACCAACTACCTACTTATTAGGGCCAGAGCTTCAACCGCAGCATCAGATACGGTTATACCAGCCAGGGGCCATTCTGAATGTAATCTGACAACTTCGCCAATAACAATAATGGCCGGATTGGTTAGTTTATGGCCCTCAACAGCGCCAAGAATCGCGCTGGCGGGGGCCATTGCCATGCGTTCATCCGCCCGGCTTCCGTTCTGAATAATTGCCATCGGTACCTTCTCGCGTCCGGCGTCGGACAGCAGGGCCACAATCTCGGGCAGGTGTTTCATGCCCATCAGAATTACTAGCGTAGCCGTCGACTGAACAGCCGCGCGAATGTCGGCAGACAGCCGATGGTCTTTCGTTGTACCGGTTAAGACCCAGAACGACTCGCTAACACCCCGGCAGGTAAGCGGAATGCCAGCCAATGCCGGAACGGAGTAACTGCTCGACAGGCCGGGTACGACGGCTGTTTCTACACCACAATCTTCGGCAAACACCAACTCTTCAAACCCGCGGCCAAACACAAAGGGATCACCCCCTTTCAGCCGGACAACGTGCCCGTGGCTATGTGCATACTGCACAATCAGGTGATTGATGTCAGTCTGCGCGAATTCGCAGCGATTCGCCGGACCCGTCGGCTGCCAGGGGCGCTTGCCAACAAACACCCGTTCGGCTGACTCGGGTGCATGCTGCAACAGATCAGGATGCACGAGCGCATCGTATAAAACTACGTCGGCCGTTTGCAGGGCCCGAACGCCTTTGAGTGTAATCAGATCCGGATCGCCTGGTCCTGCACCGACAAGGGTTAGCTTAGGCTGTTTGAGCTTATTCATCGTCCGCCAACGATTTAGTTAAGTAGAAATACTCAACAATTTTACGTATATATTTTTAGATATTCAAAATAATACTATAGCTTTATATCAAATTTAACAAATTTACTTCTGCCTAATCACAAAGTAACAGAATTTAATAAAATTTAGCTGAATAATACAATTTTTAGTAATGTTCCTTGGGTTCCACTTATAATTCTTTTCAACCATGACGAACATTGTGGTAGTTGGCAATGGAATGGTAGGCTACAAGTTCTGCGAAAAGTTGCTGACCCGGCCAGGATTGGCCAAGAACAATGCGAGTGAAACCGATGGCGGTCGGTTTATACTCACCGTTTTCGGCGAAGAGCCGCGTCCCGCCTACGACCGGGTACATCTGAGTGCCTACTTTTCGGGTACATCAGCCGATGACCTGGCGATGGCGCCTGCCGAGTGGTATGCAGATAACGGTATCAACCTGCGTACGAGCGAGTGCATTACGCATATCGACCGCGATGCCCGTATAATTACCACCCACACGGGCGAAACCGTCAGCTACGATATTCTGGTGCTGGCAACTGGCTCCGCGCCTTTCGTTCCGCCGGTTCCGGGGGTGCAGAAAGATGGCATTTTCGTTTACCGGACCATTGAGGATCTCGAAGCAATCACCGCCTGGGGTGATCAGGCAACGAAAGCCGTTGTCATTGGTGGCGGGCTACTTGGTCTGGAAGCGGCTAAAGCAGCTATGGATATGGGCCTGGAAACGCATGTCGTGGAGTTTGCCCCCCGGCTCATGCCCCGCCAGCTCGATACGGCTGGTGCCGATATGCTCCGGCAAAAGATGGAAGCCCTTGGCATACGGATTCATCTTAGCAAGAGCACGGTCGAGTTTGAGGGTTACAATCGCGTAACGGGTCTTCGCTTCGCCGACGATACGCTGCTGGAAGCCGACATGGTCATTATTTCGGCTGGTATCAAACCCCGCGACGAACTGGCTCGTCAGGCGGGTCTGGAGGTTGGCCCACGCGGAGGCATCGTTGTGAACGATCTCCTGCAAACATCAGACCCCAGTATATTTGCTATCGGTGAGTGTGCCCTGCATGGCAGTATGATCTATGGTCTGGTGGCACCGGGCTATGAAATGGCGGATATTGTTGCAACTGAGGTTGCCAGCGTAATTACGGCCAATGACGCTACGGGCGGAAAAACCTTTACGGGTTTTGACATGTCAACTAAGCTGAAGCTGATTGGCGTGGACGTAGCTAGCTTCGGTGAGCCGTTCTGCGAACAGATACCACACCGGACGCTGGTCTATGAAGATAAACTGGCTGGAGTCTATAAACGGCTTAATATCACCGAAGATGGCAAGCATTTGCTGGGCGGCATTCTGGTAGGCGAAGCTGAGTCGTATAATATCCTTCTGCAAACGAGCAAAAATCGGATTGTTTTACCACCCACTCCCGAAGATCTGCTGCTACCACCCCGTAAAGGTGACGCTGCGTCGACCTCTTCGGGCGTAATGAGTCTGCCCAATGAAGCCTTAATCTGCTCCTGCGAAGGTATATCGAAAGGAGACATCTGCTCGGCCGTAACTGATAAGGAGTTAAGTGACGTAGCTGCCATCAAGAAATGCACGAAGGCCGGAACGGGCTGTGGAGGCTGCGTGCCGATGCTCAATGATCTGCTGACCGAAACCCTGAAGGCGCAGGGTAAGATTGTCCGTAAAGTTCTCTGCGAACATTTTGACCATACGCGCCAGGAGTTGTACGACCTGATCCGCATTAATGGCGAAACGACTTACAGCGACGTTATCCGCCGGTACGGCAAAGGTCACGGCTGCGAGGTCTGCAAACCGGCGGTAGCGTCTATTCTGGCCAGTGTTCACAACCAGCTGATTGCTCAACAAGCCGTTATTCAGGATACCAACGACCGGTATCTGGCAAATATCCAGCGGGGCGGAACCTACTCCGTTGTCCCTCGGGTTGCGGGTGGCGAAATCACGGCAGAAAAGCTGATTGCTCTGGGCGTTGTAGCGAAGAAGTACGACTTATACTGCAAAATTACCGGCGGACAGCGTATTGACCTTTTCGGCGCGCGGGTCGATCAACTGCCCTATATCTGGGAGGAGCTGATCGAAGCCGGGTTTGAGAGTGGCCACGCGTACGGAAAGGCGCTGCGGACTGTAAAGAGCTGCGTGGGTTTTACCTGGTGCCGGTTTGGCGTTCAGGATTCCGTCGGCTTTGCAGTTGAAGTAGAGGAACGGTATAAAGGCTTACGGGCTCCGCATAAGCTTAAAGGGGGCGTTTCGGGCTGCGTTCGGGAATGTGCCGAAGCACAGGGTAAGGATTTTGGTATTATCGCGACCGAAAAAGGCTGGAACCTGTATGTGTGTGGGAATGGCGGGGCTAAACCGCAACATGCCCAACTTCTGGCTTCGGATATCGACCGCGAAACCTGCGTTCGTTACCTCGACCGATTCCTGATGTTCTACGTCAAAACTGCCGAGCCGCTCACCCGTACGGCCACCTGGCTCAACAAACTGGAAGGCGGCATGGATTACCTGAAAAGTGTGGTTATCGACGATGTGCTGGGTTTGAATGCACAGTTCGAGGCCGAAATGGAACACATTGTTCAGACCTACCAGTGCGAATGGAAATCGGTCGTAGAAAATGAGGATTTGCGGAACCAGTATCGTCACTTCGTTAACGTCGACGAAGTTGATTCTACATTGGCTTTTGTTCCGGACGGACGTGGTCAGAAACGGCCCGTGGACTGGTAAACGTGAGTGATTGCTCAGGTAGCACCAATGCAGCCTGAGCAATCGTTTGTTTATTCACTCTTTCACTTCTTTAAGACCATGACATCCGAACTTATCAATCCAGATACAATCCAATGGTACGAAGCCGCATCGGTGAATGCGTTTCCGGCTGATGGTGGCGCCTGCGTTAAAATTGGCGAACGCCAGATTGCCGTATTTCACTTTGCTCAAACTGGTGAGTGGTATGCCTGCCAGAACCAATGCCCGCACAAAATGCAGATGATTCTGGCGCGGGGCCTGATTGGCGACCAGAATGGTGAACCTAAAGTAGCCTGTCCGTATCATAAGAAGACGTTTTCGCTCTGCACGGGTGAAAACCTCAACGGCGACGACTACCGCATCGAGACGTATCCGGTGCGGATTGACAACGAAAAAGTTTACATCGGTCTATAAACTCGTTACGTTAGTTTAATCAGCTTACTCAACAAGTGCCTATGATCACCCGTCGATACACCCAGCGATACATATTCGCCCTATCCTTAGTGGCTGGCCTGACCATTGTCGGGCAGGTGCTGGTGCAGCAGCAGTTGCGTAACCAGACTAGCGATTCGTATCTGGTTAACTATGCCGGGCGGCAACGGTACCAAAGCCAGCAAATTGCCAAGGACGTTTTACTGCTGACAAACGGCGCTTCGTTCAAAAGCAATTCAGCGGTGCAGGCTGAGTTAACGACGGTGCTTTCTCGCTGGGAGCGGTATCATCGGGAATTGAAAAGCGGTCATCTTACCGACTTAAACGTTCAGCTGTACAACAGCAAAAACATTCGAAAGTTATTCGGTCAGCTTGATCCGCACTTCCAGGTCATCAGCGAGCATGCTCATCGGCTACTGACACTTACCCGGCAGCCAGATCCATCAACGGAAGCACTGCAGAGTAGTGTGCGCGAGATACTGGCGCATGAGCAGGACTTTCTGCAAATAATGGATGCGATTGTACGCCAGTACGCCCACGAAGCCGAGGTTAAAATTGAGCAGTTACGGGGCATTGAGCATGTTCTTCTGGCCATTACGCTCTTTGTGCTATTGCTCGAAGCTTTGCTGATTTTTTATCCGGCCGTGCAGATTCTCCGGCAGACAATTGGCCAGCTTACGCATTCTGAACAGGAAACCCGGCAGGTCAATGAGCAGTTGCGGCAGGCGAACGAGTCATTACAGGTAACCCAGAAACAACTGGTTCAGGAAATAACCCTGCGCCACGAACAGCGCCTGAATGAACAGCGGATTCGGCTTTCATCGGTAGTACAGGGTCAGGAAGAAGAACGCAAACGCCTATCGCGTGAACTTCACGATGGTATTGGCCAGATGCTGACTGGCCTGAAACTTCTGTCCGAGAATATCCGTTCGGCTAACCAGCTTACCGAAAAAGACCAGAGTACGTTTGCCAACCTGAAAACCCTGCTCGTTCGCACCATTCAGGAAACGCGGCACGTGTCCAACAACCTCATGCCGCCCGCTCTGAGCGACTTTGGCTTAGTGTCGGCGTTACGTCAACTCATCGAGCAGCAGGATCGGCAGAGTACCGCTTCTGTTTCGTTGCAGACGTCACTCACGAATGAACGCTTTGGCCAGCCGGTCGAGATTGGGTTATATCGAATCGTGCAGGAAGCCGTCAACAACGCAGTCAAACATGCCAGCGCGGCCCACATTGACGTGAGTCTGGAGCTACGGCAGGATCGATTGTTTCTTAGAATTACCGACGATGGCTGCGGGTTACCGGCTGTTCCAAAATCACGAACAACCCACGGGTTACATAACATGCGCGGACGAGCCCGGTTACTGGACGGCACTTTCCGCATTATGGCCCGGGCGGGCACTACCCGTCCCGGACTGGCGAAGCTAAATGGTGTTTACTCGGGCACCCGTGTTCTGGTTAGTATCCCGGTGACGGCTCATCCCAGTCATAATGTAGCGACGCAGCCTGTGGCATCAACAGAAGCGTAGCCGCCCATAGCCTTATAACAGTCATGCAAAAAGCCTGACCTCTTTTCTTACGGGATAGAGTTCAGGCTTTTCTTATACCTGGCATACAAATCACTTACGTAGCGATAGGGTGTTACTTATAGAGTATTTTTTAGAGTAAAACCTAAAATCAGACAAAAACTAATTTTTATTGAACAATAGCTATAAAAACAAGCCTGTTTTCCTTAAAAAGCCAAATATTTTTTCGAAATACCTGAAAAAAGCAACTGTTTTTTTGGTAAATAAGAATTTATACCTAATTTTATCTCATCAATTATTAAGTATTAATACTTAGCAGAAGTACTACTTGCTAATAGCTTGATTCTATACTTTCATCTGAGGCAGAACCTTTGGCCAATGTAAGTGTAACGAGTTATTGAATGTCGAAATTAGTAGACTGTTAATACTTGCAGACTGGCTCATTGGCGGATGACCTCACCTGCAGGGACGTAAGCTGCCCGCTCAATGGCGGTTGAACTGGCAGAAAAATAAAAGCCCCGACGGGATGGCGGTCCCAACGGGGCAACTGGTTCAAGTTCCTTGTGTTCCACCTTAAACCATATCAAATGTATGAACTTTTTCATACACCACAAAACTTTTCTAAGTTGTTGTGTGGTTTCGGCTTTGGCCGTCTCTTCTGCTTACGCTCAATTTACGTTTAGTGGCCAGCTCCGCACCCGTTCGGAATACCGCAATGGGCAGGGAACGCTACTAAAAGAAAGTGACCGGGCAGCATTTTTCACCTCCCAGCGGACCCGCGTCAGCGCAGCTTATTCAGGCTACCGGATCAAAGCCTTTGCAACTCTCCAGGACGTACGCGTCTGGGGCCAGGATGCTTCCACTATCAACCGAACAACCAACGCCGACCTGAACGGTCTGCTGCTTCACGAAGCCTGGGGCGAGTTTAGTCTGCTCGACACAGCTCAGACTAAGCTTGGGAAGGAATTGTCTCTGAAGATTGGGCGGCAGGAACTGGTTTATGACGATGTCCGGCTGCTGGGAAACCTCGACTGGCTGCAGCAGGGACGACGACATGACATGGCCTTGCTGAAATATGGCAACAAAGGCTGGATGCTCCATGCCGGTGTTGCGTATAACCAGAACCGTGAACTGAAGTCCGGAACTATTTATAACGGTACTCCCACCGGGTACACAGCCGGAACAAACGGTATTGGCACCGCCTACAAATCTCTCCAGTTCGCTTATCTGGGCAAGAAATTTTCGGCGGGGAGCGCATCCTTCCTGATTATTAAGGATGACTTCAACCAATACGTTACGACACCATCCAGCGGTACGGTAGCAGCGACCAGAACTTATAGTGACGGAACCTGGAGCCGCGTAACGCTGGGCAGTTACGTAAATGCAACGGTGAAAAAGCTGGGCGTAAAAGCCGAAGCCTATTACCAGACCGGACGCGATAAAGATGGCCGGACTATATCGGCGTACCTGCTATCAGGCTCGCTCACCTACGCCACCAGCCAGCGTACCGCCATTACGGTTGGTGAAGATTATACTAGCGGCAACGAGCCGGGCAACGCGACGACGAGCACGAACCGGCGCTTCGATCCGCTCTATGGAACGCCCCATAAACACTGGGGATATATGGATTACTTCTACGTAGCCGATGGCTTTGGCGTAGGTGGACTGTCGGATTTCTATCTCAAAGTCCGCTATAAACCACTCGACCGGCTCACAATGTCGCTCGACTTCCACCAGTTTGCCAGCACAAACACCATCGTTGGTACGGACAAGATTCCGCTGAGTAAACCCTCTTTCGGACAGGAGTATGATTTCATTGCGCAGTATGCAGTAACCAAGCAGATTGGGCTGGAAGGTGGCTACTCTGTTTTTAGCGCTACCGACGCCCTGGCTGCAGCCAAAGCCGTATCAAACGCCGACAAATCGGCAACCTGGGGTTATCTGATGGTGAATCTGAAATTCTAAAAACTTTTTTGCAAACCGTTTTAAGGACTACAACCATGACAACGCGAAAACTCTCCAAGCTGAATATATTTTCCTTCTCTGGTATCCAGATGCGGACGTTCCACATTACGTGGCTCACCTTTTTCGTCTGCTTTTTTGGCTGGTTCGGCATTGCCCCGCTGATGCCTATCATCCGGGAAGATCTGCATCTGACCAAGCCACAGATCGGGAACGCCATCATCGCGGCCGTATCAATGACCGTCTTTGCCCGTCTATTAATCGGCCGTCTGTGCGACACCATCGGCCCCCGCCTGACCTATACGGGTCTGCTCCTGATTGGTGCTATTCCGGTTATGGGTATCGGCCTGTCGCACAGCTATGAATCTTTTCTGTGGTTTCGGCTGGCGATTGGCGTGATTGGCGCATCGTTCGTTATTACCCAATTTCATACCTCGGCCATGTTTGCCGACAATATTAAAGGAACGGCGAATGCCGTAGCCGGTGGCTGGGGTAACCTGGGCGGTGGCGTAACGAACATGGTAATGCCCTTAATTCTGGCCGGTTTTGTTGGTCTGGGCTATACCAACCCCGAGGCTTGGCGGCTGGCGATGGTGGTGCCGGGCGTAATGCTGCTCATCATGGCGTTCGTTTATTATCGCTATACGAAAGACACGCCGGAAGGTAATTACTCGGAAATTGAGCGCACGAAATCAGCCGACTCCAACCCGGTAAGTTTTGCACAGGCAGCGGCCGACTGGCGTGTATGGGCACTATTCCTGGCTTATGGTGCCTGTTTTGGTATTGAAATTACGTTCGACGGGGTGGCCGCGCTTTATTTCACCGATACGTTCAAGCTGGATCTGGCGACGGCGGGTCTGCTGGCGGGCGTCTTTGGCTTCATGAATTTGTTTGCCCGGGCAGTTGGCGGCATTGTTGCGGATAAAGTTGGCGCGAAATACGGCATGCGGGGTAAGGGCCTGCTCCTGGCGGGCGTATTGCTGCTCGAAGGATTGGGCATTATGCTCTTCTCCCAAACGGGGAGTCTGGCCATTGCGGTGGTAGCCATGCTGGGGTTTGCCATGTTCCTGAAAATGGCCAATGGCGCTACTTACGCAATCGTTCCATTTGTCAACAAGCGCGCGGTCGGCGTTGTGAGCGGTATCGTCGGCGCGGGTGGTAACGTCGGTGGCGTACTGGCGGGGTTCCTATTCAAGTCAGAAAGCATCAGCTATGAGCAGGCTTTCCTGTATATCGGCATGGCCGTTGCCGTGGTGGCTATTGTTGTCGTCGGCACGCGATTCGACAAGAAAGTAGCCATCGAGCCGATTGCCGTACCCGAAGTTGCCTAGCCTATCTGTCATTCCTTGTACCTGGCGCCAGCAGTCGGTTAGAAATCCTACGATTGCTGGCGCTAAAACAGCTAAATGACCAATCCATGACTCAACTAAAATCCACCTGTTCCTATTGTGGCGTTGGCTGCGGAGTGCTGGTTAATAAGGACCGGACGGGTCATCTGACGGTACAGGGCGACCCGAACCATCCGGGCAGCAAAGGCATGTTATGCTCCAAAGGCATGAACCTGCACTACACGGTCATGGACCAGTCGGACCGGCTGTTGTATCCGCAGATGCGTTACAACCGGTCGATGCCGCTGGAACGCGTATCGTGGGACGATGCACTGGATCGGGCCGCTGCGGTATTCCGGTCGTTGATTGCCAGATACGGGCCGGATTCGGTGGGTTTTTATGCGTCGGGCCAGTGCCTGACCGAAGAGTATTACTTGATTAACAAATTAACCAAGGGGTTTTTAGGGACGAACAACCTGGATACCAACTCCCGGCTGTGCATGTCATCGGCCGTGGTGGGCTACAAAATGGCTCTGGGCGAAGATTCGGTGCCTTGTTCATACGAAGACATTGATCAGGCCGATACGCTGCTAGTAGCCGGTGCTAATCCGGCCTGGTGCCATCCAATCATTTTCCGGCGCGTAGAAGCCCGCAAAGCTGCGTTTCCGGATTTCAAGCTGATCGTTATCGACCCCCGTCGAACGCAGACGGCCAGCATGGCCGATCTGCATCTGCAAATCAGACCGGGCACTGACATTACGTTGTACCACGCCATTGCGCGAGGGCTGATTGACCGGGGCCTGATTGACCAGGATTTTATTGATAACCACACGGAAGGCTTTGCGGCCTTCAACGAGAAGGTTCACGAGCGGACGCTGAAAGAAGCCGCTTCGATCTGCGGTATCTCGGTTGAAGACCTGAAATGGGCCATTGAATACATTGGTCGGGCGAAAGGGTTCATGACCATGTGGGCCATGGGTCTGAACCAGAGTGTAGTCGGCGTAAACAAGAACGTATCGCTGCTGAATCTTTCGCTCATTACGGGGCAAATTGGTAAGCCCGGCGCAGGACCGCTCTCGCTGACGGGTCAGCCGAATGCCATGGGCGGCCGCGAAACAGGGGGTATGTCGAACCTGCTGCCTGCTCACCGCGACATGGCTAATCCGCAGCATCGGCAGGAAGTGGCCGACTTCTGGGGCGTTCCCAGCGTTCCGGCCAAACCCGGTTATACGGCCACCGAGATGTTTGAAGCTTTACGTGACGGCCGAATGAAGGCGGTCTGGATTGTTACGACTAACCCAATGGTCAGCCTGCCGGATTCAAAGCTGGTTGAAGAGGCCCTGCAAAACGCCCGTTTTGTAGTTGTGCAGGACATTTCAAACCGCTCTGACACCCTCGCTTACGCCGATCTGGTGTTACCCGCAGCAGGCTGGGGGGAAAAAGCCGGCACCATGACCAACTCCGAGCGCCGAATCTCATATCTGAACAAGTTCACCGATGCCCCCGGCGAAGCCCGGCCCGACGCTGAGATTATCTGGACATTTGCCCGGAAAATGGGTTTTGGCGCAGCATTCAACTATGCCAGCGTGGCCGAGGTATACGACGAACACGTTCGCTTAACCAGGGGAACCCGAATCGACATCAGCGGCCTGAGCCATGAACGGTTAAAGACGACCGGAACTATCCAATGGCCCGTACCCACGCGGGAATCGACCGGCACGGCGCGGCTGTTTGAAGACCGGCAGTTCTACACGCCAAGCCGCAAGGCACAGATTAAGACGGTATCTGACGAAAACCAGTCCGAAGCGACCTCATCCGATTTTCCGCTTATTCTTACCACGGGCCGCATCCGCGACCAATGGCATACCATGACCCGCACAGGTAAGGTCGCCAAACTCAATACGCATATTCCAAAACCCTTCCTCGAAATTCACCCCAAAGATGCCGAAGAGCGCAGTCTGAGGGAAGGCGATCCCGTGGTTATTACCAGCGCCCGGGGTGAGGTACGGGTCAACGCCAAACTTACGAAAGACATTCGGCGGGGCGTTGTGTTTCTGCCCATGCACTGGGGGAAACTTCTCAACGACGGCTTTGCCCGGGCTAACAACCTGACGCAGCCGCTAATCGACCCCATCTCGAAAGAACCGGATTTCAAGTTCTCTGCCGTGCAGGTAGCGCGGTACGTAAAGCCTCAGCAAAAGATCATTATTGTTGGAGCCGGGGCGGCTGCCACCCGGTTTGTCAATACGTATCGTGAACTAAATACGTCCGACGAACTGCACGTATTTAGTAAGGAGATCAACCCGTTTTACAATCGCGTCATGCTCCCGGATTACGTCAGCGGGGTGAAAGCCTGGGATAATTTGATCAAACTAACACCGGAAGCGGCCGTTGAACTGGGCGTTCATCTCCACATTGGCGTAACGGTTGAAACCATTGACCGAACCGCCAAAACCATCACCGACAGCCGGGGCGAAACCCATAGCTACGATATTTTACTACTAACGCCAGGTAGCCGGGCGTTTATGCCGCGTGAGTACGTAACAGACCTCAAAGGCGTTCTGACGATGCGCACCCGGCACGATGCCGATGCTCTGCTGGAACGTTTGGGGCCGGGCGATCCCTGCGTTATTGTTGGGGGTGGCCTGCTGGGACTGGAATTGGCCGCTTCGCTCCGCGAGATTGGGGTGGGCGTCACCGTCATTCAGCGCGAAAACCGGCTCATGACCCGCCAACTGGACGCGGTTGCCAGTGAACTCCTCCATCAGGAGCTGACCGACCGGGGCGTGGAGATTCTCTACAACGAAAGCATCCGGTATTACGTCGGCGAAAAGGCGGTGGAAGGCGTTCATCTGGCGAACGGGCAAACCATTCCCGCGAGGGCCGTGGTGTTTGCAATTGGTACGCAACCGAACACCGAACTGGCCCGCGCCTGCGGTCTGCCGGTCAACCGGGGGGTTGTCGTAAACGAGTACCTGCAAACGGCTGACCCGTCCATTTATTCGGCGGGTGAAGTGGCCGAACTGAACGGCCAGCTCTGGGGCATTACGGCTGCGGCCGAAGAGCAGGCCGACGTAATTGCCCGTCACCTCAACGGCGATCTGGTAAATTACTATACCGGCTCCCTTTCCATGAATATCCTGAAAATGGACGGGCTTCAGCTTTGTTCGCTGGGCATTCCCGAAGCGCCAACCGGCGTAGAAAACTACGAAGAGGTGGTATTCATTGACCGGGCGAAACGATATTACAAGAAGTGCATTATTCATCAGGACAGGCTGGTTGGCGCTATTCTAATTGGCGACAAAACCGAGTTTCTGGAATACAAAGACCTTATTCATAATCGCACCGAGCTTTCCGACAAACGCCTGTCGCTGCTCCGGTCGGGGCAGGCGCCCAAGCCGGTATTGGGCAAGCTGGTCTGCTCGTGCAACAGCGTTGGCGAGGGTAACCTGACAGAGGCCGTCAAAGCCGGAGCAACCGAATTTGGCAAGCTTTGCCAGACGACGGGAGCCGGAACGGGCTGCGGCTCGTGCAAACCGGAAGTAAAAGCAATTCTGGAACGGATCGGTAAGAAAGTGGCAAGCGTAGCGTAATGATGAATTCTCTCCGTATTCTCACCCAGGGCGGCAGCATCGCCCCGAATGACCTCCGGCAACTGGCCGGCTGGGCGCAGGATTATGGCCTGACGACACTGGAAATTAGTAATCGGCAGGAGATTTTATTGAATCCGCCGAGCAAGACCGTGCGTGAAGATCTTGTCCGGCGCCTTACAGCACTGGGTCTACAAACGGCCGAAGCCAACACGCAGGTCCAGACTATTGTCTCATCCTTACCCGCAACGGACGTTTTTGCCGATACGCCCTGGCTAACGGCGGGTGTTTATCTGGACATTCTGGCGCAGTTCAGCACGGCACAGCCCCGCTTAAAAATCAACCTCATCGACCCGGCTCAGCCGCTGGTAGCGCCTTTTACGGGTAATATCAATTTCGTAGCGGCTCCGGAGCCAAACTACTGGTACGTATTCCTTCGCCCTTCGGGGAGCGTTCGCCGATATGCCTGGCCCATTCTGATCGAAAGCGAATCCATCGGCGTTTTTGCGCAGGTCGTTGAGCACCATTATTTCCAGAATGCGGCCGACACAGGCGATCGGGCCACGTTTGATACCTTCTACCGGGCGGTCATGGCTGATTTTAAGGGCCGGACCCGGAAAGTAGAGAAGGAGTTAACGTTGCCACCGGCCTCCACACCAGCCTATGAAGGGTTTCACCAAACCAGTTCCGGCAATTACTGGCTCGGCCTGTTTCGTAAACCGTATGACTTCGGCTTACCGTTCATCGAAGCCTTGTGCGACCTGTGCCGCGAAACCCGAATTGGTAAACTGTATCTGACGCCCTACAAAACAATACTCATCAAAGATATACGCGAAGCAGACCGCCCGGCCTGGGACCGGCTGCTGGGTCGTTTTGGCGTCCGGACAAACCTGCCTGCCTGGTATCTGAACTGGCACCTGCCCAACGCCGACAGCCACGCCGTTGCACTCAAAAACCATATTCTGCACCAACTGGAAGACGCTGACGTTCGAACCGATGAATTAAGTTTCGCCGTAAAGGTCCCGTTTTCCGAAGCGGCTGCCTCCGTCGTTATTCAGCAGAATGGCGGTCCGGAGTCATTTGACATCTATCAGCGCACAGGTCATTCCACGACTAATGCGCAATACGTACTTTTTGCCAAAAGTCAGCCCCTGGCTCAGGTTGGCGAATCAATCCGTCAGTTGTCGCTGGCGTATTACGAACGCCTGTCAGTTTCTTTATCGGAGCCATCTTTTGAGGTAGAACCATCCGTCATTACGCCCAAACGGCTTGTGCACGAATGCCCCCACTGTCAAAGCCGCTACGATGCCCGCTTTGGGGAACCGAACCGGGGCATTGCAGCCGGAACCGCATTCACCGAACTAGCCGACGATTACGTTTGCGGTTTGTGTGAAGCCGCAAAAGCGGAATTTGAGGAGAAGTGGCTTGTTTAACCTGTATTTTTACGGTTAAATCAGTTGTTATTGCTTGTTGGTACAACTCGGAGGCAGTCGTTCGTTGTTAACGGATGAATAACGGTACCAACAACAATCAATGACTCCTATTTGACGATGGCGGAACGAATCACCTACGGCAAAACCTGGTGGGGACAACAATGGCTCAACGCCCTGACACAAATTGATGAAGCGAATCGCCTGCCGCGCGGCAAGACCTATGCTAATAAAGGAGCGGTACAGGGGCTAAAGATTGACAGTAACCAGATTAGCGCGTCGGTGAAGGGGTCGAGGCCCCGCCCGTATAAAGTAAAACTGACCGTACCGCTGTTTTCAAAACAGGAACGCGACTGGCTGGTAACCGAAATCCTGGAGAATCCGGCCACGCTGGCCCAACTCTTAAACCGACAGCTTCCTCAGGAATTGATCAATTTCGCGGATCAACGAGGCATCCGGCTGTTTCCACGCTCGTTTGACGATCTGGGAATGGGTTGCTCCTGTCCTGATTTCGCTATTCCCTGCAAACACCTGGCGGCCGTCGTTTATGTAATCGCCAATGAAATTGATCGCAATCCATTCTTGGTTTTTCAACTCAAGGGCCTGGATATCCTCGATGAGCTTAAGAACCAGCAGGCCGATGTTATCAGCGGCAGCGTGGAAACGGTGCTGTCGCTACGGGATCTGGGCACCGACGATTTGCCCGACGATGAAGACTGGACACCCGATGAAACCGCCCGCGCTCAACTCGACTTTGCTACCATTCCGTCCCTCGCCGATCAACTGCTGGATTTGCTTCAGCCGGAGGTAACGTTTACGAAGAGTGATTTTCTGAAATCGCTGAGTAAAGCGTACAAACTGTTCAGTAAACCCCTGGGCGAGCCGTCTACAACGCCCAAATCGCCTATTCAGAAGCGTAACGTCCGGGCGAAGCAAAAAGCTACCGAGCAACCTGATCCCAGCGACAGCATTGAATTGCAGTTGGATGAGTTCATGGAGGTCAAAAAAATTGGCGTCTTTACTGAACACGGCGAGCAGCGGTCGTTCGCTGATTTTGACCTGGGGGACCTCACCGACTGGCTGCAAACGCTGCCCGAAGCCGATTTTGCCGAAATGAGCGATTCGGTACGGTCGTTATACTTGACCAACCAGTTCTCGCTTGCGCTGCTGCGTCGGGGCGCGGTAGTCCCCCAGTTACTACGCGTGGGACCAACTGAAGAACAGTATCGCGTGCGCTGGCTGCCCGCCACACTCAACGAAGCCGTTCGGCACCAGACCGAACTAATGGCCGCGCAACTTCCTCCCCTGCTGCTAACCATGCGCTGGCAAAAGGAATGGCTGGCCCTGCCTGGTCTGGAACAGGTACTGACGCTTTGCTCGCTGCTGATGCGGCCGCTCATTAACCAGACAACCATCGAACTCTGGGAGCGCTGGCCCCTCGAGGATGCCGACCGACTGTTTTTTGGGGTTGAGACAATCCGGTTTGAGGGTTTTGGAAAGCGCGAGATGCCGCTGGCTATGCAGCTCTGGCTGAATGACTTTTTCCTGACTCACAAACGCTTCGTGCCCATTCTGGCTGTGGAAGACAGCGAACTGGGCGAAGAATTTCGCGTCAGCCTGCTTATTGGAGATAACGAAGCCACTCAGATTAAGCCACCTGCCGAAACAACGAAGCCGGCTGCGGCCAACAGTAAGAAACCGGTTTCGACAACAGCAGTCGCACCGCCGATTGCGCTACGCGAAATCCTGAGCGAACGTAAACACGCCGGTATCCGCATGGCGGTACTGCAGGACCTGCTGGTTCTGTCGCGGCACTTTCCCGACCTGGCGCAGCTGACCAAAACGGATGGCCCTGAGCACCTGTTCTATAAATCGGCGGATTTCGTTAAGGTGCTGCTCGATACGCTGCCGCGTATGCAGTTGCTGGGCATTTCGTTGCTGCTGCCTAAATCCCTGCGGCACTGGGTGCGGCCGGCCGTGGGTGGGCGGCTCCGTGCCAAGGCCAACGTCTCACCGAGCAACTCGTTTATGCGGCTGGATGATATGCTCACGTTCGACTGGCAGGTGGCCCTCGGCGATGAAATGGTCAGCGTTAAGGAATTCCAGAAGCTGGTTAGTAATTCAACCGGGCTCGTTAAAATCAAAGATCAGTACGTGCTGGTTGATCCGAACGACCTGAACAAGCTGTATAAGCAGCTCGAAAACCCACCAGAACTCACCGGGACCGACCTGCTCCGGGCGGCTCTGTCGGAAGAATACAAAGGCGGTCGGCTGGGGTTGTCGGCAGATGTGCGTGAGCTGGTCAAACAATTCACCGAGAGTGAAGCCCAGCCATTGCCCGACGCTCTCAACGCTCAGTTACGTCCTTACCAGCATCGGGGCTACGACTGGCTCGTGAAGAACACCGCCCTGGGTATGGGCAGCCTGCTGGCCGATGATATGGGCCTGGGTAAAACCCTGCAAGTCATTGCGCTGCTGCTCAAATTCAAGCAGGAAGGGCGTTTCCAGAAGCAGAAAGGTTTGGTTGTACTCCCAACGACCCTGCTCACCAACTGGCAGAAAGAGATTGCCCGCTTTGCGCCCGACCTGCACCCTCATGTCTATCATGGCTCGGGCCGTAAGATGCCTGCCAGCACTACCTACGACCTGCTGCTGACAACCTATGGCGTGGTTCGCTCCGATCTGGAAACGGTAAAGAAGATCACCTGGGCGGTAGTCATTATCGACGAAGCGCAGAACATAAAAAACGCCGATACGGAGCAGACAAAGGCCGTTAAAGCCTTAAAAGCCCCCATCCGGATTGCCCTCAGCGGGACGCCCGTCGAAAACCGGCTATCGGAATTCTGGAGCATCATGGACTTTGTTAACAGAGGGTATCTGGGCGGACTAAGCAAGTTTAACGAAGAGTTTGGCAAGCCAATTCAGCAGGAGCGCGACCATCAGAAACTCGAACAGTTTCGGCGCGTAACGAGTCCTTTCCTGCTCCGGCGCGTCAAGACCGATAAAACCATTATCAGCGACCTACCCGACAAGATTGAGAATAACCAGTTCTGTTCGCTGACACCGGAGCAAACCGCTCTCTACGAAAGTGTGGTCCAGGAAAGTATCCGAGCCATTGAAGATAAGGAAGGCATTGCCCGGCGCGGGCTAGTGCTCAAACTGATGACGGCCCTGAAACAGATTGGCAATCATCCCTACCAGTACCTGAAAGAAGGCAACCGCACCGGCGGACCGGCTAACCCGGCGCTGTCGGGCAAAGCAACGCTGCTGCTGAATCTGCTCGAAACCATCTACGCCAACCACGAAAAGGTGTTGATTTTTACGCAGTACCGCGAGATGGGTGAATTACTACAGCAGTTCATTCAGCAGGCATTTGGCCAGGAGCCGCTCTTTCTGCACGGTGGCACGTCACGCTCCGACCGCGACCAGATGGTTGAGCAATTCCAGAAAAACCGCTCCGACCATACGTTCATTCTGTCGCTGAAAGCAGGTGGAACGGGCCTCAACCTGACCCAGGCGAACCACGTCATTCACTATGATCTGTGGTGGAACCCGGCCGTGGAAGCGCAGGCAACGGACCGGGCTTTTCGGATTGGTCAGACCAAAAACGTGCTGGTGTACCGCCTGATGAACCAGGGCACGCTGGAGGAAAAGATTGACGCTATGATCCGCAGCAAGAAAGAACTGGCTGACCTCAGCGTTAAAACCGGCGAAACCTGGCTGGGCGATCTGAGCGACGATGAACTAAAGGAACTGGTGTCGCTGGGTTAGGCTCAGGGACGCCAGCCCTGCAAAAAAGCGGCTAGTTCCATGCCCCAGGCAATGCCAATATGAATGAGCAGGCCACCCCAGATGCTACGGGTACTTAGGGCCAGCACGCCCAGTAAGTAGCCGCCGAAGATGGACGAAACCGCTTCGCCCACGGGTCGGCCAAAGTGAATGGCTGAATACCAGACCACCATCGGCAAGACGGCACCACGACCCAGTACCTGACTCATGCCAATGACCAGAAAGCCCCGGAAAAGAAGCTCCGTCGGGACAAAGTCCCAGCCGTAGCAGAGTTCATAAATCAGGACTGTTATCCATTCGGGTACACCTAAGAACTCGTTGGCATTCGTATCGCGGTACGTCGGGTACGACGCCAGGAAGTCGGGCTGGAACGACGCCAGCGTAATCAGTGGAATCATTAAAGCCAGCAACAGCGCATACAAGGCCAACCCTTTTTGTTTGGGTGCCATACCGTAAAAACTGCTGGCGTGTCGTCGCTGGTCTACCAACCGGTAGAATACGTATAATGGCAGCACAATGGTTAGAACTGACTGCAGATTATGCAGACAGTAGTACAGAAAAACAAAAATCTGCCCATCGAAGAGTTCACGGCTCCAGGTGGCATGCGCGTAAAATCCGGCGTAAATCGAGTAGAAAACGAGCGCATACCCACTCCGTAGCCAGAACTGACGAGAGCGCCAAACATCGGGTCGATCATTAAACCGCGTCCAGAGCCAGACGCTGACGTAATAGGCCGTGGCATACAGGCCAAAATACAGAACCGGCCAGAGGGGTTTACCCTGAAACGAATCGATATACGAATCTTCGAAATCGAGGTAGTAGTTAACGCTGAGAAGGAACGCAACCCATAGCGCCACAGCCAGATACAAATCCGGTCGAAAATCGGCACGAAGGTGGGTAAGCAGGTCTTTCCAGAGGGCTTTCATTCCGGGCGCATCAAGGTTGTGGGCGATAGACTACCGAGCCGCCAGCCATTCCTCCTCCTTGGCCCGCATCTGCTTTTCTTCCTCACCGGTTTTGTCGCCGTAGCCGCAGAGGTGCAGCAGACCATGGGCCAGCACCCGGCGCATTTCCTGTTCGGCCGGAACCCCCAACTGGCTGGCATTATCGGCTACCCGGTCGACACTAATGAAAATATCGCCCTCGATTTTAGCTTCATCTTCACGCTGATCGAACGTAATGATGTCAGTATAATAATCGTGATGAAGATAGTCGCGGTTGACCTGCAGCACGTATTCGTCGGAGCAAAAAATATAGTTTAAATCGCCTACGGCGTAACCTTCCCGTTCGGCCTGCTGTTTAAGCCATTGGCGCGTTGCCTGTTTCTGGGGAAGCTTATAATCAACATCCTCGTTAAAAAACCGAATCATTTGCCTGTTTTTTAGCCACAAATATACCGTATGAAAGCCATCCAACTGCCCGCAGTTCACCAACCCCTTGAACTCATTGACGCACCTACCCCGGCCGCCGGGCCGGGCGAGGTTTTAGTCCAGCTCCGGGCCGCAGCGCTGAACCACCGGGACGTATTCATCCAGCAGGGTTTGTATCCGGGCATAAAGCTGCCCGTCATTCTGGGTTCGGACGGCGCAGGCGTCGTGACCGAAATCGGCGTGGGGGTTGACCCTGTCTGGCGCGGGCAGGCGGTCGTGATCAATTGTTCGCTAAACTGGGGACCGAACCCCAGATTTTATGGGTCCGACTTTCGGATCCTGGGTATGCCCGACAATGGAACCTTCGCCGAGTATATCGCAATCAGTACCAGATATATCCATCATAAACCGGCTCATCTGTCCTTTGAGCAGGCGGCTGCCTTACCGCTGACGGGGCTAACGGCCTGGCGGGCGCTCATGACCCGGGCCGGTCTACGAACATCCGGCAGCGGCCCGGAAAAGGTTTTGATTACGGGTATTGGCGGGGGCGCAGCGTTGATTGCTCTGCAGTTTGCCGTTAGTGCCGGTGCCGAGGTTTGGGTAACGTCCGGCTCGGAAGATAAGCTCGCAAAAGCCAAAGCCCTCGGCGCTAGAGGTGGGGTTAACTACCGCGAACCCGATTGGCATAAAACGCTCATGGCCCAGACGGGGGGCGGGCGAAACGGCTACTTCGATGTAATCATCGACAGCGCGGGCGGACCGGGTTTTGCGAGATTAATTGATGTAGCCGCACCGGGTGGCCGCATTGCCATTTTTGGCGGAACCACCGGTAATCTGACCGACCTCATGCCTCCAAAGATTTTTTTTAAACAGCTCAATATCTTTGGTACTACTATGGGAACCGAACACGAATTTGCGGATATGATCGCGTTTGTAGCCGACAAAAAAATTGTTCCGGTGCTTGACGAGGTGCTGCCTCTGAGTGATGCTAAGCACGCTTTTGAGAAAATGAATGCTGGTCAGCAATTTGGGAAAATCATTCTAAAAATTACGGATTAACAAACTAATCGCCCTAATGTTTTCATATTTCTCTACTCATTAAATCATTTTTTATTGAAAAAATCACACTGAAATTCAGTTATCCACATTTTGATTGTTGATAACTATTACTTTATTCACATCTGGCAAATCTGTTGCTGTTCGGCGTCCATCCTTCGGTCGGGTCGTTTTACCTTTGTGGTCATGGCCGAACCAACTCCTTCATACCTGCGCATACTGTCTGATCGGTTAGCCGTTCGTCAAAAAAACGGCCTGTTACGTCAGCTTCGCACCAGTGACGGTCTGGTTGACTTCTGCTCCAACGATTATCTGGGTTTTGCCCGGTCGGCGGAGTTAGCAGCCGCCATACGTCAGGCTGATGCAGTCCGGACAAACAGCCGTTCCGGTGCAACAGGCTCTCGCCTGCTGGCGGGTCAGACTGAACTGGCCAATCAGGTTGAGCAGGCGCTGGCCCGCTTCTACCAAACCGAAACAGCACTGATCTTCAACTCCGGCTACGATGCGAATCTTGGCCTAATGGCTTGTCTGCCCCAGGCAGGCGACCTGTTGCTGACCGACGAGCTGATTCATGCCAGCATGATTGACGGAGCGAGGCTCAGCTACGCTACCCGAAAACGCTTCCGGCATAACGACCTGACCGATCTGGAGCAACTGCTTCAGCAATGGACTGCTTCGTCCCAGAGCAGTCAGGTGTTTATTGCCGTCGAGTCGGTCTATTCGATGGATGGGGACGTAGCGCCCTTACGTCAGTTGGTTGAACTATCTGAACGCTATCAGGCGGCTCTGCTCGTTGACGAAGCCCACGCAACGGGCGTTTTCGGCCCCAACGGCGAAGGGTTAGTGCTCGAATTAGGTTTGCAGGAGCGGGTTATGGCGCGGGTGCACACGTTTGGCAAAGCCCTGGGCGTTCACGGAGCGGCCGTTGCAGGATCGGCCGCGCTGCGTGACTACCTGATCAACTTTGCCCGACCGTTTATTTATACAACCGCGCTTCCACCCCATAGCCTGATCGCCATGGATTGCGCGCATCGGCATTTGCAGAATACTTCAGAGGCTCGTGCACAATTGCATCAGCGGGTAGACTATTTCCGCCAGTGCGTTGCTAAGGCATTGCCCGGTACGATCTGGACAGATAGCCTGTCGCCCATACAATGCCTGATTGTTCCGGGCAACGATCACGCCCGCCATGTTGCAGCCGAAGCGCAGCACGCTGGCCTGGACGCTCGGGCTATTTTAAGCCCAACGGTTCCGGTTGGGCAGGAGCGTCTGCGTATCTGCATGCATGCCTTTAATACAACGGATGAAATTGACCGGCTCATTAGCCTGTTACAATCCGCGTTGATTACTGAAGCTGTTTAATAAAGTTAATAATGCCTACGCAACTAATTGTCGCTGGAATTGGTACCGAAATTGGGAAGACCCTTGTGTCGTCGGTGCTGGTCGAAGCGCTGCAGGCCGATTACTGGAAGCCGGTTCAATCCGGCGCTCTGGACGATTCCGACACCGAAACGGTGCGCCGGTTAATCAGCAACCCAACATCCCGGTTTCACCCGGAAGCGTATAGGCTTAGTCAGCCTCTGTCGCCCCATGCAGCTGCTGAAGCCGATGGCGTTACCCTCAACATGGCGCAGATCAAGCTCCCCCAGACCCGGAACAACCTGATTGTAGAGCTGGCCGGGGGCCTGATGGTACCCCTCAACAATACCAAGCTGAATATTGATCTAGTGCAGCAGCTGGCTCTGCCAGTGGTACTGGTATCCCGGAATTACCTGGGCAGCATCAACCATACCCTGCTTTCAGTCGAAGCCTGTAAAAACCGGAGTATTCCCCTGTTGGGGCTCATTTTTAACGGCCCGACCGTCGAGACGTCGGAACGGTGTATTCTGAATTATACGCAACTTCCCTGTCTGGGCCGAATCGGGCAGGAAACTTCCATTGACCAACATGTTATCCGTCAATACGCCAACCAGTTCACCCGACTTGCAGAATCTATCGGCGCGTGATAAAGCGGTTATCTGGCATCCCTTTACGCAGATGCAGACCGCTCCGTTGCCCATCCCGATTGTGCGGGGCGAAGGCTCCGTGCTTTACGACGCCGACAATCGCGCCTACCTCGACATGATTTCGTCCTGGTGGGTTACAATTCACGGCCATGCGCATCCCTACATTGCCCAGCGTATATCGGAACAGTTAAAAACGCTCGAACACGTTATTTTTGCGGGCTTTACACACCAGCCTGCCGTTGAGTTGGCCGAACGGCTACTGACTATTCTGCCCGAAAACCAAGCAAAAATATTCTACTCCGACAATGGATCGACGGCCGTTGAGGTAGCGTTGAAGATGGCATTCCAATACTGGCACAACCTCGGCCGGCCTCGTAAGAAAGTGGTTGCGCTCGACGGCGCTTATCACGGCGATACATTCGGGGCTATGGCCGTGGGCGGACGGAGTGCCTTCACAGCCCCGTTTACGCCGTTTCTGTTCGACGTTACGTATCTACCGGCTCCCGTAGCAGGTCAGGAGGATGCTACCCTTAAACTAGCCAGGGAGCTATTTACGGACGACGTCGCAGCCTTCATTGTCGAACCGCTGGTTCAGGGTTCAGGCGGCATGGTTATGTACGAGCCGACGGTGCTGGATGAGTTGTTTCGGCTGGCGCGGGCTAATGATTCACTGATTATTGCCGATGAAGTTATGACCGGCTTCGGCCGCACGGGCAAATTATTTGCTTCGTACTACCTCAGCGAACAACCCGATTTAATTTGCCTGTCGAAAGGACTAACCGGCGGGACAATGGCCCTGGGCGTTACAGCCTGCACCCAGGCTATCTACGATGCTTTTTTATCGGACGACAAACTAAAGACTCTCTTTCATGGGCATTCGTTCACGGCTAATCCGCTGGCCTGCACGGCTGCTCTGGCTAGTATGGACCTCTTGCTTTCCGAAGAAACGCAGGCCAGTATACAGCGTATCAGCGAGCGCCATGCCAGATTTGCCAATCGAATTCAGGGAAGACCTACCGTTAATAATGTGCGGCAGCGGGGTACGTTGCTGGCGTTTGATCTGAACGCGGGCGAGCAGACGTCGTACTTCAACAGCATCCGCGACAGGGCCTATAATTTTCTTCTGGAACGGGGGGTTCTGATGCGGCCTCTGGGCAACGTGCTGTACCTGATGCCGCCTTACTGCACTACGGATGAACAGCTGCAATACGCCTACGATCAGGTGGAACAGCTTCTGGACTCGCTTTAACTAACAGCCCGATACGTGTACTGGTCCATGACGTCGCTGGGGTGGATCTCCAGCACGTTAGCCAGAACTAACAGAACAAGGGTGCGAGAGGCAATTTTTCGGGAAATGCCGGCGATGGATGCGAACAGATCGACCGTAATGCTGTTGTGTTCACCGAGGTGCTGCATCAGCTTACGTTCCTTTTCGCCGTAGCTGAAGCGAATATCGCGGGCGGCCTGTTCGCCCTTCAGAATCTCGCGTACTTCGCGGCTGGCCTGCACCGATTTGTCAGCCACGCGTACGTAGGCTTTCTTGTTATCGGGCTCGGCCGGGTCCGGAATGATATAATGCGGACGCGTTGGGCTGGGCGGCACCCGAATAACGAGCACCTCGCGTTCGCCATAAAGCTGAACGCGCTCAATCGAATAGGAAATACGTGGGAAACAGTATTTATTGATGGCCCGGACGAGCAGGTATTCGTCCTCATCAGCGTATTTCAACCCCGAAATAGTTTTGTCGTCGCCGACGCCGATGAGCATAATGCCGCCGTTTGTGTTAGCGAAGGCAACCACGCCCCGGATAATCTTTTCGGGATGATTTGTTTTCAGCTTGAACTCTAAATTGCTCCCCTCTCCCCGTTTGACCAGGTTTTTGAGCGCTTGATAGTCCATAACAGATGGGGTCATCTGGTTGAGCACTGAATTGTGATAAAGATACGGCTTTTCCACAAACTTGCAAGTGTTGGTTGGCTATCTCTTTTTTACGCTGAAAACTCGCTTTGAGCGAACCAACTTTTCAGCGTAGCAAACCGTTACTAAAACTAGAACGTACTACATTATATCGTTTAAATAACACAAAAATGCTGGTAAACGTTGCCTTGGTTATCGGGACCTTTCTGTTCATGGAAGGCGTAGCGTGGTTCACCCATAAGTACGTCATGCACGGATTTTTGTGGAGCTGGCACCGTGATCACCACAATCACCACAAAGGTTTTTTTGAGATGAATGATCTCTTTGCCGTCGTCTTCAGTCTGACAGCTATCAGTTTAATTATTACCGGTGTAGAAATTCCGGAGCTGCGTTTTCTGGCCTGGATTGGCGCGGGCGTTACGCTCTATGGTTTCTTCTACTTTTTGTTTCATGATATTATTGTTCACCGGCGAGTAAAGGTAAAGCTCGACACCAGCGGCCGCTATATGCAGCGCATCATGCGGGCGCACTATATTCATCACAAAGTACATACCAAAGAGGGTGCGGAAGCTTTCGGATTTCTTTACGCGCCAAAAAAATATGATCGTTCCGTTAAGCAGTCCGTAGCTGACTCGAAGTCATCGGCGGTGTAGCTTTGGGCACACACCAGTAAAACGGGCACCCTCAGGCTGTGATGAAGCAAGTGTTCAGCCTTGTCATCACGGACCGAGGGTGCCCGTTTTTGTTTAGTAATGAACCGAACGGCTCAGTACTCGTCTTCGTTGAAAAAGAAGTCGTCCTTTGTCGGATAGTCCGGCCAGATTTCTTCAATGCTCTCGTAAGGCTGGCCGTCGTCCTCTAGCTCTTGCAGGTTTTCAACGACCTCCAGCGGTGCACCGGAGCGGATAGAGTAATCAATCAGTTCATCTTTGGTAGCAGGCCAGGGGGCGTCTTCGAGGTAGGACGCGAGTTCAAGTGTCCAGTACATAGTGTGTTCAAGATTTAATGACTACGTTTCAATGAGGGTGCAAAAGTAAAAAAAGCGTTAATATGCAAGCCTCTTTCGCCAAAAATGTTGGTAGCGTGCTTTTGCGGGGATTTAGGCCAATAACTCACTCACCTGTTGTTTGTTTAAATCTAGCAATAAACGGTCTTGAATAGCCCCGATTACGACAAAAATCGTCTTTTGTAGGCCAGAATAGGCTTATGGTGCTTCATTTTTCATAAATCCGTTTCCCATGCTCGTTGAAGTTTGTGCCTATTCGCTCGATTCCTGTTTAACCGCGCAGGAAGCTGGTGCTGGTCGTATTGAATTATGCGGAGGTTTAAGCGAAGGCGGTATTACACCCAGCGCCGGCCTGATCCGGATAGCCCGGCAACACCTGACGATTCCTCTTTACGTAATGATCAGGCCACGAGGGGGCGACTTTGTTTACACGCCATCTGAACTAGCCGTTATGCGGGCCGACATCGAAAGCGCAAAAAGCCTGGGGGCTGATGGTTTGGTATTTGGCATTTTACGTCCCGATGGAACGGTAGATGAAGCTCAGACGCGGCAGTTAATCGAGCTGGCTTACCCATTGCCCGTTACGTTTCACCGGGCATTTGACATGACCCGCGATCCACTGGAAGCACTTGAAGCGGTTATCCGTACGGGTGCGGCCCGAATCCTTACGTCGGGGCAGCAACCAACGGCCGAAGCGGGCCTGCCGGTCCTTCAGCAGCTTGTTCAGCAAGCTGCCGGACGAATTGAAATTATGGCGGGAGCTGGCGTCAACGCGGGCAATGCCAGACAAATACGTAAGACCCGCGTTGACGCACTCCATCTGAGCGGGCGTCAGAGCCTGCCCAGCCCAATGATTTACCGAAATCCAGGCCTGTCGATGGCCTCGGTCGTTCCAGATGAATATGAACGTATCGAAGCCGGGACTGACGCCATTCGGCAGGTTATTAAAAGCCTGTCTGCTGATCAGTTACCAGAAAACAGCATATAGAATTACTAACAGCAGGATAATAATCGTTGCTCCTGTTGCAAAGCCGGGCGCTACTTTAAACATGCTGGCGTCAATCTCCAGCCCTTTAGTGCTTGGTTTCTGCATGCCCAGCACGAACATGACAGCTATGCAAATCAGGAAGACAAAGCCCATGGTATCAAGAAACGGAATGGTGTAAACCCCATCGGCTCCCTGAACGGCGAAGCCCAGTGGTGCCAGGAATTCAAGATCTACCAGACCGGGCAAGAGGTATTTAAAGAAGAGGGACAGTAAAAAGCCGCCAACAATAGCAAACAACGCCCCCGATGAGTTTGTCCGTTTCCAGAAAAAGCCCATGATAAAGGCGGCAAACACACCCGGCGAGACCAGACCGGTCATCTCCTGAATAAACTGGAATCCACCTTTCCGGTCAATGCCCATGAACGGCGAAATCAGAATAGCCATGACCATTGCTACCCAGATCGTTACCCGGCCCACACGAACTAATTGCTGTTCGCTAGCCTTTGGAGAGATATACTTCCGATAGATGTCGAGGGTAAAAATCGTTGAAATAGAGTTGGCTTTCCCGGCCAGCGACGCCACAACGGCCGCCGTCAGAGCCGCGAACGAAAGGCCTTTCAGACCCGCCGGTAAAAGGTTCAGCAGCACAGGATACGCGTGATCTTTGTTTACCTCGCCCGAAGCGTCAAGCATCTCCTGCTGAAATAAACCTTTCTGATAAAGCGTATAGGCTGCAATCCCCGGCAGAATTACAATAATGGGCATCAGTAACTTCAGGAAGGCGGCAAACAGAATACCAGATCGGGCCGTTTTCAGATCGGCACCCAGGGCCCGTTGCGTAATGTACTGGTTACAGCCCCAGTAGTTCAGGTTCACAATCCACATACCCCCAATCAGTACCGTCAGGCCCGGCAGAGAGGCATAAAACGGATGTCCTTTAGGAAAGATCATGTGGAAGTGATCCGACGACTGCGTAAACATCAGATTGACGCCATTAAATACACCATCCGTGCCGTTTTGGCTTGAAACAAGGTTAATAGCCAGATACGTAGTGGCCAGACCACCCAGAATCAGGAAGAATACCTGGATAACGTCGGTATACCCGATCACTTTCATGCCCCCCAGGGTGATGATGACGGCAAACACGGCCAGCCCGATCATGCAGGCCGTAAAATTTAGCCCCGAGATAGTTGAGACGGCCAGTGCCCCCAGAAACAGGATGGATGTGAGATTGACAAGAACGTAAAGAAACAGCCAGAAAACAGCCATAATCATGGCTACCGTATTGTTATACCGTTGGGTTAGGAACTGCGGCATCGTGAAGATGCGGTTCTTGAGGTAGATCGGCATAAAAAACACGGCCACCACAATCAGCGTAGCAGCGGCCATCCACTCATAGGTGGCAATAGCCAGACCCATCGCAAAGCCGTCGCCGGAGGCACCAATGAACTGCTCAGCCGAAATATTCGAGGCAATCAGTGAGGAGCCGATAGCCCACCAGGTCAATGAGCCTTCGGCCAGGAAAAAATCGTTGGAGGAGGTTTCTTTTGCTTTTTTTCGCTGGTAGATCCAGTAGCCATAGGCGGCTACAATCACAAAATAGATTAGGAATACGACGTAATCGAGAGTTTGCAGTCGTTGCATGACGGTTCAGTAAGCAAGTAGGGAATAGGATTAATTGATACTAAATATTCCAGTCCGAAAGATAACAATTTAGTTAACCAAATTACGCAGCTTCCGCAATGCTACCGGGATTGGCTATAACACGATGGCCCGATTGCCCGAAATAAACACCCGGTCACTGAACACTAACTTCAACGCCTGCGACAGCACGATTTTCTCAACGTCCTTTCCTTCCGTAGCCATATCGGCGGCAGTATGCCGGTGATCCACTTCTTTGACATTCTGGGCAATAATTGGTCCTTCGTCCAGATCATTGTTGACAAAATGAGCCGTAGCGCCAATGATTTTTACACCCCGCTCGTAGGCCTGCCGGTAGGGATTAGCCCCGACGAATGCGGGTAAAAAGGAGTGGTGAATATTGACGATCCGGTTGGGAAACTGGCTGACGAAACTGGCCGTCAGCACCCGCATATATTTGGCCAGTACGAGGTATTCCGGTTCATAAATAGTTAGGGTCCGTAGGATAGCCTCCTCGTGCTCCTCACGGGTTTTGCCTTCGTGCGAGATGTAGTGAAACGGAATACCGAACTTACTGACCAGCGGTTGCAGGATGTTGTAGTTACTCACCACGGCCAGTATATCGGCGTCCAGTTCATCGAATGCGTAGCGCAGTAAAAGTTCGCCTAAACAATGATGCTCTTTGGTTACCAGCACCACAATGTTCTTCTTGCGTTTAGGGTTCAGCCGAAGTGTAATCCCCTCTGGCAGGGTTGACCGCAGCTCATTGAGTAAGGATACGGCATCAAACGTCCCTTCAAATTCGGTACGCATAAAGAACTGACCGGAAGGGCTTACGTATTCATCATTGTGAATGACGTTCAGGTCATGGTGATACAAAACGGCCGTTACGTGGTAGATAAGTCCCTTGGTATCGGGCCCATCCATAAGCAAAATATGCTTGTCGGAAACAGTCATATGCCATTTGCAATAAATCGGTTAAAAGTAGTAAATGCCAACCGTTTATTCCTTTAATTTGAGCCGTAAGGACTTTTTTATGCTAAACCGACGCCGTTTTTTGTCGATCAGTTCGCTGGCCGGCCTGTTTCCAACCTTATCCTCCTGGGCAGTTACATCGGCTCCTGATCCGGCTCCACCCGGAGGTCCTCTGGTCATTTCGACCTGGCGGCAGCCCAAAGCCAACGCAGCCGCGCAGGCCGTACTGGACCGGGACGGACGGGCGCTGGAAGCTGTTGAAGCGGGTGTTCGTGTACCCGAAGCTGACCCCAGCGATACGAGTGTTGGCTATGGGGGCCTGCCTGACCGCGACGGCCGCGTAACGCTCGATGCCTGTATCATGGATGAAAAGGGCAATGCCGGGTCTGTTACGTTTCTGGAGCATATTATGCACCCGATTTCGGTAGCCAGGGCCGTCATGGAAAAGACGCCCCACGTTATGCTTAGTGGCGAGGGCGCTCTGTCTTTTGCGCTGGCGCAGGGGTTTAAAAAAGAAAATCTGCTGACAAAAAGTTCGGAAGCGGCCTGGCGAGAGTGGCTAAAAACTGCCCAGTATAAACCTAAAGTGAATATTGAACGGCACGATACCATTGGCATGCTGGCTATCGACAGCCAGGGTAACCTGTCGGGGGCCTGCACAACAAGCGGCTTGGCCTACAAGATGCACGGTCGCGTGGGCGATTCGCCTATTCTCGGAGCAGGTCTGTTTGTCGACAACGAAATTGGTGGCGCCTGCGCCACGGGTCTGGGGGAACTGGTTATGCGGACCTGCGGCTCCTTTCTCGTTGTTGAGTTGATGCGTCAGGGACGTACGCCCCAGCAAGCCTGCGAAGAAGCGGCTCTACGTATTGTTAAAAAGCAGGATTATAAAGATGTTCAGGTTGGTTTTGTGGCTGTCAATAAGCAGGGCGAATATGGGGCATTCAGCATCCAGACCGGCTTCAATTTCACTTTATCTCAACAGAAAGAGACACGAGTTATAGAAGCCCGGTCATATTTGAAATAAACAACTTTCTCTTTTATTGTTTATACTGCAAACGTAACGGCTTAAACGCCCGGTTACAGAGTATAATCCTGAACAATGAGCCAAACCACTAACTATTTTGGAATCGGTATTTTCAACGTCTAAGCGGAAACTACTGCTTGAGGTCGCCTGGGAGGTGTGCAATCAGGTAGGTGGAATTTATACGGTCATCCGGTCGAAAGTTCCGGCTATGGTCGAGAAATGGGATGATAACTACGTGGCCCTTGGCCCCTACTTTCCCCAACGGGCTGCTGCCGAGTTTGAGCCCATTCCTGACTCTGACGAAACCGAAATCGGGCAGACAGTCCGTAAAATGCGGCAGATGGGCTATGGCGTCGAGTATGGTTACTGGCTCGTAACGGGTCGGCCAAGAGTCGTGCTGTTTGATATTAATAGTATCAGCACCGATCAACTGAACGTCATAAAAACCCAGCTCTGGGTGAACCATCAATTATCAACGCTCCACGTTGAAGACCTGGTTAACCAGACGATTGCCTTCGGAGAGATGGTGCGTCAGTTTATTACGCTGCTGGCGGCTGACCATTCCAAGCGGGTTGATTTTGTAGCCCATTTTCACGAATGGATGGCAAGTACGGGTCTGCCCGATCTGCGTCGGGAGAACGTAAAGGTGGCAACCGTCTTCACCACCCACGCGACGATGCTTGGCCGGTACCTGGCTCAGAATGAACCCGGCTTCTACGGCAAACTTCCGTTCTTCGACTGGAAACGGGAAGCGCAGCATTACGGCATTGATACGCAGGCCACCATTGAACGACTGGCCGCAATGCAATCGCACGTATTTACGACTGTCAGCGACGTGACGGCCCGCGAGTGCGAAGTTTTCCTGGGTCGAAACCCCGACCTAATCCTGCCCAACGGTCTGAACATCACCCGATTCGCGGCTGTTCACGAGTTCCAGAACCTGCATGTTCGGTATAAGCAGAAGATTCATGAATTTGTCATGGGGCATTTTTTCCAGAGTTATTCATTCGATCTGGAGAAGACACTTTATTTCTTTACGTCGGGCCGGTTCGAGTTTTCGAATAAAGGGTACGATCTGACGCTCGAAGCCCTGGCCCGGCTGAACTTTAAAATGCGGGAGGCCGGTATGGACATGACGGTCGTTATGTTCATGGTTACTAAACAGCCTTATACGTCCATCAACCCCGATGTAATGCACTCGCGGGCCCTGCTCGACGAGATCCAGGAAACCTGCGAAAGCATCGAAAAACAGGTGGGTGAGCGCTTGTTTCAGGCGGCCGCTTCCGATCCGCAGGGCACTACCCTACCCGACCTGAACAAGTTTGTGGATGAATACTGGCGGCTTCGGCTTCGGCGTACGGTGCAGAGCTGGAAAACAAAGCACCTGCCGCCTTTTGTGACCCATAACCTGGTGCAGGAAGATGACATGACCCGCTTTATCCGGCAGGCTAACCTGGTCAATAATGAATATGACCGCGTCAAAATCGTGTATCACCCCGATTTCATAGCCTCAACTAATCCCCTCTTTGGCCTTGATTACAGCCAGTTTGTGCGGGGTTGCCATCTGGGCGTATTCCCAAGCTATTACGAGCCCTGGGGCTACACGCCCCTGGAGTGCGTGGTTCGGGGCATTCCCACCGTTACCAGCGACCAGTCGGGCTTCGGGGATTTCATTATGCAGATCATGCGTGATTACGAAAACCGGGGCATTTATGTCATCAACCGCCGGACGCAGAACTTCAACGAAGCGGCTGACCAACTGGCCAATATTCTGTTCCGGTTCGTCCGCGCATCGCAGCGCGACCGTATCGCCCAGCGTAACCGCGTTGAGAGCATTGCTGAGGTCTTTGACTGGATCAACCTACGTTCTTATTACGACACAGCCCACGACCTGGCCCTGAAGCGGAAGAAACCATAGTTCCTGGCAGCTGTTTGTCTTTTGAGTGGGGCACCTCATTCCAAAAGACAAACAGCAATTCACTATGATAAAAATTGGTATTATCAATGTCTCCGACCGGGCCAGTGCTGGTGTCTATGAAGATATACCCGGCAAAGCCGTTGTCGCGCTGCTGACAGACTGGCTTAGTTGTCCGTGGGAGCCGGTCTACCGCGTTATACCCGATGAGCAGGACGAGATTGAAGCCACCCTCATTAAATTGGCCGATCTGGAGGGCTGCTGCCTGGTTGTCACTACCGGCGGAACGGGCCCTTCTCCCCGCGACGTAACGCCTGAAGCAACCGAGGCCGTCTGTCAGAAGATGATGCCCGGCTTTGGCGAGTTGATGCGGCAGGAGAGCCTCAAGTATGTTCCGACGGCCATTCTGTCGCGCCAAACCGCCGGTATACGTAACCAAACGCTCATAGTAAATTTACCCGGTAAACCCAAAGCTATCGAGCAGTGCCTTTCTATTGTCTTTCCGGCAATTCCCTACTGCATCGACCTGATTGGCGGCCCGTTTTTGACGACGCACGAGGATAAAATGACGGTTTTCAGGCCAAAAAGTTAGCGGGGAAAACTTACCTTGCCCATGGTAACGGAGGGAACGCCCTGCCGGTTACCAAACGACGTATTTCCTCCGGCCAGGCTTTCATTCGCTAGAACGGCAAACAGAACAGCCTCTTTAGCATCGCCGTTGATGCCCAGTTCGTTGGTTTGGCTAAACGTGCAGAACGGCAATTGGCCCTGAATAGCAGTCGTCAGAGCAGGGTTGTGCATACCTCCTCCGCTCATATAAACCGCGTAGGTTTCTCCTGATTGCATAATGCCCCGGATGGCATCAACGATTGTATCGGCGCTGAACTGCACAAGGGTTGCCATCAGATCGGCGGGCGACAAATCCACTGTCTGACTGTCGGCCTGGGCCGCCTGGACATAAGAGACGTTAAAAACTTCCGGCCCGGTGGTTTTTGGAAACGGCGCGTTGAAAAAAAGGTTGGCTTTCAGGGCATCCAGCAATTGGCTGTTAACGTGTCCGCTGGCTGCCAGTTGCCCGTTTTCATCATAGGGTTTGTTCAGCAGTCGCCGGGCAAACGCGTCCAGGAGCGTGTTGCCCGGCCCGGTATCGGTCGTAAATACGGCACTGGCATCCTGGCTCGCCGGCAGGTACGTAAAATTGGCAATCCCGCCCATGTTCAGCAGGATGCGGTTTTGACCAGATTTTGAAAACATAAAATAGTCGCCGTAAACCGCCAGCGGTGCACCTTCTCCCCCGTGTGCAACGTGTTTTTGCCGAAAATCGCTGAAGGTGGTGATTCCCGTTATGGCCGCAATATGGTCACCATCGCCGATCTGTAAAGTAGCATTGGGGAACTTATCATGCCGGTGCTGACTTTTTGGGGCGTGATAAACCGTTTGGCCATGGCTGGCTACAATGTCAATATCAGCCGGTTCCAGCCCCCATTCCTGCAAACAGTTTAGAATCATCTGAGCGTGCAGCTGCCCGATGTACGGATTCAGTAAACAAAGCTGCTCAAACTCTATTTCTGGCCTGGCAAAGATGGTCCGAATATCAACTTTCAGATTATCGGTATAAGGAATGGTAGCAAATCGCTCAAGCGTGACGCTGGTAGCCGGTCCACTGCCCGAAATCTGACACAGCGCAACATCGAGGCCATCGAGCGATGTACCCGACATCAACCCAATGATTCGGCGTTCAGGTTTGCTGGCAATGGTATAGAGCTGTTGAATCTGCTGGTTCATGGTTTACGGGCTGGGGGAGGAGTAATAATTCGGCAAACTACCGAAAAAGCGAACGATAAACCGAGTTACCATAAATAGCATTTTGGATGAATTTCTGGGGCGACGAGCAATTTTCATTTTTCGAAAGCATTTTGTTTCAAACGCTGGGTAAAACGGTTGAGGTTATCGAGATGCAGTTTCTGGCCGGTGGCGACATTAGTACAGCCGCACAGGTGTTTTCGTCGGAAGGTGTTTTCTTCGTTAAGTGGAGTCAGGTCTTGCCCAATCCAGAATTGGAGTCAGATGCCGGTCAACTAAACCCGTTTGAGGCAGAAGCCCGTGGTCTCGACCTGCTTCGGCAGACCGACGCACTAACGATTCCCTGGGTTATCGGCCACGGTCATCAGGCGAGTATGGCCTATCTGATTTTAGAATTTATTGATTCCGGAACTCCCGCCAAAACCTACTGGGAAACCCTGGGCCAGGCGCTGGCAGTTGTTCATTCGCACACCCAATTAAAATTCGGGCTGGATTTCGCCAATTATATCGGCTCTTTACCGCAGAGCAATACGCCCATGCCCAATGGAGCGGAATTCTTTTTTGAGCAGCGTCTGCTGCCCCAGGCAGGTATGGCCTTTTACAAGGGTTTGCTGTCACGAACCTGTTATGACGCGCTTTTCAGGCTTCGCGACCGCCTGCCCGCGCTATTACCCAACGAGCGTCCGGCCCTGTTGCACGGTGATTTGTGGTCGGGTAATGTGATGGTAACCAAAGTTGGCCAGCCGGCCCTGATTGACCCGGCCGTATATTACGGCCTCCGCGAAGCTGAACTGGCCTTTACAAAGCTATTTGGCGGCTTTCACCAGCGTTTTTACGATGCCTATGACGAAGCGTTTCCGTTAGAGGAGAGCTTCAGCGAACGTATCGCAATCTACAATCTTTACCCGTTGCTCGTCCATGTGAATCTGTTTGGGTCTGGCTACGTTAGTGGTGTGGAGCGGGTACTAAAGCAGTTCTGACATCTCGGGCATTTACAATCGATTCAAACGTAATTCAGGATTGTAAGCCTTTATGCAATTCCGGCCGCAGCCTGCGCCGGGCACAGATTATAGTTATGGAAATTACCTCTTTCGAGCAGTTCGATCTTAATCGGCAGTTACTCAATGCCATCGCTGACCTAGGCTACACCGAGCCTACGCCCATACAGCAGAAAACTATTCCGCTGAGTCTGGATAACCACGACGTATTGGGTATCGCCCAGACGGGTACCGGCAAAACTGCGGCCTATCTGCTGCCCCTGCTCATGAAGATAAAATACGCGCAGGGTGATGCTCCGCGTGCATTAATTCTGGCTCCGACGCGTGAGCTGGTCATGCAGATCAATCAGGCGATAAGCGAGCTGGGCAAATACACCGACCTGCGGCACCTGGCGCTTTATGGCGGCCTGGGGCCCAAAACCCAGATTGAAACGCTCCGCCAGGGCGTTGATATCCTTGTGACGACACCAGGACGTTTTATAGACCTGTATCGCCTGGGCGAGATCGTTACCAAAGAAATTCGGACGATGGTGCTGGACGAAGCCGACAAAATGATGGATATGGGCTTCATGCCCCAGATCCGTTCTATTCTGGAAGTTATTCCAACCAAGCGACAAAATCTGCTTTTTTCGGCAACTTTCGGCGGTCGGGTCGAGCGGTTGTCGGAAGAATTCCTGGAAGCGCCTATCCGGATTGAGGTAACTCCTCAGGCATCTACTGCCGAGATGGTCAGCCAGGTTATCTATTCTGTACCCAACTTCCGGACTAAAATCAATCTGCTGGATCACCTCATTAACAAAGACACCTTTCAGCGGGTTATCATCTTCGCCCGTACCAAAGGGACAGCCGAAAACATTTATAAGTTTCTGGCCCGGAAAGTCGTCGAGCCCGATAAGATTCGGGTTATTCATGCTAATAAAGGCCAGAATACGCGTATCAATGCGATGGACGCTTTCAAGGAAGGGAATGTTCAGGTTCTGGTCGCTACGGACGTTGCCGCGCGGGGGATTGACGTAGCCGAAGTGAGTCACGTGATCAACTTCGACGTACCGCTTATTTACGAAGACTACGTACACCGTATCGGCCGAACGGGCCGCGCCAATCGCACCGGTGAGGCCATTACGTTTGTGACTATGGCCGAGGAATACCACGTGCTGAAGATAGAAAAAATTATTCGCATGACGGTTCCGCGGCAGCCCCTGCCAGCTGAGGTAAAAGTCACTGAAACGCCGTTCGACGAGCAGCAGGCCATGCTGCGGGAGTTAGATGAGCAGCGCCGAAAAGAAGATCCGACGTTTTTAGGCGCCTTTCATGAAAAAAAAGAGAAAAACTCCCCGGCTGGCAAAGGTCGGCAAAAAGGTCCCTCTAAGCCTACAGGCACGAAAAGACCGGCCACCCGTGCCACAAGTCCGCGATCAGGCAGTTCAACAGCGAGCAAAACGGGAAATACAAAACGCTCAGGACCAAGGGGAGGCCGACGGTAATATGCCAGTAATGTACTAACTTGGTTTCCCCATTCGTTTTACCGAAACAAATGCGAGTAGCATAATCCTCAGTATGAACGTTCGGATGAATCTGGTGCGGTTGAGTTTGGTAGCGTTGCCGTTTGTATCGGCGGCCCAGCCCAGACAGCTTATAACCTCGGCGCGGCCCGCGGCTGCTCAGGTCATGAGTCATACTGCGACCACTACGAGCGAACAGAACCATCCGGCCGCCGAGTTATCTGAAAACACCGGAAACGAAGAAGCCACCGGTTCTCTTAAAATACAGCCCCTGTTTGGCGAACGCCCCAAAACGGCCGCCCAGATCGACGAAGAAATTCATTTTCTGAACGATTGCGATCAAAATTTCGCCAGCCGCTACGAAGCCAGTGACTTTTTCGCGGCCCGGGGCTGGGATTACGTCGCTGACAGGCAACTGGATACAGCGGCTTACCGCTTCAATCTGGCCTGGCTTCTGAACGACCGGAATGCGGATGCCTACTGGGGCCTGGGCGTAGTTAGTTATCAGAAAGACCGGCTACCGGAGGCTATCCGTATGCTGAAAAAAGGCCTGAGCATAGCCGATACCAATGCTGTCCTGATGGCGGATTTAGCAACGCTTCTGATTAAGCAGTATCAGCTTAAGCCAGATTCAACCGATCTGACCGAAGCAGAAACGATTCTGATAAAAGCGGTATCCCTTAGCCCTACCATGGCAAGTGCTTATCAGAAGCTGGCAATGATCAACCTGCTTCAAACCGAATACGACAAAGCCTGGGAGTATTTTCACCGCGCTCGCAGCCTCGATCTGTCGGTTCTGGACCTGACTTTACTGAACGATCTGCTGGCCAAACGACCCGACCCGCAGGGAGTATTCAAATAACGTTAAAAATAAAAAAAGGAGCTGGCTGGCTCCTTTTTGTTTATTCTTAGTTGTCGGTTTCTTCTTCCTGAATAACTTTTTCCTTGGCTCGTTCGTAGATTAGCTTTCCTTTTTCGTCCCACTCGCTGATGACGTAAGGCTCAAACTCCGTATCCCACCGATCGCTGGCGTACTGCGTTAGCTTACGTCGCATGCGACGGCCACTGGGGTTGATAGGGTAAAATTCCGTCCATCGGCCCACTTTTACGCCGTTGTCATACTTACCCTCTTCGGCAAGCAGGCCATTCTCGTGAAAAGCCATATAGGTGCCTTTAACCGTACCATACTCGATGGGAATGATTTCCTTGATTTTTCGATGCGCAGAGTCATAGTACGTAAGCCGGGATTCGGCCGGGACGCCCCGTAGCCAGCGGGTTTTATCAATCAGCATGAAATTAGGGTCGTATTTTTCCCAACGGCCATCTTTCATGCCCGCATAATAGTAGCCTTCCTCCACCAGATTGCCGTTCTGGTAGCGTCTATAGGGGCCATGCATCAGTAATCCAGTTCCTTCGTCCTTTATAATTGAACTCGTCACCCGGCCGCTCCGCTGATAATACCGATACACATCCCGGACGTAAGGCAACGGTTTAGCCCCATCATTATCTTTCAGAATATAAAACTCCTCAACAATTGTGCGGTCGCCACTGCCCATTTTTGTATAAGCTTTGAGCATAGGTAAACCTTCGTATTCGGTCTTAGCGTTTTTGTTTTTTGTCTTACGAGCCGCTTTCTGCTTTTTCAGCTGCTTTAGTTTAAGCCCTAAATCCGGCATTATTTCGGCCAGGTAAGCATCTTTCTGCTCTTTCAGCGACGACATCGAGGGCAATCCAAGCGTAGTCAGCGACGCAGGGCCGGACGAGAATGGCGAGACCGGCGCCCCAGAAGGAGCTAAAACTGGCTTCGACGCCGTTGTTAGCGAGGCTGGCGTAGTTGTTTGTGCCACCGCCCACAAAACACCAAAAACCAGCAATAAGGCAATAGCAATACAACGCTTAAGCAATAATGTGGGCATGACGAAATAGATATTTGGTGTCTTAGATTTGTTACTTTTGCAACGCTGGATTTATTGGTATTATTTCCTTTTTTCGTAGGCCGGTAGCCCGGCACAGTATCTAAAACAATAGTCGTGGAAAAACAGGCTCGCATTTACGTTGCCGGACACCGGGGGATGGTGGGCTCAGCCCTTGTTCGTAAGCTCCAGGCCGAAGGTTATACCAACATCATTACGCGCACTTCTTCAGAACTGGACCTGCGCAACCAGGCCGCCGTTGCCGACTTTTTCGCTGACGAACGCCCGCAGTATGTGTTTCTGGCAGCCGCCAAAGTAGGTGGCATCCTGGCGAATAACACCTATCGCGCCGAGTTTCTGTACGACAACCTGATGATTGAATCAAACATCATTCATAGTGCCTATCAGACCGGTGTTCAAAAATTGCTGTTCCTGGGCTCGTCCTGCATTTACCCCAAGCTGGCTCCGCAGCCACTCAAGGAAGAGTATCTGCTGAGCGGGTACCTGGAGCAGACGAACGAGCCGTACGCCATTGCCAAAATTACGGGAATTAAGCTTTGCGAAGCTTATCGGAGTCAGTATGGCTGTAACTTTATTTCGGCCATGCCAACAAACCTTTACGGCCCGAACGACAACTACAACCTTCAGGGTTCACACGTTTTGCCGGCCCTGATCCGCAAATTTCACGAAGCAAAAAGTAATAATCAGCCATCGGTTGAAGTTTGGGGAACGGGTACACCCCGGCGTGAATTCCTGCATGCCGATGATCTGGCCGACGCCTGCTTGTTCCTGATGGAAAATTATGATGGTGAACAGTTTGTCAACATCGGCACGGGTGAAGACGTAACCATCCGGCAGCTAACCGAACTGGTCAAAGCCGTAATTGGGTACGACGGCGAAATTCGCTGGAATACGGACAAACCCGACGGCACTCCCCGCAAACTGATGGACGTATCGCGGCTCCACGCAATGGGCTGGAAGCACACAACCGAGCTTCAGCAGGGTATCGAACAGACATACCAGGACTTTCTGACCAACGAGGTTATATATGTGGAATAAATAAACACCCTCAAATCAGCGGGCAGGTACCCAGGAAGAGATTATCTTCCTGGGTACCTGCCCGCTGATTTATATACCACTCTACAGTTTCTTCGCCGGATTACCGAACACAGTCACGCCTGCTTCGACATTCTCCACAACGACCGATCCGGCACCAATACGCGCGTTTTTTCCAATGCTTATTCCGGCCACTATCGTTACGCCTGCCCCAACAAAAGCGCCTTCATCAACAACAACTCCGCTGCCGATCAGGCTTCCGGTTCCAATCTGAATGTAATCGCCGAGTTTAGCCTGACTTTCGATAACGGCACCAGACTGAATGATACAGTGCTGACCAATTTCAGCAAACGGATTTACGACCGCACGAGCCGCAATCAGGTTCCCGTGACCAAGTGTTGCAGATGCCGACACGACAGCTGTATCGTGGATCGCATTGACGGGCTGTACCTTGCGCCGATCGTTCAGCATTTTTACCAGACGTTTCCTGACGCGGCTATCGCCAATAGCCACAAAGGCTTCGCATTTCTGGCCGATAAGCTTCAAAAAGCCGTCATCATCGGTTTCGCCCAGCACCGACACATCACCAAATTCTTTGCCATGTAGGTCTTTATTATCATCCAGCAGGCCATACACAACTACGTTATTGCGATGAAACAAGTCCAGGGCCGTAACGCCAAGACTCCCCGCCCCGAAAATTAGCACCGGATTCTCCATGTATCGTATTAGATTAAGTCAATGTGAACATTAGCGGTTTCAAAGCTAATATGTTGTCGATTTAGTAATATTCACGTAAATCCTACTTCATGAATGGGGTGTAGCTTCGTTCATGAAATCCAGTACGCAATTTCGCACGATTGTACTCTCTGATATTCACCTCGGCACGGCCGGGTCGAAAGCAAAAGAGGCCACCGAGTTCCTGCGTAATTATTCCTGCCAGAAATTGATTCTGAATGGCGACATTATCGATGGCTGGCAATTAAAGCAGTACGGCACCTGGAAAAAAAAGCACACTGCTTTTTTTAAAACGGTTTTAAAGCAAATCGTTCACTACGATACCAAAGTTGTTTATCTGCGCGGGAATCATGATGACTTTCTGGATCAGGTGATGCCGCTTAAAGTGGGAAAAAACTTTTCGATCCGCAAAGATTACGTGCTTACCTCGGGTAGCCGTAAGTTTTACGTGACCCACGGCGATGTGTTCGATTCCATTACGTCTCAGATGAAGTGGCTTGCTTATCTGGGCGATGTAGGCTACACGTTTCTGCTCTGGGTTAATAAATTTTATAATAACTACCGTGCCTGGCGGGGATTGCCCTACTACTCACTATCGCAACAGGTTAAGCATCGGATCAAACAGGCCGTCAATTATATCTCAGATTATGAGCAGAAGCTGACCGAGCTGGCTCGGGCACGGGGTTGCGACGGCATTATCTGCGGTCATATTCACCAGCCCGCAATCCATGATTTCGATGGCATTCATTACATGAACTCCGGGGATTGGGTCGAGTCGCTAAGCGCTCTTGTCGAAGATCATGACGGCAACTGGAGCCTGCTTTACTATACCTCCGATCTGGCCGAAGACGACGAGCAGGAAATCATGGTCCGAAAGGCAGCAAAGAAAGCGAAGCGACTTGCTCAGACAGAACTGGCGATCCGGTCTGAATAACTTCCTACAACTATGCGCGTTCTATTTCTAGTGCAGGGCGAAGGCCGCGGGCATCTGACTCAGGCTTTATCGTTAGCCCAGATTTTACAAACGGCCGGACATGAGGTTATAGGAGCCCTGGTCGGCGTAACGGCCGAACGAGGTATTCCGGCGTTTTTCAGCGAAAAATTTACGGCGCCGATTACGCCTGTCTTTAGTCCTGGACTGGTGTATAACGTTGGCACAAACGAACTCGAACCGGTTAAAACCACCCTTCAGGCCATTCAGTACATCCGTCCCTTCTGGCGCAGTCTGCGGTATGTGCGGGACACCATTAACGCACAGCGCCCGGACGTTGTCGTTAACTTTTACGAAATGCTCGGCGGACTAACTTATGCGCTATTACGTCCAGCCGCGCCGATGGTCTGCATTGCTCACCAGTATTTTGCCTTCCATCCCAATTTTCAGCGGCCGAAAGGGCAGTGGTTTTATCGGCAGGCTTTCAGACTAAATACCCGCCTGACCTGTTTTGGCGCCCGGGAGCTGCTGGCTCTTTCGTTTGACAAACAACCCGATGAACCGCGTCAGCGAATACGGGTAGTGCCCCCCCTGTTACGTCAGGAAATTACCGAGTTGAAGCCTACCCCAGGTGATTTTCTGCTGGCTTATGTTACCCAGCCGGGCCTGCGGGTGGAGCTATTGAAAGCGCACCGGCAACGCCCGGACATTCGCATAGACGGCTTCCATGCAGAAGCCACCGGCCCCGATCAGGTTGTGGACGAAACCCTGACTTATCACGCCATTGATGGCAGGCGGTTTCTGGACTTCATGGTCCGCTGTAAAGCGATCGTTACAACTGCTGGTTTTGAGTCGGTGTGTGAGGCTGCTTATCTGGGAAAACCCGCCCTGATGATCCCGCAGCCAAACCATTTTGAGCAGGCCTGCAACGCCATTGATGGGCAGCGGGCCGGTGTTGGTATAGCCTCTGACCGATTCGATCTGGAGCAATTGTTAGCCTACTTACCCAAGTATGATGTTGATCTGAGTGAGCGTTTCAGAGCATGGCACGCACAAGGCTATTTTTTATTCCTGGCCGCCCTAAATCGGGCAGCTTCCTCCCGCACGCGCTCAAACTCATCGGGCGGCTTTTTCTGGACACGCGTCCGGCAACTGCTGCGCTCCTGAACAGAAGCTAACTATATAGAAAATCTAACGGATTCGGGTAACGAAAGGCGTATTCAGTTTGCTGGATCAGCTTGGCGGAACTGATGCTTTTGAAGGGTTTGGGTTCAGCGGGCTGAATGAAGACTGGCAAGGCACAATCAAAATCTGCGCAGCTTTTACGGTAAATGGCCTCACGAGTGGGGTGCTCCGGCGCTACTGCGTTAAACGTACCCGACGTTTTCTGCCGAATTAGGTTGGTTAGAATTTCGACTGCATCATCCCGGTGCAGGTAGTTGACCGGTACGGCTCCGCTATCGACGGTACGGCCCGCTACATACTTGCCCGGAATGCGATTGTAACCCATTAAACCACCGCAACGCAATACAGTTACGATTCGCTCTGGTGCAAGCTTAGTGAACAGTTGTTCGGCCTGAACCAGCGCCGGTGCGGCCGAATGGCTGGGCTCCGTAACATCTTCCTCAACCAGAGTCCGGCTCAGTTCGGGGTATACTGATGTTGAGCTGACGTAAATCACGTGCGTCACAGGCGAGCTTTGCACAGCGTTCACCAGGTGCTGCATCTGCTGCGGATGAAAGTCGTCTCCCAGTTTGCCAGCCTTCGGCGGAACATCAATCAGGAGCGTATCGGTCCGTAGCAAATCATGTAAGTTTCCTACAGGATGAGGGGCAAGCTGGAGTTGGTAGGCTTCGATTCCCTTCTCAGCCAGCATAGGTATTTTATCGGACGACGTTGTACTCCCTTTGACGGCGTATTCATCGGCTCTGAGCCGCTCAGCTAATGGCAGGCCTAACCAGCCGCAGCCAATAATTGAAATAACCAGCCCAGCCATATTTAGAAACCAATTCCGAAACTGACCGTCCGTACGTCAGGGCCTTTGCCCGGCTCGAACAAAGGACTAAGATCGTACTTCACAAAAAAGTTGGCACTTTTAATTCCAAGATGAGCCATTAATCCGTACCGGTAATCATTCAGATCGAAATTAAAATGGCGTCGGTCCCGGTTACCATCGGCTTCCTTGATTTTCCGATAGCTGTCAAGCCGATAGTTTACATAGCCTCCTACGCCCAGATGACAGATCTTCCGTCCATCGCTGTTGTAAAAAGTGATCCGGGGCACCACCGGGATCCCAATCGTGCAGATGGTTAGCTTACTCTTCTGCAGATCACGACCAGCATCAGGGAAGGCGATTCCGGCAGGTGTCTGCTCGGCTATATTATTACCATCGAACATAAAATTGTTCCAGGCCACCTCAGCGCCGTAATACAACTTTAACGAAGCGTATCTTCCCCGAATGATTGTTGGCATGGCCCCAATAGCCAGGGCTACGTAGCGGGAGCCTATGGGTCTCAGATCGTAACTATCTTCCGGATAGGCGGGTAACTGACCACGCTGAATAAAGTTGTTTAATCCAATACTTATGCTGTAGTCGATATTGTGTCCGTTATCCTTTTTCTGGCGTTTGGCTCGCTGGTAGTCCCGGTCATTATTGGAGTCTGAACTCTGTTTTTTAGTCGAATCTACCTTGGTTTTATCGGCTCCGTTAATTACAATGGTTATTCCATCTTTCTTTTTGGTGACGACCAGCACTGTATCTTTCAGATAGCGACCGCCGTCCCGGGAAATCGCGTGCTGACCACCCGGTACCGAATCAAGCTGCATGCTCATTTCCCGCACAATCTTATTCAGATCGTAATTTGACAACGCTTGAATACCTGCTTTGTCAGGCGCATAAATAACCAGCCGGGTGCGGTTAGCAAACCGGATAACCAGTGAATCGGTGGAATGCACGGGGGCAGCCTGCACCTCGTAGGCTGCTATTAAACTAATGACCATAAAGGCCATACGGACTATACCATTCATTGCTTAGTGGGTTTATCTTTATCCAAACTGTGCTTTAACCCATTATAGGCTCGGCCAAGTAGCCCCCGGTCGTCGTCGTTATCATGTCGAGCGAGAATTTCACCTTGTTTAATACGTTTAACCTGCTGCCAGATAGTACCAGCCCGGCTTTCTTTTTCGGGTTTATTATCAACGGCCGCAACCATTTTTTCCTCAACCGCCATTTTAGCTGCCTGCCGAGCCGCTACCAGCGCTTCGGGCTCAGCAATTGTTACAATTAGTACCCGCTCCGAAGATGGGCCAGGCTTAGAAGCCAGTTGTTCCTGCGCAGGTGTTGCTGTTGGTTTACCCAAATCGGCAGGTATTCCCGCCGGATTCGCCCTGGTTTCTACGACTTTTGTCTGTGCCAAAGCGGCTTCATCCAGTGCAAACACAGGTTTAGCAGATGGTTGCCGCCACGAACGAGCCGATTTGGTCATGGCTGGCTTTTCAGCTCTGGCCAACTGCCCGCCCTCCGTTCCCTGATCAACGGGCAGCGACCTTGCCTGTTCTCCAGCAGAAATACGAGTTTCCTTCGCACTGGCTACTACTTCCTGCTTCGATGACCTCCCGTCATCCTTGTTTGATAAGCCAGCGGGACCCTTCGCCCCAGCAACCTGCGAATTACCAGGCAAAGCAGTATTCGTAGAAGGCCAATAAAGCCAGCCAAACAGGCAAACAACAACCAGGCAGGCGGCAATCGCCATGTAGCGATGTATGGCAAGATTGCGCCAGAACACGACTCGTGTTTCCTGTTTGTTTTGCTCCATACGCGCCCGTAACCGCTCAAAGCCGCCCGAACTGGGTGGCAGTGATAAGTTGCTTAGCTTACGGGCGAACAAATCATCTATTGGTTGTTTTTCTATATGCTTTTTCATGGAGTTCAGTCAGCGCTTCCAGTTCCAGTTTCTTTAATTTCATTTGCAGCAGGGTCCGGGCCCGACTTAGCTGCGACTTCGACGTTCCTTCCGAAATACCGAGCATCTCCGCAATTTCAGCGTGAGAGTAACCTTCAATTGCGTATAAGTTAAACACCGTCCGGTAGCCATCGGGCAGTTGGTTTACCATACCTAACAGATCACTTTCGTTTACGGCGGTATCAGCCCATTCGTAATCCGGCTCCACCGTAACGTCTTCAATAGGTATCTCCTGGCGCCACTGCCTGCTTTTTCGCAGGAACATCAGTGATTCGGTCACCATGACCCGGCGCATCCACCCTTCAAAGCTCCCATCTTCGCGAAATTGCTCAATCTTTTCAAACACGCGCATAAAGCCATCCAGCATGACTTCTTCAGCATCATCCCGGTTGGTACAATATCGGGTACAGACCGCCAGCATTTTACCCGCAAACCGTTCATACACAACTTTATGCGCGCGGTTATCGCCCCGCTTCAAGGCAGCCACCAATTGCGCTTCAGTCGTGAAAAACGGTATAATTCGGAGCATAATCGTTTAGGTTCGACAACAAGATGCAAATTAGCCCGGAGCAGGTTGCATGAGGTACGAAAAATTTTAGAACCTATGACTCATTCATGATCACAAGCCTACGGGCAAACAAAAAGGGGCTTCTCAGAGCCCCTTGATATATTTGATTCCGGCTACGTAATGCAACCAGATTACGCGTGATATTCGAAAATTAATCGGTGCAATCAGCAGCATGGCAATAGCCACAACGGTTGCGTAAACCCAACCCGACGGGTCGTTGGCCAGATAAAAGAGCAGGAAGCCGAGCGCCAGTGCAACTCCGCCCGAAATAGCGTAGCTCACATACATAGCCCCGATAAAATAACCGGGCTCAACTTCATACCGCAGGCCACAATGCGGACAGAATTCATACATGTCGTCGAAGCCCCTGGGTGAATAGAACGGCTTGCAGAAAATTTTGCCTTTCCTACACCTGGGACAAAGCCCGTTTAACGCGGCTTCTAATTTCGACACGTTTTCCATACTCACGTTTGCTGTTGCGGTACCAGAGATACCCAATCGAAGCTACGATCAGATAGGGCGCAGCCAATAAATACATAATTCCAATGTTCAGATCCGACGCTATTACGCTCCGGCCATTGCTGACCGTGCTTTCGACCGTCCCCCGGCACATAGCACACTGCGCCATCAGGTCAGGAGTAAGCGCTATGAAGACAACAACTAATAGCCAACACTTCCAGTTTTTCATTCTTATTCTGAGTTAATGGACGTAATAAGGCTTAATCATTAAATACACTACCACACCCGTTATGCTTACGTAAAGCCAGATTGGGAAAGCCCATTTTACAGTTTGCTTATGTCTGGCAATCTGGCCACTCAAGGCGAAATAAACAGCCCGTAAGACAAACCAAACGACTACGATTGACAGCAGAATATGCGACACCAGAAGAAAATAATAAACCGGCCGCACCCAGCCCTGACCACCATAAGCGGTAGATTCATTCGTGAGGTGATACAAAACGTAGCTAACCAAAAAGAATGAACCGAGCGTAAAGGCTGTCAGCATTGTTCGCTTATGGGCTACAACGTTTTTCTGCCGAATGAAATACAAACCTAACAATAACAGGACTGACGTCAGCGAGTTAATAATGCCATTAATATGCGGCAGATACGTTGTCCAGCTTCCCAGATCAACTTTCTGCCGGATACCCAGCAAGATCGCAACGGCAATAGGGATTGCCAGCGATAAAACATTAATAACCCGATTAGCTTTCTGTTCCTGAACGGGCAAGAGCGTTTCCATAAGAGATGATTATTCTTTGCTGTAGATGTCCAGCAAGATACGGATTTCAAGTACTAAACGGTCTACGTCTTCCTTGTCGGTCCCGTCGTAGAAACCCCTGACAATGCCTTCTTTATCTACTAATACCAACTTTTCGCTATGGATAAAAGTTTCGTCGGGCTTGCCTTCCTTCACCCCCGCGTCAACAGCAGGAAGATAATATCCATGCATCGCCAGATCATAGATAGCGTCTTTGCTGCCCGTCAGAAAATACCACCTGCCGGGAATGGCTTCGTATTTATTCGCGTAGGCTTTTAACTGCTCTGGCCGGTCATGTTCAGGATCGACGGAAAACGACAGGAATTTTACGTCCGGACTATTTCGAAAGATATCCTGTACCCGCGTGAGCTGTGAAGCTATTTTCGGACAGATCGTACTGCAACGCGTGAAGAAGAAATCCGCAACGTGTATTTTTCCTTTAACTATTGATTGATCAACCTGATCCCCATTCTGGTCAATCAAATTAAAGGGCGGAATATGGTTGTAGATAGTATCCGTCACCTCCCGACCGTCCGCCAGTTTTACTTTACCCATTAACGGCTCACTTCTGGCAGAATCAATTTTGGGCAGATAACGCGGCAGAACGTAGTGGTTTTGAGTACCAAACCGCAGAAATACATACAGCAAAGCCGGGACCAGCAGCGTAGCGAGCAGGATCCCGGCTTTTCGAGTGTTCGTCATGATTTACCTTAATTGGAAAATCGAGCTACCTTCCGTAAGTAATGCAATTAGCAGCCAGACTACAAATAGTACGGGAATCGTGATCGCCCAGATCAGGCTTTTCACCTCATGCTTTAAGTGCATAAACTCACCAACAATATAGAATGCTTTAACAAGGGTCATCCCTACGAAAATTGACGTCCGCAGCGTCCCTGCATGCATCAAATAAGCCAGCGTAAATTCTATTGCTGTAATCACCGACAGAATAATGAAGGTACGCCAGATAGCGCCTGTTTGTGCCGGAGCTACTTCCGTACCGGCATGTCCGTCGTGATGGTGTTGTACGTGTGCGTGGTCAGCCATATAACAAGTAGTTCTTAAACCAGATAGAAGAAGGTGAAGACGAAGACCCAGACTAGATCGACAAAGTGCCAGTAAAGACCAACCTTCTCAACCATTTCATAATGGCCACGGCGATCATACAGGCCTGTTGCCGCCCGGTAAAAAATTAATATGTTCAGAACAACGCCACTGAGTACGTGCGTACCATGGAAACCTGTGATAAAGAAAAACAGGTCTGCAAACGCCGGAGGCCCATATTGATTCTCGACCAGATTAGCCCCGAAAATAGTGCGCTGGAGAGTCTGCCCGTTTAATATCTCTGTAATAACCGTTCCCTGTTCGGTTCCGTGAATGAAGTGTGACCATTCCCACGCCTGGCTTCCCAAAAAGGTAATTCCCCCCAGAATTGTCCAGAGCATATACTTTTCGACAGCTTTACGATCCATCCGGTGTCCAGCTTCAACAGCCAGTACCATAGTGACGCTACTGAAAATAAGGATAAACGTCATAATACCGACGAATACCAGCGGAGCGTGTACGCCGTGCAGAAACGGGACAGAAGCATAAACCTGCTCAGGCGTTGGCCAGTACAGATTCGAGAATTTAAACACTTCCCCATAAATGGCGGGGTCCCATGCCGGGTAGCTAAACCGAATCAGACCATACGTAACCAGCAAAGCCGAAAACGTAAAGGTGTCTGAAATGAGGAAAAACCACATCATTAGCTTGCCGTAGCTCGCATTCATCGGTTCGACACCGCCCATCCAGGTTTTTTTGTCGAACGTTTGTCCCGAGTCGGTCGTTACGGTCTCGGTCGTCACTGTAGCCGCCATGCGTCTAAGAGATTATCAATGAAAATAGACTAAAAAGAAAAACAAATACAGCCACAATATGTCTAGAAAATGCCAGTATGTGGCGGCAATTTCTATCTGATTTAAGCTTTTGGCATGAATTTTCACCCGGAAAGCCGCGACCAGCGCAAACAACAAAACAATTAAACCGGAAATCAGGTGGAACCCATGTAGTCCGGTGAATATATACATGAATGAACCGGCGGGATTACCGACAAAGAAAACCTTTTCATTTACCAGTTGAATCCAGCCCTGGAACTGCATATACAAAAACGCTATTCCGAGTGCAAAAGTAATAGTTATCGCTGTCTTCAGACTTCCGAAGTTGTCTTTTTTTGCAGATAGATGCGCCCAGTGCATTGTTATGCTACTAAGCACCAACACAACCGAACTATAGGTAAAGATGGGAGGGATAGTATACTCTAACCAATTACCTTCAGCCCGACGAACCAGGTACGCGCTGGTCATTGCTGCGAACAGCATTATTATACTAACTATAAACAACCACAAGATAAACTTGCGGGGGTTCATTGAGAGAGTCTCTTCCGGCTCCTCGACTATTGAAATATCATTTACTAACTCGCTCATGCTTGGTTACACTTTATCGATCAGGTAAACAATCTGCACGATAGGTAGATACAGCAATGATCCAAACATCATTTGTAATGCCGCTTTATCCGTGCAGGTCCTCATTAAGTGAAACGTCTGGGCCAGGAACAAGATTCCGCCAACCATAGCAACCAGAGCTGAATTTATGCCTGTTACGCCTAGCATATAAGGTAGCCAGCCTACCGGAATCAGAAAGAGAGTATAAATCATTATTCGGAAGGCCGTTTCGGCATTTTTTCCACTACCGGGCATCATTTGGATACCAGCTTTCTTGTATTCATCGAATGCCAGCCAGCCAATAGCCCAGAAGTGAGGAAATTGCCAGAAGAATTGAATGGCAAACAGAATACCAGGTGCCCAGCCAAAATGATTAGTAGCTGCTACCCAGCCGATCATGGGTGGAAACGCGCCTGGTAAAGCTCCAATGTAAACGGCAATCTGACCTTTACGCTTTAAGGGTGTATAAACAAATCCATACAGCAATAAAGAAAGCACAGCCAGCGCAGCCGCACGAATGTTGAAAACTTCAACAAATAGATAACAGCCAATACCAAATAAAATGAAAGTAAAAATAGCCGCTTCATTAACTGTCAACCGACCGGTTGGCAATGGCCGAACAGCAGTCCGTTTCATCACCTTATCGGAATCTTTCTCAATAATCTGATTTATGGTGTTAGCTGCTCCCGTGATTGCAATAGAAGCAATTATCAGTACGCCTATTTTCCACCAAATTACCTGATCTGCGGCCAGGCAGTACCCAAATACGCCAGAGAAAACAACTGCCAGCGTCAACTTCAATTTGATTAACTCAATGTATGCCTTCGCTTTTGCGTTAACAACGAGGCTAAGACCCAGTAATTTTTCCATTCTAAACTTTCTGTAAACGCGACTGTATAATAGCCGGGTTTAATAAAATCAACTTGGGGTTCACGAGCAGCAAAATAACAAATTGTACTCCGATCATTAACACTGCCAGTAACAGATGGATAGGCTGAGCTGCTGCGGGTACTGCGAAATAGCCCATAATTGCTCCTGTTGCTATTTCAGCGCCTACTAAAGCAATTAGCCCCTTTGTCAGCTGTTTTATAAGCCCCTGTTTAGCGGTTCTGTTCGACTGATAAATCAAGATTATATGAAAAAATAATATAACCAATGAAAATGAACGATGAACATAGAAGCGCCAATCAAGACTTCCGATCCAGCTGTTGCGTTGTTGATAACCCAGCTGTTTAACAGCTTCGTCGAGTGCATCCCGGACTTGTGTGCCCAATAATATCTGTCCCAGAGACAGGATTATTGTTACGAACAAAATTCTTTTTAATGCTGAACTGTTTTCACCTATCAGGCTAGACTGAAGCCTGTCTGCATTCGAGCGAATCAGCACAAAAAGTAAGGCGAAAACAACAAGGATCGCTAGCAGCAAATGCAGTGTGATCATATACTGGGCCAACTCCGTTGCAACAACCTTTGAGCCCAGCCAGCCATTTGCCCCTATTAATAGAAAAGCAGCAGCACTTGCCCAGAAAATAGCCCTGTCTCTATGTAAATAAGTTAGCGATGCCAGCAAGGTGGCAAAAACAAAGAAACCCGACAATACACCCAATAAGCGGTTGGTGTATTCTATCCAGGTTTTGACCGCGTTGAACTCAACCTCACCTTTCAGTTTGGCTCCGTAAATCTGCTGATAGTTCGGTGGTAGTTGAGACGCTTCTGTTGGAGGAATCCAGCGGCCAAAGCATTTTGGCCAGTCTGGACAGCCCATTCCGGAGCCCGTACCTCTGACAATACCTCCTGCAAGAATCAACAGGTAGATAATAGATACGGTCAGAAGCGCCAGGCTCCGGAAGCGCTGTTCACGTTTATCAATGAGGTTGTTTGAACTGATCATTCAGATTTTGTGCCTCAATCTCTTTCTCCAAAGAAATCAACTCATTCTCATGCGGAAGGTTGGATTCAGGAGTTTGCGAGTATGGCACATTCTGAGGAATAAAATCATCTTTCGCGCCAGGCTTGCTATAATCATATGGCCAACGGTAAACCGCCGGAATTTCTCCTGGCCAGTTACCATGCCCTGGATTAATTGGAGTCGTCCATTCAAGCGTGTTAGACTTCCATGGATTCTGTGGAGCCTTTTTACCTTTGAACAAACTATAGACAAAGTTCCAGATGAAAATCCATTGTGCTGCAAAGGTGAAAATGGCAGCAATACTGATAAAGCTATTCATATCCGCGAAGATATTCTTCGTGAAGTCATAACTGGTAAAAGCATAATACCGGCGCGGGAATCCAGCAATACCAATATAGTGCATGGGGAAGAATACCAGGTAAATTCCAATGAATGTTAGCCAGAAGTGGATGTATCCTAGTTTTTCATTCATCATCCGTCCAAACATCTTGGGGAACCAGTGATACACACCTGCTAACAGACCGAAAGCTGATGCCGCACCCATTACCAAGTGGAAATGAGCTACCACAAAGTAAGTATCGTGCAGTTGGATGTCTAGTGCTGAGTTACCCAGAATAAGTCCGGTAAGCCCACCCGAAATAAAGAAGGATACCAGACCAATTGAGAACAGCATAGCTGGCGTAAAGCGAATATTACCCCGCCATAACGTCGTGATATAGTTAAACGCTTTAACCGCCGATGGGACTGCAATGATCAGCGTCAGGAACATGAAGATAGACCCCAGGAATGGGTTCATGCCGGTCACGAACATATGGTGAGCCCATACAATGAACGCCAGGAAGGCAATACCCATCATAGAGGCAATCATGGCCCGATAACCGAAGATTGGCTTACGAGCGTTTGTAGCAATAATCTCCGAAGTCATCCCAAGGGCGGGCAACAAAACGATATACACCTCAGGGTGCCCCAGGAACCAGAACAAGTGCTGGAACAGAATTGGGCTACCGCCTACGTTCGGCAAAGCTTCACCGTTTACGTAAATCTCTGACAAATAGAAACTGGTGCCCAGGCTGCGGTCAAAAATCAGCAGTAAAGCTGCCGAGAGAAGTACTGGGAAAGAAATAAGCCCCAAAACGGCTGTCAGGAAGAATGCCCAGATAGTCAGCGGCAACTTACTGAACGACATGCCCCGGGTACGTAGATTAATAACTGTTGTGATATAATTGATACCACCCAATAGCTGCGACACAATAAAGAGCGCCATACTTACTAACCACAGGGTCATACCCAATTGGGATCCGGGGTTTGCCTGTGGCAAAGCACTCAAAGGTGGATAAACCACCCAACCTCCGCCAGCGGGTCCAGTTTCGATGAATAAGGACGACAGCATGACGACACTAGCTACAAAAAAGAACCAGTATGACAGCATGTTCAGGAAACCAGACGCCATATCACGGGCACCAACCTGAAGCGGAATAAGGAAATTTGAGAACGTTCCGCTCAATCCGGCTGTCAGGACAAAGAACACCATAATGGTGCCATGCATTGTTACAAGCGCCAGATAAAAGTTAGGATCGAGTTTATTAGACTCATTAATCCAATTTCCCAGAATTGGGCGTAAAAAACCCAGGTTCATGTCAGGGAAACCTAACTGAAGCCGGAACATTACCGATAGGCTAATACCAATAACTGACCAGATGATACCTGAAATCAGATACTGTTTAGCAATCGTTTTATGGTCTTCGGAAAAGATATACTTGCGCCAAAAACTTTGCGGCTCGTGATGATCATGCTCAGCGGCATGAGCTACAGTCGCCGGATTAGCTGCTACAGTCGCCATAGTATTTGGTTTGTTGGGTAAGATTAAGATTAACGAATTGCAGCACTCACTATTGAAACACCACCGCCCTGCTGCATAGAAGCTGTCGAGCTATCAGCCGGAGCAGCTGTTGTACCGTCTGCCGGTAAATACTTTGCTGCCTTAGCTTTTAAATTGGCTGGTATCCGAGCTGCCAGCTCAGGTGTTGAGCTTAATAAAGGCTTCTGTTCTTTGCACCATGCCTGCCAGGATGCTTCATCTTCTACAATTAAGCGAATCCTCATAGAGAAATGACCCCGCCCACAGACTTCTGTACAAGCAATCTCATAGCCGAAGTTCTGATCTCCGGTTTGATTTCGCATTTCATCTGTTGTCTTGTCAGCAACAAACCAGAAACGGGTCGGCATTCCCGGTACAGCATCCATTTTCACCCGCATATGCGGAATAAATACGCTATGCAATACGTCCCGTGCACGAATTTTGAGGAGAACAGGCTTATTTACCGGGATATGCAACTCCGTAGTTGAAGTGAAATCATCAAACGAGGCTTCATCAGTATAGTCGATTCCAGCATCATTGCTGTTGTCAATCAACTTATAGTTGTAGGCACCAAGCTTGTTGTTATCAACACCCGGATAGCGAACAATCCAGTTGAACTGCTTACCAACAATTTCGAAGACCTGCGCATCTTTTGGCGCTTCAGACATAATGTCCCGCCACGCCCGCCAGCCTGTGAAAACCAGCAAAGCCATCACAACAGCAGGAATCACTGTCCAGATTAACTCCAGTTTGTGGTTTTCAGGATAATAGGCTGCTTTTCGGCCGGCCCGGTATTGATAACGCCAGGCAAAAATGAACAACAGTGCATTCGTTACGAAAAATGCTGCTGTAATGATAGCCATCGACAACCAGAAAAGGGAATCTGTCCGGCGGCCGTGTGGTGCTGACGCTTCGGGTAAGAAATAATTGGATGAATGCTCGAATGACCAGATTACGCCGATGAGTCCAAGTACCAAAAATACCATGAACAAAGCCGCATTAATTCGATTACTCATCCCAATGTGATTTTCCTCAACCGGTCCGGCTGCGTTCTTAACGACGGAGGCCATCCGAGAAACGACCAGAATGGCCAGTCCAAGGAAGATTACCGATAGCAGAGCAATTATATAAACCATTAGTATTGACGGGTTAATAATTAAATGTCGTGGTGCAATGTTTCCTCCAGCATCGGATGATTCTTAGGAATCAGATTTGCTTTCGTCAACTGTGCCGAAACTGACCACATAAAACCGCAAGCGAAAATCAGAATCATACCAAACTCAATTGGTCCAAAACCAGCATGCTCTCCCACCGTTCCTGGCATGATGTTAACGTAAAAATCAAAGTAGTGGCCGATGATAATACCCCAGGCTGCTATCTTTAAAAAGATATATGTCCGCTTAGCATCCCTTGTCATCAGAACAAGGAATGGAAAGACAAAGTTTAGGAAGATGTTAACAAAAAACGGCGCTTTGTAGATACCACCGTAACCGGAAAAACGCTCCCGATAATAGATCGTTTCTTCGGGCAGGTTCGCGTAATAAATCAGCATAAACTGAGCAAACCATACGTACGTCCAGAAGATACTGAAGGCAAACATAAACTTGCCAAGATCATGCAGATGGCTCTCATTCACGATTTGTAAGTACCCGCGCTCTTTCAGCGTAACAACAGTCAGCGTAATAATAGCCAGGCCCGTAACATGCCAGCTCGCTAGAGTGTACCAGCCAAACATCGTACTGAACCAGTGCGTATCAATTGACATCACAAAGTCCCAGGCGGATGTAGAGGAAGTTACACCAAAAATTACCAGGAAAGCAGTTCCGAACTTGATGCTTTTATCGTAGTACTCCGTCCCACCGTACAAATCTTCCTGTAAGGAGAAATTACGTAGCATACGCCACAGAACATACCATAGGGTGAAATAGAGGACAATCCGTATCAGATAAAACGGTGTATTTAGAAAGCCCTGTTTACCAGCAATAATTGGAACATAGTCGGCACTGGCCTTATCATATAAGCCAGGATTCGTCCAATGGAATAAATCATGTCCAGCTAGGAAAAAGACAGCCAGCACAACAACACCCATATAAGGCAGATAAGCCGGTAAGGCTTCTGGCACCCGTTTAAAAGCTGATGACCAGCCTGCCTGTGCCAAATAGTTATAGGAAATGAAAAACATCCCGATAACGGATGCGCCTGTGAAATAGATGGCATTCAGCCATACGTTTGCCCACAACCGGTTCGTCCATTTGTAAGCATGATGTCCGCCATCGTGGCCTTCGCTGGCGCCGACGCCGTGAACAACTTCATGAGTATCGTGACCGCCGACACCTGACGCCAATAGAAACGCGCCGATAGCTACCAGCGCGACTCCGGCTCCGATGCCAATGATGAGTCGGCGTTTGGATTCCGCAGTGAATTCAAATTGTTCGTCTAATGACGGTATTGCGTGAGCCGATGCCATTCTTGTTTGTTAATCGATTAATAGAAAAATGACGTTAAGCGCAGATGACAATCAGACAATTGTCATCCAGCACCTTATTATCCCTGTTGCAGTTTATGAACGTACTGCACAATCTTCCACCGTTCTTCGGGCGTAATCTGCGATCCGTGAGGCCACATCCGACCCTTTCCATTCGTAATGACGTGGAAAATATGCCCGTCATTCATGGTTCTATAAGCATCAGATGAATAGCTCGGAACCCCTTTGTATTCTTTTCCTACCAATCCATCTCCTTTACCGCCTTCACCATGGCAGTGAATGCAATAACGGCCATACAGAAGTTTACCTTCTTCTAAAGACTTTTCTGTTTCTGGTATTGGGTTAGTCAATACCCGCTCAGCCAGTCCGATGCTGTCTTTAGGAATATTGTAAATCATCAGGTCCGTTGAAGTACTGTCCCCACTGCCAAACGTCGTATGATAGTTTGGACGAGCAACCGTACCACGAGCTGGATCACGCATGTTTAATCCATACGGATTAACGGTATTGGGCCGAATCTGGCGATAAGGTTCATAGCTAACCGCATCATACATCTGCGGAGCAAATTCTGTTCCTGTATCATTGTGGTCATCCCCACAGGATGTTAATCCTACGAGCAGTGCCACGAGTGCTAAAGCGGTTACGCCTGTATACTTGGTTATCATCCTCATCTCGAACATTAGAACTGCTTTACATTTACCTCAGCAGCACCTGAGTTCTTTAAAATTCGCTCAATGTCGCCTTCAGCAAGGTTGTTTTTGCTCATGTCAATAGCCATAGCGAACTTGTTGTCCGTCGTACGTAAATCATACATCAGGGGTTTCACTGTTGGGCCCAGACCATTTGATACTAAGAATGTCCCGACCATTCCTAAAGCACAAATAAGAACGGTTAACTCAAAAAAGATTGGGACATAAATAATGGGAGAATAGGAGTCTTTACCTCCTACTATCATTGGCCAGTCAAAGCTTTCTGTATAGGCCGTTAGCAACAAGGCAAGAGTAGTCCCGGTCAGGCCAAATAAGAAGGCGGCAATACCCAGGCGTGTCCGCGGATGACCGAGCGCTACGTCCAGTCCGTGAATAGGAAATGGACTATACACTTCATGAATGCGAACACCAGCTTTTTTTACATCTCTAACGGCTTTCAGTACAACGTCATCATCATCATAGATGCCGACTAGGAATTTACCGTTACCATTTATCTCTGACATAATTGGTCTTGTTAGTTTGTCATTCGTAGTTCGCAGTTTCTAGCTGAATGCGCTTTTGCAGACATTCAAAACCTAAACTACGAACTCCAAACTGCTTTATTCTACGTCTTTGTTAAACGTCGGATTTGCAACTCGCTCACCTTTTGCGACGCCAGATACCGAAACCGGCAGCTTCTCCGACGACGATTTAATGATCGTTTTAACTTCAGCCATGTTCACTACCGGCAGGAACTTCGCGAACAGTAGGAATAAAGTGAAGAATAAACCGAACGAGAAAATGTAATCACTGATATCAAACAGCGTTGGATGGAACATTGCCCAGCTCGATGGCAGATAATCGCGGTGCAGCGAAGTAACAATAATTACAAATCGCTCAAACCACATACCAATGTTCACGACAACCGATAACGTAAACGTCCAGACAACGCTCCGGCGGATAGCCCGTGACCAGAACAGCTGCGGAGATATTACGTTACAGGTCATCATTGCCCAGTAAGCCCACCAGTATGGACCCGTTGCCCGGTTGATGAACGCGTAAGTTTCAAATTCCACTCCAGAGTACCAGGCAATAAAGAACTCCGTCAGATAAGCAATACCTACAATAGAGCCAGTCAGGGTAATGACTTTGTTCATCGACTCGATGTGCTCCACTGTAATATAATCTTCCAGCTTAAACACGACCCGGATAATCAGCATCAGGTTCTGTACCATGGCAAAGCCTGAGAAGATAGCACCAGCAACGAAGTAGGGCGGGAAGATAGTTGTATGCCAGCCAGGAATAACTGACGTAGCAAAGTCCATACTTACAATCGTATGTACTGATAATACCAGCGGGGTAGAAAGACCCGCCAGAATCAAACTCATATATTCATAACGCGCCCAGGTCTTGGCAGAGCCATTCCAGCCCAGGGAAAACGCACCATAAATATACCGTGATACTTTACTCCGCGCCCGGTCACGGATGGTGGCCAGATCAGGCAGAAGACCCATATACCAGAATACCAGCGAAACAGTGAAATAGGTACTGATGGCAAATACATCCCAGACAAGTGGCGATTTGAAGTTCACCCAAAGCGAGCCAAACGTATTGGGTAAAGGCAATGCCCAATAAGCTAGCCAGGGACGGCCCATGTGCATGAGAATGAAGCTGGCCGCACAGATAACGGCGAAAATAGTCATGGCTTCTGCTGCCCGGTTTACCGCCGTCCGCCATTTCTGCCGAAACAAAAGCAGGATAGCCGAAATAAGCGTACCGGCATGACCGATACCGACCCACCAAACGAAGTTCGTGATGTCCCAGGCCCAGCCGACGGTTTTATTCAACCCCCATACACCTAAGCCCTCCCACCAGGTCCAGAACACGCAGGCGGTTCCGTAAATTAGTACAATCACCGAGATGGTAAAGGCGATAGTCCACTCGCGGGTGGGTCGACCCTCAACCTGTCTGCTGATATCCTCTGTCACGTCGGCATAAGTTTTGCCACCGGTGATAAGGGGAGTTCTTACGGCTGATGTTACATGCGACATATCCTTACTTTATTTATTTCTGATTTTTAGTAGTGACGGACGATCTGCTGACAACTTTTATGGTTAAACCGCCTGTCATTAATGTACTACACCTGCGACTCCTGACGTGTTTTCTGTTGCGGCTCCTCGTCCTTGTTCCGAATCTTGGTCAGATATGAGATTTGCGGTCTCACATTGATTTCTTCCAGTACGTGGAAGGCACGCCCTTCCATTTCTTCCCGGGTAATTTTAGAAACGGTACTTTCTGGATTGTTCAGGTCGCCAAAAAGGATTGCATTGGTTGGACAAGCCTGAGCGCAAGCGGTCTGAATTTCATCCGGCATCGGCCGACGACGTTCTTTCTTGGCCGTTAGTTTACCTTCCTGAATCCGCTGTACGCAGAAGGAACACTTCTCAATTACACCCCGCGACCGAACAGTAACGTCTGGGTTGATTACCATTTTACCAAGGTCATTGTTAAAGTGGTAATCAAAATTGTCGTTATCGAAATACTTGAACCAGTTGAACCGGCGCACTTTATAAGGACAGTTGTTTGCGCAGTAACGTGTTCCGATGCAGCGGTTGTACGTCATCTGGTTCAACCCTTCTGTGCTGTGAGTTGTGGCCAGTACGGGACATACCGTTTCGCAGGGAGCATTGCTGCAGTGCTGGCACAGCATCGGCTGGAACGTAACCTCCGGGTTAGACGATGCCACTTCCAGTTCTTTGAAATCTTCAGGCTCGGCGTCGCTGCTGTAGTACCGGTCAATGCGAATCCAGTGCATTTCCCGACGCATGATTACTTCTTCACGACCAACAACCTGAATGTTGTTTTCTGACTGGCAACCAATTACGCAGGCATTACAACCAATGCAGGAATTCAGATCGATAACCATACCCCAGGAATGGTTCGGCTTACCGTACCCATGCCAGAGTGTAATATTCGTCGGTTCCGTTGGTCCTTCGGATGTTTCAACCTTCGGTGTATAACGGCCCGACATCGGGTTCTTCTGGTAATCGGCCAGTTTGGTCTCCTGAATAACAGCGCGACGCCCCATGACCGTATCGTGCGTTTGCGTTTGGGCAATCTCACGCGATCCACCAGCCTTATCGACCTTAGCATTAACAGCTGAGTAGGTAATATACCCATTAGTCAGCGTCGCAAGCGGGAAAGCATTTTTACCAACACCATTGGCTGCTTTGCCGGCTTTCTCACGGCCATACCCCACGGCGACCGAAACCGTATTGTCTGCCTGACCGGGCTGAACCAATACGGGCAGCTCGATTGACTTACCATTGACCGATACAGTTACCAGATCATTCTGAGCAAGGCCCATATCATTAGCGGTCTTCTGCGATATGGCAGCATAGTTGTCCCAGCAGGCTTTTGAAACCGGATCTGGCATCTCCTGCAACCAGGGGTTATTCGCCATAGAACCCGTTCCAACGCTTACTTTTTCATAGAGCGCCAGTTCCATACTAGTTGTTGGCCTGTACCGCTGGGCAATACCAGCAGCCGCTTGGGCCACATTACCCGTAAACGCAGCTCCACCCACGGCTACAGCCTGACTTTTATTCGGTTCAAAGACGCCATCGTGCAGACACTTGATCCAGAAAGCATCAAAAGAATCAAAGCCGCTTGCCTGCGGAAAATAGGTCGTACGCCAGAAGTTTTTCAGATAAGCCTGATAATCATTCGGACGTCCTGCCCAGGTGAGCAGGCTTGACTGAAACTGCCGCGTTTTGAAAATATAGGTGATTGCCGGCTGTATCAGGCTGTAGTGCCCGGCTTTTGGCTCAGCATCGCCCCAGCACTCCAGGAAATGCGGAGCTGGCGTAATGTATTTTGAAAGAGAAGCTGTCTCATCAGCACGATCAGCGAATGAAACCGACAATGTTACTCTGGGTAACGCTTCAGCCAGTTCAGCTCCTCGTGGGTGATCATACACGGGATTAGCCCCGAAGAACAGAGCCGCCCCAACACGTCCACCTTTAACTTCATCGATGAACGCATTCATTTGCTGGTCGTTACCTTGGCGGTAATTAACCGGCGTATTCAGGTCGATTGTTGCACCATAACTGCCGAGCAAGTTGTTAAGCGCATTGACAACAATCTGAACATTAGGATCATTTGAACCTGACACAACCAGTGCCCGGCCACGAGAACGAGCCAGATCCGCAGCGGCTTTATCCAGATATTGAACATTAACGGAAGCGGAACCGATGGAAGCGCTTCCCAACTTCTGAGCCACCTGATTATACAGGGCTACAGCAACTAAACCTTCCTGAGAAGGCTTGTAGGTACCCCGATAATCGGCGTTGGCACCTGTCATCGACAATCCTGTCTCAAACTGGTAGTGCCGGGACATAGTCTTTTTGCCACCGCCTACAGCACCAACCTTACGTGTTTGTGCATAAGGACGGGCGAATTCAAGCGGAGCAATCCAGGTACCGAGGAAATCGGCGCCAAGACTAACGATCGTCTGTGCTTTGCTGAAATCGTAAGAAGGAATAACCGCCCGACCGAAAGACGCCTGATTAGCCTGAACAATGCCAAATGCAGAGTTGGCATCATACATAATGTGGCGGGTAGTAGGATATTTAGCAACGAAATCGGCAATTACCGCCTTTGTCGTGGGGCTAAGAATCGTAGAAGTAACGATCCGAATAGCACCACCCCGCGAGGCAACCGAGTTTAACTGATTAACGATTTCGCGATCGGCAGTTGCCCAGTCGATCACCGTTTCACCGCGCCGGGGGCCGTTCAGCTTATCGATATCGTAAAGTGACAGAACTGACGCCTGAACCCGGGCAGTTGTCCCTCCTTTAGATATGCTGGACAGAGGATTTCCTTCAATTTTGATCGGCCGGCCTTCCCGTGTTTCCACGAGAATAGAAGCATAATCGCCACCATCAATATACGTTGACGCGTAGTAGTCGGATATAGAAGGGAAGGTGAATTCCGGCTTATTGATATACGGAATGGCTTTGTGGACAGGTGTTTCGCAGGCAGCCAACGATACGGCTGCCATTCCAAATCCCATTACCTTTAAGAAATCACGGCGTTGGGTGTTCGAGCCACCGAGTAGACCACCGAGGTCATCCGACGATTCGCTTAGGTCGGGATTGGCAAATTCGCTGTTCGCATTCTTGACGAACGTTGCATCATTGCGCAATTCCTCAACCCCTTTCCAATACCGTTTAGTTGTATTTTCCATGCGTGTTGTTGCGGTAAGATACCTTGTTGGTTGAGCCAGCCTCTACGGCCTGGTGGATTAATAGTGGCATTTTGAACATTCAAGACCGCCGATATTCGCTACTTTAAGCGGCTCTTTGCTTTCTTTCCGGTGCAGAGCTACAAGCTTATCGTAATAGGCATTGTCTTTGGTGTTCACTTCGGTTTTCCGGTGGCAGTCAATACACCACCCCATCGTTAACGATGAACGCTGTTCCACTACTTCCATCTTTTCAATTTCGCCGTGGCAGGTCTGGCACTGTACGTTACCAACGTTTACGTGCTGCGCGTGGTTGAAGTAAGCCAGATCAGGCAAGTTGTGCACCCGTATCCATTCAATTGGGCGATTTTGCTCAATAGCTGCGTAAATCTTCTGAATCTCCGGCGACTCTTTCTTAATGACGCCGTGGCAGTTCATACAAATATTGGCCGATGGAATCGTTGCAGATTTACCTTTATTAACGCCTACGTGGCAGTAGTTACAATCAATTTTATACTGACCGGCGTGTAACTTGTGAGAGTAAGCAATAGGCTGTTTAGGCGCGTAACCCTGCTGAATACCGATGCTGTAAAGACCGTCAAACGATTCTTTGGTTGCAATCAGAATGAACAGCCAGATCACTATCGAACGAAGGGTTGAGTTGTTAAACGCGCTTGACAGCCCTTCCTTGAGACGCTGAGCCAACGGTGCCGTCGTCTGTACACCTTCTGTTGTAACGGGAGTAACAGCCCGCGACAGAATCGTCACAATAACCAGGAGCACACCAAGCACCAGAAGCATAACAATTAGCAGCGCAACCAGAACAAAGGTGAACAGCTCCGATGGACCCGAAATTGAACCATCACCATTTTCAGCCGAGGCACCACCACCCCCGCGAGCCTGCGCTTCACCTGCTCCGCCTACCGTAGCTTGTGCAGGTGCACTAGCCTGATCGATATACGCCAGGATCCCATCGATGTCAGCATCCGTCAGGTTCGGGAAGCTCGACATTTGGATCTTCTGGAATTTGTTGAAAACCTGGTTCGCATAAGGATCGCCACTGGCAATAACTGCTGACGAGTTACGAATCCATTTGTGCAGCCATTCTCTACCGGGTGTCCGCTGCATAATCCCTTTTAAACCGGGGCCAACAACAACTTCTTCCGTTACGGCATGGCACTGTGCACAGTTGTTAGTAAACAGGGCTTTTCCCTTTTCGGCATCACCTCCGCCTGACGGAGCGGGAGTGGCAGCGGCCGGTCCACCGCCGGCAGCTGCGACCGAGTCCTGCGCTTTTACCTGAGCACCGTTAAATAACAGTGTCAGTGACAGAGCAACAGCCCCGCAAAGCCTGGATAAGTGACTCATTTTATGAACTATATTTATTGAGTTGATCAACATATTCACCAACGCCTTTTCATCGGCCCACAAAAGTACTACACGATTGCTGTATAGGCAAAAAATGAGGTTTAGTTATTTTTAATCCTCATTTTTATTTGTATTGGTTCTAAGTAAGGCGATAATTTCGCGCTCCTTTTGCCTGATAACGTTTTGTTTCGAGGGATGTTTAGCAAAAAAAAAACCATTCGGTCCCTCTATATCAAGGGTTAACCGAATGGTTTACAATGAGGAAGATTACTCATCCTCAGAAAGAGGTTCCGAGCGGATTCGAACCGCTGTACGAGGTTTTGCAGACCTCTGCCTAGCCACTCGGCCACGGAACCATTTAGTCCGAATACATGACAGGTCATCTATTCGGGACTGCAAATATAGACCTTTTATCAATCGATAAATCAATCGGACGCAAAAAATCCAGATATGTGCGTAACCTTGTAATCGTCACGTGGTAATCACACAGGTTGCCGCAAAACTTCATAGAAATGCCCCGCATTTTGCAACACGGGGCATTTCTATAGCAACAACTAATTTTAATTGCGGCCTTCCATTTGCTCTTTCAAGGCAGCCAGAGCGTCGAGGTCACCAAGCGTAGCACCCCGGTCGGCCTGGTTGGAGGTCGAGACAGGTTTCGCTGAAGCAGCTTTTGGCTTCTGTTCTTTCGCGGGCTCGTTTTTCTCCTGCCACGTTTTTGTGTGCGACAGCATGATCCGCTTCTCCTCTTTCGAGAACTCCGTTACTTTGAAATCCAAGTTTTCGCCAACTTCGGCAAATGAACCATCTTCTTTCGTAAGGTTCTTGAGCGACGAGAAACCTTCGATGCCGTAGGGCAGTTCGAGCGTGGCCATCTTGTCGTTCTTGCTCAGAATCGTGCACCGGTGAATCGTACCAACAGCGAAGAAGTCTTCGAACGTGTCCCACGGGTTCTCTTCGAGTTGCTTATGACCCAGCGCCAGACGACGGTTTTCCACGTCCAGTTCCAGAACAACCACTTCGAGTTCTTCACCAACTTTGATGAAATCCGATGGGTGCTTCACTTTCTTCGTCCATGACAGATCTGATACGTGTACCAGGCCATCAATGCCTTCTTCTAGTTCGAGGAACAGGCCGAAGTTGGTCAGGTTACGTACTAGCCCTTTATGCTTTGTACCAATAGCGTACTTGGTCCGCAGTTCTGGACGGGTCCAGGGATCTTCGGTCAGTTGCTTGATGCCCAGCGACATTTTCCGGTCGTTGCGGTCAAGAGTAAGCACAACGGCTTCCACTTCATCGCCAACTTTGAGGAACTCCTGCGGGTTGCGTAGGTGCTGCGACCACGACATTTCTGAAACGTGGATCAGCCCTTCAACACCCGGCATGATTTCGAGGAACGCGCCGTAATCAGCTACGTTTACAATCTTACCTTTTACCTTTGAACCAACCTGGATGTCTTCAGCCAGTGCATCCCATGGGTGCGCCTGAAGCTGCTTCATGCCCAGCGAGATACGCTTTTTGTCTTCGTCGAAGTCGAGTACCACCACGTTGACTTTCTGGTCGAGGTGCAGAACTTCCGACGGATGGCTGATGCGGCCCCACGAAATATCCGTGATGTGCAGCAGACCATCTACTCCACCAAGATCGATGAACACACCGAAGTTAGTCATGTTCTTGATCACGCCTTCCAGTACCTGACCTTTTTCCAGATTGTTCAGAATCTGAGCGCGTTGCGCTTCAAGGTCTTTCTCGATCAGGACTTTATGCGAAACAACGACATTGTCATTTGCATAATTGATCTTAACGACCTTCACTTCCATTTTCTTGCCAACAAAAATGTCGAAATCGCGGATTGGCTTCACATCAATCTGCGAGCCAGGCAAGAATGCTTCAATACCAAAAATATCAACGATCAGACCACCTTTCGTCCGGCGTTTCACGAAACCGTCGATGACGAGGTCTTCGTCCAGCGCACGCTGAATTTTCTGCCAGGCTGTAATTACTTTCGCTTTCTTACGCGACAGTACAAGCTGGCCGTTCGGGTCTTCCTGATTCTCTACGTAAACTTCAATCTCATCACCCATCTTCAGGTCCGGCATATCCCGGAATTCGGAAGCTGGAACCAATCCGTCCGACTTGAAGCCAATGTTGAGCAGTACCTCACGGTCTGTAATCCCAACGACGGTTCCCATTACTACTTCTTTCTCTTTAACTTCCGACAGGGTGTTGTCGTACAGTTCCAACATCCGGTTGCGTTCTGCATCCGAATAGCCACTTCCGAATCCTTTGTTGTCTGCCCGGTCCCAATCAAATGCCGGCAGGTCGCGTTGCTGCGTTTTGCTCATAAAAAATGGTTTCCTGACCCACTCGGTACATCAGCCCGTGGGTCAATGGCGGGCTGACTTTTGGTTTGTAAAATTTTTCCTCAAAAAAGGACTGCAAAGATAGCAATTGCTTTTCGAAAAAAGTTTCTCGGTCGGCAAAAGTCTTTGAATTTGAGCGGGAAAAGAGAAGAGGGAGACAAAAGAGGAAGGAAAATGCAAAAAGCAAATCCTTTTCTTCTTTTGTCTCCCTCTTTTGTTCTGGTATTGTTACTGGAACGCTTTTTCTTTTTTGGCTAAGAAGGGCATCCAGCTTTGTTCAACTGATCCTGAAAATTCACGCAGAAAAACCAGAAACGTAGGTTTAAAAGGTTTTTGGCGCAATTTCAGATTTGCCTCATCGGGCGTGTAATCTCCTTTTCGTGAATTGCACCGTTTGCAGGCGGTAGCCAGGTTATCCCAGCTGGTTTTGCCTCCCCGCGACTTTGGCAGGACATGATCGAGGGTGAGGTCATCAGCGGTGCCGCAGTACTGGCAGCGGTGACCGTCGCGCTTAAAAATATTCTGCCGAGTGAGCATGACGCCTTTGTAGGGCAGACTTACGTATCGATGAAGCCGAATAACCGACGGCATCGGGAACTCTGCAGAAACAGTTCGGAGCGTGAATTGCTCGGATTCGGCGACGAGTTCGGCTTTTTCTAAAAAAACCAGCAAAAATGCTTTGGGAACGGAGCAGATGCTGAGTGCACTGTAATCTTGATTTAAGACTAATACTTTCCTGCCCATATCGCGTTTAGATGCCTCTGTACGGTAGCAAGTTACAGAGTTATCCACATAACGGCAAGAAATGTGGAAAATTTAGTACCGCTCGCGTTGCAGGTCACGTTCTACGTCGCGCTCTTTAATACTATCGCGTTTATCATATAATTTTTTACCCTTTGCCAGGGCAATTTCTACTTTTGCAAAGCCTCGTTCATTGGTAAACATCCGAATGGGCACAATCGTTAGCCCCTGGTCTTTCAACTTTTCCGTCAGACGCTTGATTTCACGCTTGGTGAGCAAAAGTTTACGGTCGCGCAAGGGCTCGTGATTGTAATGGGTCCCCTCGGTGTAGAGCGAGATATTCATCTGACGAATAAACAGCTCATCATTATGAATCAGGCAGTAAGCATCCTGCAAATTTACCTTACCCTGCCGGGCTGACTTTATCTCGGTGCCGGTCAGGACGATACCAGCAGTATATTTCTCAAGAAATGAATATTCGAATGAAGCCCTCCGATTACGAATATCGACTTGTTTAACAATAGAAGCAGAGGCCATAAGTAACTAGCTAATGTAGGATGCCGAGAGTGTAAATGGGCATGAATGTTTGAATTACCCCCTCCTTTTCCAGCGTCTAACGTAAAATTTAAGACAACAAAGGTAGGCGGGTAAGACCAAGAACACAGGAAATTGAAGAGAGGTTTGTGAGGCCCTGATAAAGCGTCATTTTTATGCAGGCCTGAAGTCGCCTGGCGGGCCGGTGCTTACACTCCGAGAGTGGTACCAAAGTCACAGCCTCAAGACTTGGTACGGCACCGGCCCAAACCAAAGCGGTGTTGGACACTTCAGGCGGAATTCATCATTGAATCCAAGCCAGAGTTGATTATACTTTTACAAAAACAATGCCCATTACCAACTTTAACCGCTAAAAGATCCCATGAATTCTGATAGATAACCCATTATAATTATACTATAAACCAATAGTAACCGAAAATAATATTTAGTAAATATTACCAACAACTATGCCAATGTTGCAGCTTTAAAACAGTTTATAGAATTTTCATGGCTGATTAAAACAACAAGGGCGGCTGAGCGATTGTAATCGCTCAGCCGCCCTTGTTGTTTTATCTTCCGACTATTTCTTTGGCTGTTTATTCTTGTATTCTTTATTCAGGCCGTCCAGAACTATTTTGGTCCGGTCGGCTGCCGGGTCGGCAAAGAGTATGCCGCCACCTTTGGTATACCCGAGTACAAACTCATACTTATTCTGCGCATTTACTTTTTTCAGATAATCGTAAATCTGGTCGTATAGCTGCTTGTTTTTCGACTGTTCTTCGTTCGCCAGATTCTGAGCAGCCCGATCGCGGTAAGCCAGGATATCCTGTTGTTCTTTTTGCAGCGAAGCTTCGGTTGCGCGTCCCTGTTCCTGGGTCATGGTTGGAGCCTTTTGCTGAAAGAAGGCTACTTTATTCTGCAGATTACGTCCTTTCGCAGCAAGATCATTTTCTAATTGAAACCGCTTGCTTTCGAGTACTTTCTGAGTGTCTTTAAAATAATCGTATTTCGTAAGCAGCGTATCAACATTCACATAAACGATCGCTCTGCCTTTAGCCTCAGCGGGAGCGGATGAAACGGGAGCTGCTTCGGGCTGGCCGTCTTTGAAATGCAGGTAGTATAGAACAGCTACGGCAATCGTCAGGATGACGTTTAAAAACAACGAGGCATTCTTCACGGGAAATGAATCAGTTAGTGACAAATTTATCCTACAAAGGTAGGTGGAATTACGGTTTACGAAGTACGATTCACCAGTTGATTTGTAGTAGCCTGACGAACGAAAAAGCCTGAAAGCCCTGCCAAACCGCCAACCAATCCGCTGAGAATAACTATGATTATCAAGGCGATGGCAGCATGATCGGTTTTAAACAGTAACAGGCTCATCCGGCCGGTAAAAATACCATCTGTCTGAAAATGAATAAGCAGTGCATAGACCAGCCAGACCAACGAAACACCCACGAAGCCGTACCCAAAGGCACGCACCACAGACGCACTACGCCAAAAACAAACCAGAAAGGCAACCAGCGCTATACTCCACCAGGGTAACAGCAGTTGAGCCAGCAAACTAAGCAGAGCGATGATAATAATCTGAATCATAGATGGAATCACTTGATAGTCAGCTTTCGTTTAATGCGCGTGTGATTGCGTTGATCTGACTGCAGGTACAGCAGTTCATTAAGTTGGCCCGTTCGCCACGTTTCAATCATGTTCTGGTAATACGGACTACCGGGATTGCCCGACTGGCCACCGGGATATATACCATAAGCTTTCGGTTGAGGGCCCAGAGCAACGACCATGCGCCACGACGGCCCGGCTCGTTCAGACGTAGCATTCACAATGTTGCTGCCTCCGCCGATGTTTAAATCCAGTACACTAAAGGCATCTACACCCGGCAGCAGATGCCGAATATCCGTTCCTTTAGTAGGTCCCCACGCCCATGCTTCACCTAACGCACCCTTCTGTTTAACCAATGTATCGCAGGCGGCCCGGAAGCTTTGCGTTACCAGGTCTGGCAGACGTTCGCGAACAGGCGTTTTGACATTATCGAACCAGCGGGACGAAGGATCGCGCTGCATAAGTGTCAGGGTACGGTCCGGAGATGGGTAACGCATAGGCAACGTATCGCCCTGATCAAATTCATCGGCCCAGATAGCCTCATTCAACTGAGTTAGCCACCGCGAAAAAATGGTCGGGCCAATCTCGCCAGCGTCATTGTTAAAGCGCCAGTCTTTCAATATAGCGAGCGCATTTTGCTGGCTTTGGTTGAGGGACTGCGGGTTCAAGTGAGGCAAAATGACCGGCAGTACATCGGCGGCTCGCAGATTGAAGTTGTCGTTCTGTAAGGCACGCAGACTATCGGCCGTAGCGCGCTGCATAGCCGCTAGACGCTGGTTGATGCGTCGCCCACGCTCAGATGGCGCAAATTCCCAGTTGATGTAATACGGGTACGTCTGGTCTGTAGAGGACTGATTGGCTGAACTAACGAACCCACGGGGCGGGTTTTTGACCAGCGGATTCTGATTGGCAGGAACAAATCCGTACCAGTCATCGGCGGGGTTAGTCCCATCGAGCAGAAATTTACCTTGTTCTTTATATTTCAGCGGGTAGCGTCCGTTGGGCGAAATAGCAATGTCGTTCTGACTGCTGGCGAAAATAAAATTCTGCGCGGGGGCAACGTAATAGGTTAATGCTTTTCGATAATCGGCAAAGGATTTTGCGCGATTAAGGTAATAAAAGCAGCGCATTTCGTTCGATGGTTCGTGCGCAATCCAGCGAGCCGCGTGCCCAACCGGGATGTTTCGACGGAATGGCTTAGCATCGGCGGAATACACTACGGGCCCGTGATGGGTATATATAACCGTATCTAGTACGTCTGCCTTTCCTTTTACCTTGATGGTTTCAAGACGCGTCCGGACCGGTTTCCACTGCTTGTCGTGCCAGTATTCCCGGCGGCTATCATCTTTGAACCGGATCGTATAGAAATCAAGGACGTCAGCACCAACGTTGGTAACCCCCCAGGCTACGTCTTTATTAAAACCAATGATTACATTGGGCGCGCCCGGCAGCGATGCGCCATATACGTTTACCGTTGGCGATACGAGCTGGATTTGATACCAGATTGAAGGTAAACTCAGTGTCAGGTGCGGATCATTAGCCAGAATTGGAAAGCCCGTTGCTGACTTCTGTGCCCCTACAGCCCAGTTATTGGAGCCAATTTCCGGCTGCGGCCGACGCATACCGGCATCGAAACGCGGAGCCGACAAGGCCAGCAAACTATGCAGGCTGCTGTCTTTTGGCGTGGGCGGAACAGGCAGGGGTGCAAAATCCCACCCGGTGCCGGGAGGAATAATAGGGTCTTCGCGAGTGGGATAGTTCGGAAACAGATCGGCGGTAACGGCGGCCCCATATTTCCGGAGAATATTGGTCATCAGCAGATCATCGGCTCCGCTGGCCAGCGTACTGGTCATCTGTTTCAAAAGCAGAGCGCATTTAAGCGGTGTCCAGGGCTCGGGCGCGTATCCCAATAATTTGTACTCAATCGGGTATTTGGCGGGCGTGAGTTGATTGATCCAGGCATTGACGCCGGCGGTATACGCATCGAGCGCATCCCGAGTTGCCGGGTCATTCTGCATACCTTTCAGTGTCTGCTCCGCTCCGTAACCCATGCCTAAGTGGCGGTTGTAGCGGTCAAGTTCTAATGCTCTGTCGCCGACAATCTCCGAAACCCGTCCGGCAGCGGCATGCGTCTGAAATTCCATTTGCCAGAGCCGGTCGCGGGCAGTCAGATAGCCCTGAGCAAAGTAAAGGTCATGGTCGTTCTGGGCAAACACATGCGGAACAGCCACGTCATCGAACAGAACCGTAACGGGCGCTTTGGTCCCTTCTAACGTAACCTCTTCATCCTGGTAATTGATTGATTCGGCATTTTGCCAGAAACCAACAAACGGACTAAGCAGGGGCCCGAACGCGGGAATCCCTCCCCAGGGGCGATTAAGTGCCCAGACGAGCGTAATTGTGAATAATGAAATTAAGGCCGCTTTAAGATAGCGCATAAAACAGGACTGGAATCAGATGAAGGTTCTGGTGCAAGTTCACAATTGCACCCAGCAAATAAAAACTATTCTTTTCCTAACGAGGCAATTCTTTTTTTACATTTGCTTTTGTTGGAACCGCTAATGTAATCCATAGAGAAACAATCATTTGCGGAATTCTTCTCTAATGTACATGGTACTGACCGACGCAGACCTGACGCTTCGCCTGAAGCAGGATGACGAGACAGCATTTGAGACGCTGTTTCGTCGGCATTACCGTTTTTTGTACACGATAGCAATCCAGTACGTCAAAGATCCCGCGATAGCAGAAGATGCCCTGCAGGAAGTTTATCTGAAGCTGTGGACGCATCGGAGTCACCTAGACCCTTCGCAGCCCGTAAAAAGTTATCTGGCTACAGCTATGCGTAACCAGGTTCTGAACCGATTGCGCGACGAAAAACGGACGATTTTACGGCACATTGAGCTTCAGACAGGGCTTTCCATACTCGATACAACAACCGAGGATCAGATTACACTTGATGAATACAGTCTGATTGTGCAGGCTGGTTTGCGCCACTTACCCCAGCAACGGCGACTGGTATTTACGCTTCGCTCCGAGAATGGCCTTTCGAACGAAGAGATTGCTGCGCAGCTCCATATATCTGCAAATACCGTAAAAGTGCAATATTATCAGGCCTGTCGGTTTCTTCGCAACTACCTGCGTCAGCATGCTGGGATTGAAACCCTGGCTCTTTTTCTGGCTACGTATTGCAACTAAGCAATAAATATTTTTTCGTTTCCAATAATACTTTCTGGTTTTGGTGGTGTATAGAAAGCATACTGGCTTTCCTATGCCCATGACTGAACAGCTGCTTCAACGGTATTTTGCCAATCAGGTTACGCCAACCGAAGCCAAGCAGGTGCTGGATTGGTTCGCTACCAATGTAGGGCAAACTTACCTGACCCACCGGCTTGACGCCCAGTTAGGTGATGCTGATTGGCACGCGCCCCCGAATACCCTAACTCCGGATGCCGACCGGATGCTAACCGCAATTCGGCTGCAACTGGCAACGTCCTCATTGACAACCAACCCGGCTCCCGTCAAATCTTTTAACTGGTTTAATCAGTCCATGCGCTGGGCAGCCGTTTTTATCGGCGCAGTGCTCCTAGCAGCCGGCGCTTATTGGGGGTATCAGTATTTATATCCTGCCGATCTGGTCCAGCAGACTGCCTTTGGAGAAACACACCGGCTGACGTTACCCGATGGCTCAACGGTTACGCTAAACGGAAATAGTCGTTTACGCTACGCCCCTCAGTGGTCCAGCGGTCAAACCCGCGATGTGTGGCTCACTGGTGAAGGTTTTTTTCGGGTCACCCATCAGCGCAATCACGAACGCTTTATCGTGCATCTGCCGAACAGACTGACCATTGAGGTACTGGGCACGCAGTTTAACGTGCTGGCGCGCGAAAGCCGGGCTAAAGTAGTACTCAACAACGGAAAGATTCGGCTGAACGTAGGCGAACAGGCGCAGCGGAAGCTGATCATGCAGCCCGGCGACCTGGTCTATGCCGATGTGAAAGCCCGAATCTATTACCGAAAACGGGTAGATGCGGCTGCGCAGTCAGCCTGGCAGACGGGCAAACTGAAATTTGACGAGACAAGCCTGCAGGAAGTAGCTCAGATGCTGGAAGACACCTACGGCGTTACGGTCGTTATCGCCGATCCTGAATTACGTCGGCAGACGCTTTCGGGCACAATTCCTAATCGCGACATCGAAACCATTCTGAAAGGTCTTTCCACGCTCTTCGATCTGCACATTACCCAGCAAACTAACCGGATTACGATTCAATAACTCAATCTGCCCTTAATCATGAAGAAACTTCTCTCTCTCGTATGGCTTCTGCTTCTGGCCAGTCTGCTGCCGGTCAAGGCGCAACTTCTGGCTTCCTCGAACCGCTATAGAACCCAGCCAAACCGGGATGCCGATACGCGCCTAGTCTCTTTACGCAGCGCGCTGACCGAGTTGGAGCAGCGATATCGGGTATCGTTCATTTATCCGTCCAATCTGGTAGACACCAAAGTAGTCGTCGTTAGAGCTTCAAATCATAACCTCGAAACAGAGCTGACCAGTCTACTGACCGACAAGCATCTAACGTATCGCAGGATTCAGCCCAATTTCTACGCCATTGTTTCGACCCGGGAGAAAACCAGCCGACTGTTTCGAAAAATCAGCCAGATCCAGACACCAGGTGCGGACACGCCTTTGAATGAGCCCGCCCAGCTGCCGGACCAAACCCTCAACCGGCTCGAACGTATGGGCTGGACCTTAACCGCAACGACTCAGCCTATGGCCGACATCAGTGGGAAGGTAACCGACAAAAACGGTCAGGCTATTCCTGGCGTCAGCGTTATTGTAAAGGGGACCAGCCGGGGGACAACCACCGACGTAGCAGGGAACTATACGATCAATGCCGGCAACAATGCTACCCTGGTTTTTAGCTTCGTGGGTTACGCTACGCAGGAAATAGCCGTAGCGAGTCGAACCCGGATTAACGTATCGCTAACCGACGACGTAAAGGCGCTTTCCGAAGTCGTGGTCGTTGGTTACGGTACGCAGAAACGGGCCTCCGTAACGGGCGCTATATCGTCGGTATCGTCGCAGGAGGTGACGCAACTGCCTGTACCAAGCGTTGAGCAGGCGATTCAGGGCCGGGTGCCGGGCGTCAGTGTGGTAGCCAACGGTTCGCCGGGCGAAACGCCGATCGTCCGGATTCGGGGTATTGGTTCCATTAACTACGCATCGAATCCGCTGTATGTCATTGACGGCTACCCAACCAGCGATTTGAATAATTTTGATACCCGCGACATTGAAAGCGTAGATGTATTGAAAGACGCATCCTCAGCAGCAATCTATGGATCGCGGGCGGCCAATGGGGTAATTATTATTACCACCAAGCGTGGACAGCGCGACGGGCGACTACACGTCAACTACGACGGATATATGGGCGTACAGAGTGCCTGGCGTCAGCTCGATCTGCTGAACACGAAGGAGTATATCCAGTACGGTACGGCGCTGTTGCAAAATGCCGAAAATGATAAGGCGGCTGCCGAAAATCGGCAGCCAGTTGATGCCCGGCCAGCGCGTTTTCTGGAGGCCAATTTCAATAAGCCAGTCTATCAGGGCGCTACCCAGACGTACGTCCAGACCGATACTGACTGGCAGAAAGCCGTGTTCCGCAACGCAGCTATTACCCAGCATAGCGTACAGCTGTCAGGCGGTGGCGAAAAATCGCGATTCTATTCATCGCTGGGTTATTTCAGCCAGGACGGCATCATGATCGGCACGAATTACCGCCGGGGTAACTTCCGAATAAATTCAGACCATACCATTAGTAAACGCTTCACCTTTGGCCAGACGCTGACCGTTTCGTACGACGACCGTAACGGCGAAGCCAACGCCGGGGGCCGAACGCAGGTCATGAACATGATCCGGATGACGCCGTATATGCCCATTACAGATCCGGTCCTCGTTGGCGGTTATCGAGGACCGGATGGTTCGGATGCGACCGATCCACAGAACCCAGTGCGGGCTGCGCTTCAGGACCGCACCAATACCCAGCGGCTGAAACTACTGGGCAGCGCTTACCTCGATGTCCGGCTGTTTGAAGGACTGACGTACCGGATTCGGGGCGGCATTGACTACGTAACGGCTCGGGACTATACCTTCCAGCCCATTTATAACGAAAGCTTTAATGCCCGGGCACTGGCTCAGCTGACCGATAACCGGTACACCTATACCTCGCCCCTGATCTCCAATCAGTTAACATTTGAGCGGACATTTGGCAAACACACCATTAATGCGGTGGCGGTAGCCGAACGGCAGGCGGGTATTTACTCGAGTCTGAACGGAGCGGGTCAGGCCGGATCGAACGACATCCGGCAGGTGAGTGGTCTGACACCAACCAGCGTTGGCTTAACCGGCAGCCGCACACAGAACGTCCTGATTTCCTATCTCGGCCGGATTAACTATGAATTCGCCGGCAAGTACCTGTTGGGCGCGTCATTCCGGCGCGACGGGTCCAGTAAGTTTGCTCCCGGCAATAAATGGGGTAACTTCCCTTCCGTATCGGCGGGGTGGCGTATCAGTGAAGAAGCTTTCCTGAAGAGTGTACCGACTATTTCGGAGCTGAAACTACGGGCTTCCTATGGTTCCATGGGCTTCAATGGCATCGGTGACTACGATTGGCAGGTAGCCGTTTCGCAGAACACCAACGCCCTGCTGGGTGGAAGCCGCACGCAGGGAACTTATTTCGACCGGCTGGGCAATACGTCGCTGCGCTGGGAAGTGACCGACATGACCAACGTTGGTCTAGACCTGGGTATCCTTAGCAACCGCGTTACGCTGACGGCTGAGTATTTCAACCGCAACACCGATGGGCTGATTCTGGGTCAGCCCATTGCTCCATCCATTGGCTACACACAGTCGCCGGTTGTCAATGTTGGCAACATGCGAAACCGGGGCGTTGAGCTGCAGCTGGGTTATAACAAACGGCAGGGCGATTTCCGGTACGACCTGTCGGGAAACATCAGCATCATCCGCAATAAGGTTTTGACCTTAGGGCCAAACATTTCCCCGCTGTTTAATGGAGCCAATGCCGATTACGGCGGCTTTGACATCACACGGACGGTTGCGGGCGAGCCTATTCAATCGTTCTATGGCTGGCGCGTAGCCGGAATTTTTCAGAACGCCGATGAAATCAAGGCTGCGCCTAAACAGGCTAATGCCAAGCCCGGCGACATCCGGTTCGTGGATAGTAACGGAGACGGCCAGATCGATGCGCAGGACCGGGTCAATCTGGGTAGTTTCTTGCCAAAATTCACCTACGGCTTTAACGTAAACACCAACTACCGCAATTTTGATCTGACCTTGTTCATACAGGGCGTTCAGGGCAACAAGGTCTACAACGGCGTGAAAGTGATTGAGCAGGGAATGCTTCGACTGTTCAATGCTGGTGCAGATGTGCTGCGGGCCTGGACCCCAACCAACACCAACACCGACGTTCCACGCGCGGTTAGCGGTGACCCGAATGGCAACACCCGCACCTCCGACCGCTTCCTGGAGGATGGCTCGTACCTGCGTCTGAAGAACGTTAGCCTTGGGTATAATCTGCCGGCAGCCAGCCTGCAATCCTGGTCGCGGGGCACCCTTACGCGGGCCCGCCTGTACGTAGCCGCCACTAACCTGCTGACCTTCACAAAGTACACTGGTTACGATCCCGAAATTGGTTCGCGCTACAATGGCACTCTCACCAACGGGGTTGATTATGGACAGTTTCCGCAGGCCAGAACGTTTATGGCAGGTTTGCAGATAGGCTTTTAACTGGTAGTTCACTCAATCAGCGTACTTTATGCCTGACTGGTTTTCAATTGATTGTTTCCTAAACATACGATAATCAACGACATCATGAAACGCCATTATTTAACCAATATAGTCATTACCCTGGGACTGCTGGCCGGCTGTAACACCACTAGTCTGGATCAGGTCAATCCAAATCAGGTAACGACCGAAACCTATTATAAAAACGCCAGTGAACTCATCAAAGGGGTCAATGCGGTGTATGCCATATGGCAAAGCGCCAGCCTGACGGGCCGCGAGTGGTTCTTTCTGCACGACCTGCGCAGCGATGACGTAACGTCGGGCGGTGGTCAACTCGAAGCGCCCCGCAACCAGATTCTGATTGGCGCTCAGATTCCAGGCAACCCGGTTTCTTTTTCGGTCTGGAACGGACTGTACCGAACCATCCATCGCGCCAACGTGGTGATTGACAAAGGAGCCAATATAAAAGACGACCCAACGCTGGCTAAGCGGGCTGTTGCCGAAGCAAAGTTCCTGCGCGCCCTTTCTTATTTCGATCTGGTGACTCTCTACGGCGGTGTGCCGCTCTACACCAGTTACGTAACGACCATCGACGGTACTAAACCCCGCGCGTCAGCAGCCGAAGTCTATCAGCTCATCACGACCGACTTGCAGGCTATTCAGGCCGATTTGCCGGCCAGCTATAGCGGCAGCGACCTGGGACGAGCCACCAAGGGCGCAGCAGCCGGCATTCTGGGCCGGGTATATATGCAGCTTGGGGATTACGCGAAAGCAAAAACCGAATTTCAGAAAGTAATCAGCTCGGGACTTTACAGACTGACGGACGAATACAATGACAACTTCCAGGAGGAAAACGAGAACAACTCCGAATCGATCTTTGAAATTGGCTTTTCAAAAATCGGCGATTTCAACTGGGACAGCGATGGGAACGACGGGGGCGCTAATGAGACAATGACCCGTAGTCAGGAGTACAATCCTATCGGCTGGCGTAACCTCATCCCCTCAGCCAGCCTCCTGGCGGAGTATGAAAACACCGCAAAAGGTGATGCGAAAACCGATCCCCGCCTGAAATACAACTTCTACTTCATTGGGGACAAGTACAACAACGATACCAAAACCTTGGCCGAGGGCGATGTGCAGGGGAATGCACAGCCGTTCAACGGTACGGCACAGAAGATTAGCTGGCGTAAATACACCGCGCTGTATAAAAATGCCGAAACCTATTACACGTCGGGCATCAACATGCGAATCATGCGCTACGCAGATGTTCTGCTGGGTATGGCTGAAGCCGAAAACGAGACCGGCAATTCAGCCAACGCCATTGCGTTGCTCAACCAGGTTCGGGCCCGCAAGAGCGTTGCCATGCCGCCTTACCCAACCAAAGCGTATCCAGTCAGTAATAAAGACGAGATTTTCCAGGCCATTGTCCACGAACGCCGGGTCGAACTGGCGGGCGAACAGATTCGCAATCGTGATATTCTCCGCTGGCGGGCGCAGGGTAAGCTCAAGGCCGAACCAATCTCCTATTTTGCGAAGGGGAAACAGGAGTTGCTGCCTATTCCCCAGCAGGAACTGGACAACAATGGCAAACTGAGCCAGAAAGATCAGAACCCAGGTTATTAAGAACGCAGTTTCTTGTAAAGAAGTAAAGTTAGATCCCCGGTTTGGCCAGCGTCGCCGATCCGGGGATTTGTCTGTATATTTCGTCTATGCGTTACCGATTGAGGCTAGCCCTGTTCTTCCTGATAACCCTCGTTGGCTGTACTCACTCTGCCCGGTTCGAGCGATTGAGCGCCCGCCAGACCGGTCTTGATTTTGAGAACACCATCAATGAAAGCGATTCGCTCAACGTGCTGGAGTTCGAGTACATCTATAATGGTGGGGGCGTCGGGGTTGGGGACTTCAACGGCGATGGCCGGCAGGATATCTTCTTCGCGGGCAATCAGGTATCCAGTCGAATGTACCTGAATCTGGGGGATTTCAACTTTGAGGATGTAACGGCTTCGGCTGGCGTCGGCACCAAACTGTGGTGTACGGGCGTAGCCGTGGCCGACGTTAATCAGGACGGCAGGCAGGATATTTACGTCTCGACAATCCACCCCGACCGCAGCCAGGCCGTTCCTAACCTGCTGTTCATCAACCAAGGCAACGACGCCAACGGCTCGCCACGCTTTCGGGAGATGGCGCAGGTGGTTGGTCTGGCCGATTCGAGTTATTCTACCCAGGCTGCGTTTCTGGATTACGACCGCGACGGCGATCTGGACGTTTTTCTGCTCACCAATGCGCTGGAAGCCTATAACCGAAACACCGTTACCGGCCCCCGTAATGATGGTTCGGCCAGAAGCCGGGATAAACTGTTTCGCAACGATGGCCCAGGGACGAATGGTATGCCTCACTTTACCGATGTTTCGAAGCAAGCGGGCCTTGTTCATGAGGGCTGGGGCCTGGGGGTTGTTGTTAACGACATCAACCAGGATAACTGGCCCGACATTTACGTAGCTAACGATTTTCAGTCTAATGATGTATGGCTGATTAATAACCAACGGGGTGGATTCGTCAACCGGGTTGCCGAAGCGCTCCGGCACCAGAGCCACAATAGTATGGGCGTCGATTTGGCCGATATCAACAACGACGGATTAAATGATCTGGCTGTCGTAGATATGCTGCCAGATGACAACCTGCGGCAGAAAACCATGTTTGCCAGCGTACCCTATGACCGCTTTCAGATGGCGCGCCGGCTTGGTTACCAGCCGCAATATATCCGTAACGTACTTCAGTTGAACCGTGGAAAGCCCGCCCAGGAGGGTGATTCGGCTAATGCCATGCCGCTTTTCAGCGACATCAGTTATCTGGCCGGCACAGCCGCTACGGACTGGAGCTGGAGCGCGCTTTTTGCTGATCTGGATAACGACGGCCTGCGCGATTTACTGATCACCAATGGCTATCGTAAAGACATCACCGATCTGGATTTTACCAGCTATAACTGGGATGCCGGTACGTTCGGCTCGGACGCCGACCGACGCGCCGGTCTGTTAAGGCGTATTGCCGATCTGGAACCGGTTTATAAACCCAACTTCCTGTTTCACAATCAGAAGAATCTAACGTTCACTAACGTCGCCGGCGACTGGGGGCTGACAGAGCCGTCGTTCACAAATGGAACTGCTTACGCCGATTTCGACAACGATGGTGATCTGGATCTCGTTATGAACAACATCAACGATCCGGCTTTTATTTATCGTAACCAGACTATTGAAAAGGCCGAACAGCCCGGCAGCAACCATTTTCTGCGTCTGAACCTGCTTGGCAAACCCGGCAATCGGGAAGGCCTGGGCGCTAAAGTCGTCGTTTGGGCGGGTGGTCAGCGGTATTATGCCGAATACACGCGTCAGCGCGGCTACCAGTCTACCATGGAATCAGGTATCCACCTGGGTCTGGGCAAAGCCGAGCGGATCGATTCGCTGAAAATTCTCTGGCCGACGGGCAGCGGCCAGCGGCTCCGAAATCTAAACGTTAACCAGACGCTCCTGCTCGAAGAACGCCATGCAACGCCCGAACCGGTCAGTTTTCTCAAGGTACAAGCCCCCATCAAACCCTTGCTGACTGAAGTATCTGCTTCACTCGGCCTTACGTTTCAGCACAGCGAAGACGATTTTGTCGATTATAAAGCGCAACAGACTTTACTGACGCATAAGCATTCCCAGATTGGGCCGGGCATAGCCGTGGGCGATGTGGATGGCAATGGTTTTGATGACATTTACGTCGCAGGGGCAGCACAGCGGGGCGGTACATTTTTTCTGCAACAAACCAATGAGCGTTTCCAGCGACGCGACCGTCCGGCCAAAACTCCGGAAGAAACCGGCGTGCTGCTGTTCGATGCCGACGGCGACAAGGACCTAGATCTGTACGCTGTTCACGGCAGCACCGAGTTTGGCCGCAACGAAGCCCGCTACCAGGATAGTTTGTACCTCAACGATGGGCGGGGAAATTTTCAATCGGCTCCGCAGGCGCTGCCCCGAATAACGGCCAGCGGCTCATGCGTCGTAGCTGCTGATTATGATCAGGATGGCGATTTGGACTTGTTTGTCGGTGGCCGGGTTGTGCCACAACGGTTTCCCGAACCAGCCCAGAGTTACCTGCTGCGAAACGACAGTCGGGCGGGCCAAGCTCATTTCACTGACGTAACGAAGCAAGTAGCCCCCGACCTGGCACAGGTCGGTTTAGTCTGCGCGGCACTCTGGACCAATATTGATAACGACAACTGGCCCGATCTGATGCTGACGGGCGAATTCATGCCTGTTACAGTTCTTAGAAATCAGAATGGTCAGCGACTCGCTTCTTTACCCACGCCATCGCTCGACAAAGCCACAGGCTTCTGGAATAGCCTGACAGCGGGCGACTTTGATAATGACGGTGATCTGGATTACATAGCGGGCAATCTGGGCCGGAACAGCCGGTTTCAGGCTTCGGCTGATCGGCCCGTTTCGGTGTACGCGGCTGATTATGATAAAAATGGAACGCTCGACCCAATTCTCAGTGTGTTTAATGGACAAACAGAGGTTCCGTTCCATCCCCGCGATGTGCTGACCGATCAGATCCCGCTTTTTAAAAAGCGGATGACTTCATTTGCCGCTTATGGAAAAATGAAGCTAAGCGATCTTTTGTCAGCCGATGAGCAAAAGCAGGCCATTATCAGGCGGGTAACTTATCTTTCCTCAGCTTATATCGAAAATCGAGGGGGTACATTGATCGTACACGAGCTTCCGGTTGAAGCCCAGTTCTCGCCCGTCTTCGGTACTGTCGCTACTGACCTTAATCATGACGGCAATCTGGACGTTCTGCTAGCTGGCAATGATTATGCTGCTGAAGTGCTGTCGGGCTGGCTGGATGCGGGCCTGGGATTATGCCTCCTGGGCGACGGTCACGGTCACTTCAAACCACTCAGTCTGCGACAATCGGGCTTTTTAGTAGACGGCGATGCCAAAGCACTGGCAACAATTCTGATGGCCAACGGACGATTAGGTTACGTTTCCACGCAAAATAACGGTCCGTTACGCGTATTTACACTTGCTGATAGTTCGACTATATTTCAGCGGTTACAGTTATCCGACGCACCCAACCGCCGAACGTCAAATTCTGGCTTAAGCTGGGGAGGAGGTTATTTGTCCCAGTCATCACAGATCGTCCCAGCACGTGCCGTTACTATAAAGCCAAACTAAAAAGAAACGGTAATTTTGGGGATGGTTTCTCTTTCTGAACGTATGCACCTGACTCTGTTGCTGTTCTGGATGACTGTAACTACTTTCGCCCAGCCTTCCCGGCCCGCCTTTGATTTGCAGGGCCACCGCGGCTGCCGGGGCCTGATGCCCGAAAATACAATCCCAGCTTTTCTGAAGGCGCTTGATCTGGGGGTTTCAACTCTGGAACTGGACGTTGTCATTAGCAAGGATGGACAGGTAGTTGTTTCGCATGAACCTTATTTCAACGCCGACTTCAGCATCAGGCCAGATGGTAGGCCAGTTGATAAGAAAGAGCAGAAAAATCTGGTGTTATACCAGATGACCTACGCCGACATCAAACGCTATGATGTCGGCTCCAACGGCAATCCCAAATATCCCAAGCAGCAGAGGGTTAAAACCTATAAGCCTCTGTTGAGCGAGGTTATTGAGCAGGTTGAAATGTACCGAAACGCAAAAAATTTACCGATTGTTTCGTACAACATCGAAATTAAAAGTGATGCTTCGGAATACAACAAAAGTCAGCCAGAGCCAGCCGTTTTCTGCGATCTGGTGCAGGCGGTCCTAAAACAACACCTGCCCACTGAACGGGTTGTCATTCAAAGTTTTGACTTTGCCCCTTTAAAGCACTGGAAACTGCAGGCCAACGCGGGCAAGTATCCTAGTGTCAGACTGGCTGCTCTGGTTGAAAACCTGCGTAGTCCGGAGAAGAATCTGGACGAACTCGGTTTCAAGCCCGACATTTACAGTCCTTATTATCGTCTGTTGAGTCAGAATAAAGTAAAGCGACTTCAGGAGCAGAGCATCAAGGTAATTCCCTGGACGGTAAATCAGCGTAATGATATGAGCCGATTGAAAAAATGGGGTGTTGATGGAATCATTACCGACTACCCTGACCGGGCAAGCGGTTTATAAACCAACCACCCTGTTTGCAAGTTTCTAATGCTAATCAATTTAATCAAATTGGTTTTGTTTACTTTAGCCCCATGACCTTCCTAAACACCACGCTTAAATGGCTCCTGCAACGGCGACTACCCCGTATTGAGACCATGATGAAACAACCCGGCGCGGTGCAGCAGAACGTTTTCAATCAACTTATCCGAGCCGGCCGCCGAACGGAATGGGGCAAAAAATACGGCTATAAAGACATCCGCACCGTTCAGGATTTTCAGCAGCGGGTACCGATATCGAGCTACGAGGATCTGTTTCCGTACATAGAGCGGGTCATGAAAGGCGAAAACAAAGTCCTTTGGCCCTCGCCCGTTCGGTGGTTCTCTAAATCGTCGGGCACGACCAACGCCCGGAGCAAATACATTCCCGTTACGACCGAGTCGCTCGATGAAAGTCATTTCAAGGGTGGCAAGGACATGATGGCGCTCTATATTGCCAACAACCCCGACAGCCGGACCTTCGAGGGCAAAGGGCTATCGATTGGTGGCAGCCTGCATTCAAACCCTTATGGTACTAACAGCGCCACTGGCGATGTCTCGGCGGTTGTTATGAAAAACCTGCCCAGCTGGGCGCAGTTTATTCGCACCCCATCCATTGAGGTAGCCCTCATGGACGAATGGGAATCGAAACTGGAACGTATGGCCGAGATAACCTCGCAGGAGAACGTTACGAGTTTATTGGGTACACCTACCTGGGGGCTGGTTCTGATTGACAAGATTCTGGCCCGAACGGGTAAAACGAATATTCTGGAGGTCTGGCCGAATTTTGAGCTGATGGTTCATGGCGCAGTTAATTTTCAGCCGTATCGTGAGCTGTTTCAGCAGCAGGTTTTTCCGTCAAAAACCATCCGGTATCAGGAAGTTTACAATGCTTCAGAAGGTTTCTTTGCCATTCAGGATGACCTCGGCCGCGTCGGTGAGATGCTGCTGATGCTCGACTACGGCATTTTTTATGAGTTTGTTCCAATCAACGAAGCCGAAAAGCCGTTTGCCAAAGCGCTGACCATCGAGGAAGTCGAAGTCGATAAAAACTATGCTCTTATCGTTTCAACCAACGGTGGTCTCTGGCGATACCGGGTTGGCGATACCGTTCGGTTTACGTCGCTCTACCCGCATCGGTTAAAAGTAAGCGGCCGTACTAAGCATTATATCAACGCGTTTGGTGAAGAGGTCATCGTTGAAAATGCCGAAGCTGCCATTACAAAAGCCTGCGAAGCAACCGGCGCTGTTCTGGCAGACTATACGGCGGGCCCGGTTTACATGGGCAACGGTACCAGCGGCTGTCACGAATGGGTAATCGAGTTTACGCAGGAACCCGGTAGTCAGCAGCGATTCAATCAACTTCTGGACGAAGCGCTCCGGCAGGTCAACTCTGACTATGACGCCAAGCGCTATAACGATATCGTGCTGAAACGTCCTCGGATCCATGTTGTGCCCCGGGGTACGTTCTATGCCTGGATGAAGCAGCGGGGTAAGCTGGGAGGGCAGCATAAAGTGCCGCGACTGGCCAATTCACGCGAGTATCTGGATGATATTCTGGGCAGTTCGCTCCTGATCGGTTAGCCCCGGATCAGCTTCTTTTCTTTCAGGAACCGATACGTCATTACCTTTTTATCAGGGTGCAGAACCACCTGTTTCTCTACCGCGCAGATAAACAGTTCATGATCGCCTGCATCGGTGCTGTGCAGCACCCGGCACTGGGCGTAACCGATAGCTTCCGTCAGGTAGGGGCAGCCCCGCGTATCGAGCGCGTGTGGTAAGTTTCGAAATTTGTCCTTCTGCCGACCGGATTGCTGACCAAGTTTACGGATCAAATGGGTCTGATCCACTCCCAGCAGATTCACGTTCAGCATACCGCTCTCACGCACCAGTTCAATGGTGTAATCAACTTTAAAGAGAGCCACAGCCAGCACTTTTCCGCCCATTGCCGTTTGCGTAAGCCACGTAACGATATTCGCATTCCGGCGCTCATCGGCAACGGTCGTTATGCTATGCACATCGTAGTTTTTGTATTTCAGCAGCCGTTTAGGCATCAATTCTAACGTACTTTTGTAAAGAACGAAGATTAACCCGACAACGTTAAACTGATATAGCCCTCAGGACCGTATCGGTTTGGTTACCAACTGTATGAAATCTTTCGACATACCCGAGCATTACCGCAGCAGCATCATTACCCCTCTGAAGGAATTCCGCCGGAAGCGCGATAAACTGAAGCGTGACTTTACGCCTACGCTGCTCGATTTTGGCCCGGTCCGGTTTCTGATTGCGCGGCATTTCGGGTTTTGTTACGGCGTCGAAAATGCGGTCGAGATTGCTTATAAAGCGATTGCAGAAAACCCCGGCAAGCGGATTTTTCTGCTCAGCGAGATGATTCACAACCCCGATGTCAACGGTGATCTGCAGGAGCGGGGCGTACAGTTTCTGATGGATACGCGTGGACGGCAGCTAATTCCCTGGTCTGAGCTAACGCCGGACGACGTCGTGATAATTCCGGCTTTCGGTACAACGCTTGAAACGCAGCGGCAACTGTCAGCCATTGGTCTGGATGTTGAGAAATATGATACGACCTGTCCGTTTGTCGAAAAAGTCTGGAACAAAGCGGGTCAGATTGGGCAGAAATCCTATACGGTCGTTGTTCATGGTAAGCCCAGCCACGAAGAAACCCGCGCTACGTTCTCGCACAGCAAAGAAGCCGCCCCAACGGTAGTTGTCAAAGACATGGCGCAGGCACAGCGTCTGGCCCAATATATTACCGGTGACTTGCCCGATGAAACGTTTTACTCGGAGTTCGCGGGTCAATTTTCCGAGGGATTCGACCCTGCCCGCGATTTGCAGCGTATTGGTGTCGTCAACCAGACGACCATGCTGGCCTCCGACACGCAGGGCATCGCCGATTATCTAAAGCAGGTGATGATCCAGAAATATGACCTGCAGCCCGAACAGGTTGATTCACACTTTGCCAATACCCGCGATACGCTCTGCTACGCCACCAACGACAATCAGGACGCGACCTACGCTCTTCTAACCTACCCGGCTGATTTTGCCGTCGTAGCCGGGGGCTATAATTCGTCCAATACCTCGCATATTGTCGAATTATGTGAAGAGAAGCTACCGACGTATTTCATTGAGTCGGAACAGAAAATCCTCTCAGATAAATTGATACGGCATTTTGACGGTCATACGAAGCAGGAAATTGTAACTGAACAGTTCATTCCCAACAACCGCCCCGTTACGGTACTGCTGACCTGTGGAGCTTCCTGCCCCGATGCGGTTGTTGAAGGTATCCTGCTCAGACTCGTCAGTTTTTTTCCCGACGCCCGTTCGCTGGAGGACGTTATGAACGAAGTCACTGCTTAACGAACCTGAATAGCGACTTCCCGGCTTTCGTTGTTCAGTCGGTCAACGGCCGTTACCACATACGTATATTTCTTTGTAGGGGCGGCCGTTTTGTCCACAAAACGTGTGGCCGATTCGCCAAAGCACCGACCAACAATGCAGCGGGGATCATCCAGCCGGAACCGGGTCCGTTTTCCTTCAAAGCGGTAAACTAAGTAACAGTTCGCCCCGTCGCCATCCATCGCTTCGCTGGGTTGCTGCCAGAAGAGTTCAATACCTTCGGCGGTATCGGCGGCTTTCAGATCGCGCGGGGGAAGGGGTGGAATACTGTCCAGCCACGGCATAGTGGGCAGCAAAGCCGGATACCGGTAAAAATTCAGCTGCAGCGAATCGCGGATCGCCAGCGGATTAGTCTGTAACGATTTGGCGCTGAAAAACACACTTCCCTGCACGGCCCGCTGCTGCCGATTAAAGCGCATCTGATTCGGAAATTCCGTAGCGCGCCACCAGCCCGGATCCCGTTCAGAGCCGCGCCCAACTCGATACGCCCCGTGACCAATATACAAATGGCACTTTCCGGAGTTGCGTGACCACCACTCAACCAGCGCCTTATAGGGAACCCGGCCAAATTCGGAACTCCAGTAAATCTGCGGTACAATATAATCAATCAGCCCATCGCGCACCCATTTACGCGTATCGGCATACACATCGTAATAGGACTGACCGCCGTTGGTTGCTGACCCTTCGGGATCGTTACTCTGATTCTTCCAGACCCCAAAAGGACTGATGCCAAACTTAACCCAGGGTTTATTCGCCCGGATGGAATCGCGCAATTCAACGATCAGCTTATTGACATTCTCGCGTCGCCAGTCGGCTTTTTTCATGCCATTAGCATAAGCCAGATACGTACTATCGTCGCGTAGAACCTGACCGGGTTCGGCATAGGGATAGAAATAATCGTCGAAGTGAATGCCATCTACATCATACTCCCGCACAACATTTGCGACAATACTAGCGATATAGGACCGAACCTCCGGAAGGCCCAGGTTAAACAGTTTTTTACCGCCGTAATCCAGCATCCAACCCGGCTTTCGGTAAACGATATTGGTCGGTGCTACGCTGGCCGTCCGGCTATAGGTGGCCCGATCAAGGTTAAACCAGGCATGAAATTCCAGCCCGCGCTGGTGCGCCTGTTCAATCATAAACTCCAGCGGATCGTAGAATGGCTCGGGCGCCAGACCTTGCTGCCCGGTCAGCCACTCCGACCAGGGTTCCGAACTTTTGGCATAAAAGGCATCGGCCGCTGAGCGCACTTGTACAACCACAGCGTTGAGCCCCATCTGCTGATGCTGATCAAACATGGCAACAATCTCGCGCTGCTGGTCAGTAATGGGCAGCCCTTTCCGGCTTGGCCAGTCGATGTTATCCACAGTCGCAATCCAAACTGCCCGAAATTCCCGCTTAGGCGGTACAGTCCCTGGCTCGACGAGCATTTGGTCAACCAGTTCGTCGGCGCTACCGGTATCAGTAGGGGCAACAACCACCGTTGGCCCCGATGCGACAGGCTTAGGCGGAGCAGGCTTGGCAGCAACCGGCTTTGGAGCGGGTCGGGTAGCGGCCGGGCGTGCCGGGGAAATCGGAGGTCTTTTAACCGCCACGGGTTTTGCCCGGCGGCAGCCATCAACAATCAACAGGCTTAACAACAGGAAAAGAAAAGAAATTGAGCGCATCGGCGGGAACGGGTTAATTGCCAAAAATAACGACAGTCGACCAGACCTATGTTGTTTATGATATCGTTTTTTGTCGTTTGCTCATCGTTCGGCAGCCATCACTGCAAAAGACCACATTTGCCCAATCGCGTTCCCATTTCTTGCGCCACGTAAATGGCCGGTTACAGACCGGACATGTTTTTGTTGGTAAATCTGCCTTCTTGCGCATCCTCATTATTTTATCCTTTTCAGAAAATCGGTACGCTAAACGACGTGATTCGGGGTTTAGCGTACGCAGGTCATCAGTTATGGCTATATAAAAGAAATGCAATCTCAAAAACCTTAATTTGGCGTACGGTGTATTTCCTTTAATTTTGTGCCGCTGAAAGCCAGAATGAGCGACAATTGTTTCGCATATTGCAAAAAACCAATATCTTTTAAGATATTTTTAATTTTAAAGGTCGTAGTTTTGCATCATTCTGCAACCACGTTTCAATAGACCGCTTCGTTTATGTCGAGCCAAAAATTAGATCAGATAGATCGCAACGTACTAGAAATTTTACAAGCCAACGCTAAAATCACCAACGCTCAGCTTTCCAAAGAAATTGGCCTCTCACCCGCCCCGACTCTGGAGCGCGTTAAAAAGCTTGAAACTTCGGGAATCATTCAGAGCTACCATGCTCAGCTAAATCGCGAGAAAGTTGGTCTGGGTGTTACAACCTTTGTTATGGTTACGCTGGTTGGGCACAAAAAAGAAACCACTATGTCGTTTGTGGACAAGGCCAATAAAATCCCCGAAATCATCGAATGTCATCACATCACGGGCTCGGGCGATTTTCTGCTGAAAGTGATTTCGAAAGACATCTCTACGTATCAGGCGCTGATGCTTGATGTGATCAACGAGATCAACGAAGTTGCCAGCACTCAGACCATGGTTATTATGTCGACATTTAAGGAAAGCAAAGTGCTGCCTATCCCTTAATAATCGGTTTTCAAGTCATAAAATAAGGCGGGAACTTGACCTGAGTTCCCGCCTTATTTTTTTAATCTCTACGTTTCCGGCGTTCGTTTCTTCTCGCCTTCTTAATCTCATCCAGCACCTTTTTTGCTTCTTTATATTGGCTGGATTTATGCTCGGCCTTGTCAATTACTTCATTCAAATACGCCTGGGCCTGATCATAGTTTTTTTCATCTGTTGCAATCTTACCTAGCCCCAGAACCGATGCCCAGTAATAGCCTGCATTCGTAGAATTGGTTTGTTTAGCAAACTCAACCGACTGCTGGTAATACTTTTTGGCTTCCGGCAGGTTTTTATAAAACAGGTGGTTAACATACGCCAGAATGTAGGCCGCTGTTCGCCCGCTTACGGCCTCATAGCCTGACTGACTCCGCGCAATCTTCGCCAGAATATCTTTGGAGATTCGTTCGGCCTCCACAAGCCGCCCCTGCACAAACGCTGACCGGGCATAATACCGCTCAAAGAACGGATTATCCGGATACTGCTCGGTCATGTATTTAGCCATCTCGTACGCTTTATCGTACTGGTTTTCCATGCTATAAATCTGAAGCAGGAAGTATCGGGCCTCCACACGCGTATAGAAAGCCGTATTTGCTGTTTTCTCCAGTTGTTTAATACCGCTTTGTTTATTCCCCTTCGGAAAGAACATCAGAATCGGCTTCAGCAGCGGATAATTTTCCGGGATCCATTGGGCATAATAATTATACATTCCATCGCCAAACAACAGCTCCGGGCTGAAGTCAGCATTTCCCTTGCACTTATCAAAATATTTCAGAGCGCTCTTTCCCGCCAGGGTTGCTTTTGCCCACTTTTTTCGCTCGGAATAAAGACGACCTTTAAACGCATAGGCAGCCGCCAGGAAAAATGCTGGTTCGAGTTTATTCTCGCTCTCATCGTAAAGCTTTTCGGCCAATGCAATGGTCGAATCCATATACATCAGGCACTTGTCGTCGTAATCCGTTACGTCAGTGTTGGGCACAATCTTCCACCACTCGGCCAGCCCCATCATGAAATACGGCATGGGATGCTTTGGGTAGCGCAAGCGTAGCCACCGGAATTCCTTATCTGCCTCGTAGAACTTGTAATTGTACATCTGATTGATAGCCTCTGCCGACTCAATCTGCACGCCGGGGTGCTTAAGCAGACCATCATACTTTTTGTCAAAGGCCGACGGGTCATAGAGTTGGGCCTGAGCCAATACTGCCAGACCAATCAGCCATACCGTCAACACTAATTTCTTCATTCGCTATATGCTGGTTTTTAGTGAGTAACGCGACCAGATAGAACCAATCAGGCACGTTGTATAACAAACGCAAATGAGCTAAAGTCCGTTTGCGTCTGCTTATTTTTCGGCAAAATTTTGTCCGCTACCCTACCCTGATTGTACCTTTGACCTTCGCCGACGCGCATATGCTAACGATTAAAGATAAAACGTTTGTTTCGTTTATAACTGCCGATGCCATTCAGGCGCGGATTCAGTCACTGGCCGAACAGATAAACCAGGATTATGCCAACAAACAGCCGTTGATCGTGGTGGTACTGAACGGAGCGTTCATGTTCGCGGCCGATCTGATGAAGCACCTGACGATTCCATGCGAGATTACGTTCATCCGGGTTGCCTCCTATACCGCCACCGAATCGACCGGCCAGTTAAAGCAGATTCTGGGGCTGCATCAATCGATAGAAGGTCGAGATCTGATCGTTGTTGAGGACATTGTTGACACAGGTCTGACGATTGGAGAAGTCTGTAACCAACTCCAGATTAGTAGCCCAGCATCAATCGCGGTGGCAACTCTGCTCTTTAAACCAGCCGCCCTAAAAAAACCGATTGACCTACAGTACGTAGGCTTTAAGATTGAAAACCGGTTTGTGCTAGGTTATGGTCTCGATTATGACGGTTTTGGCCGGAATACTAAAGACATTCTGGTGCTGCAATAAGCCGGTCGCTTACCGGTCTACTTCCCCCATCACTACATCGACCGAGCCCATAATCGCGATCAAATCGGCCAGCATGGCCCCCCGGCTAATCTCGCCGATAACCGACAGGTTATGAAAACAGCACGATCGGGCTTTGCAGCGCACAGGCACATCCGATCGGCCATCGGTGCGGAAAAAGAAACCTAACTCGCCCTTGGCACTCTCGGCACGGGCGTAAAAATCCATCGCTTTTGGCCGGATCTTCTTTGGCACAACTGCCTGGGGGTCATAATCCCGCGTGCGTATGTAGTCACCCGTCAATCGGTCCAGGCATTGTTCAACGATGCGGATTGATTCCCAGCATTCCAGCACCCGGACATTATTACGGTCCCAACAGTCGCCAACCGTACCCATCTGTCCTTCACCAATTGGAATATCAAAATCCAGTTCCGGGTAAACGGAATAGCTATCGACCCGCCGGAGATCGTAGCGCAGTCCAGAACCACGTAGCATGGGGCCTGTACAACCGTAACTGATGGCTACCGGCAGGGGCAAAACACCTACGTTTGCCGTACGCTTTACAAATATTTCGTTTTCAATGACCAACTGCTGCAACTCTACTAATTTAGGTTTCAGGTACTGCACAAATTCACGGCAGCGCTCTTCGAAGCCCACCGGTAAATCGTAGAACAACCCGCCAATCCAGATATAATTGTATAGCATACGAGCACCGCTCACCCATTCGAGCAGACGCTGGATATGCTCCCGATCGCGCATAAGCCACAGAAACGGCGTATAGGCACCGATGTCCAGGGCGTAGGTGCCTATCCCGACAAAGTGAGCCGCAATCCGGTTCAGCTCGGCAACCAGCACCCGGATATACTCCGTTCGTTTAGGAATATCGTCCTGAATTCCCAACATCCGTTCGACGCCCATCACAAAGGCATGTTCGGAGTTCATAGCAGCGAGGTAATCCAGCCGATCCACGAACGGAATTGTCTGGTTGAACGGCAGCGACTGCGCATGTTTTTCAAAGCAGCGGTGCAGGTAACCCAGATGCGGCACTACGTCCACAATGATCTCGCCGTCCGTCACAACTTCGAGCCGCAGAACGCCGTGGGTAGACGGGTGCTGCGGACCCATATTCAGAATCATTTCGCCCTCGTTGAGCATGTCCGGACGATAAAACGTCGGTTCCGATGCCTGAAAATGGCCGGGGGCATATTCGTATTGAATAGTTTGCGTAGTCATAAGCGTCTACCAGACAGTAGTATGCTAGTGAACTGGGCTGAACCTCTGCACCAGCCTAATACATTTAAAGGGACTACTGATCTGGTTTCTTCGCCAAAGGTCGGTACGTAGCGCCCGAAAGTCAAAACACCGACATACTTTACGCTTAACCAGCTACAAATCATTAGTTTTTCAGAGAAAGGTGTTGGCATGATAAAACATTTTTTGTACCTTTGCGCTCCTTATCGAGAAAACGATCATTAGCAATGGCAAAGAAAGGCGCCAATAGAATCCAGGTTATTCTGGAATGCACCGAGCAGAAAGACAGCGGTGTACCCGGCATGTCCCGGTACATTACTACGAAGAACCGGAAGAACACGCCGGCCCGTATCGAGCGGAAGAAATACAATCCGTTCCTCAAAAAAGTAACGCTGCACAAAGAAATTAAGTAAGGAACATGTGGCTCACGAGGGTTGTTCTTTTAATGAACATAATCTGAGACCACTTACCACTTTAACGACATGGCAAAAAAGGTAGTTGCAACCCTGAAAACGAAGGATAACGGCAAAGCTTTCGCTAAAATCATCAAAGCCGTGAAATCGCCCAAAACCGGCGCGTACACCTTCAAAGAAGAGATGGTTCCGGTTGACGAAGTACAGGCTGCGCTGAAAGGCTAAGCCCGTTTGTTGTCAACTTCCAGTACAACGACATAAGGAAGTCCCACAGCCTGAACGGCCCAGTGGGACTTTTTTTGTTAAAAAACGGTTTGTCAGTAGATGAGCCGCTTAGCTTGCGAATCACTATTATCGAAACCCAGTATCTGAAGGGTCTAACAGCTAATCGGCGAACCGACTCACTGACCAACTCATAGATCACTACAATGGCTTTATTCGGTTTATTTTCGAAGGAAAAGAAGGAAACGCTCGATAAAGGACTGGAGAAAACAAAGGATAGTTTTTTCTCTAAGCTTGGTCGGGCGGTCGTTGGCAAATCGACCGTTGACGAAGAAGTGCTGGATGAATTAGAAAACGTCCTGATTTCGTCGGATGTAGGTGTTGAGACAACCGTAAAGATTATCCGGCGGATTGAGGAGCGCGTGGCCCGCGACAAGTATATGGGCACTGACGAACTGGATCGTATCCTCCGCGAAGAGATTGCGGCTTTGCTTTCGGATAATAATACTACGGATGTAAGCGACGACTTCGCGCTTCCTGCTGACAAGAAACCATATGTAATCATGGTCGTGGGCGTGAATGGCGTTGGCAAAACGACAACCATCGGTAAACTGGCCGCGCAGTTCCATAAGCGGGGTAAACAGGTTGTTCTGGGCGCGGGCGATACGTTTCGGGCAGCGGCCGTTGACCAGCTTAAGCTCTGGGGCGATCGGGTGGGCGTACCCGTCATTTCACACGGTATGAATACCGACCCCTCGGCCGTTGCTTTCGATGCCGTCAAGAAAGCGACCGATATGAACGCCGATGTTGTGATTATCGACACCGCTGGCCGTCTGCATACGAAGGTGAACCTGATGAATGAGCTCACTAAGATCAAACGCGTGATGCAGAAAGTTACGCCCGATGCGCCCCATGAGGTGCTGCTGGTTCTCGATGGCTCAACCGGTCAAAACGCCTTTATTCAGGCAACCGAATTTACAAAAGCAACGGAAGTATCCGCCCTGGCGATTACTAAATTAGACGGTACCGCCAAAGGAGGTGTAGTTATCGGTATTTCGGATCAGTTCCGGATTCCGGTTAAGTACATTGGCGTCGGCGAAAAGATAGACGACCTCCAGACGTTCAACAAGATGGAGTTTGTGGATTCGTTCTTTAAAAAGTAATCTCTATTCTCTGCTATGCGTAACGCTCATATATTACTGGCCGTATTGCTGCTCGCACTTGGCACTGCCTGCGCTCAGAAATCGCAGCGACGAAAGGCAAATCAGCCCTCCGTTAAACAGGGTATCTGCGGCACGGTTATCGTAAAGCGTGGTAACCAGATGCCTGGCCCCGGAGCGCCACGGCCCGGCTCTGGTGGTTCGCCCGCCGAGCGCGAAGTCCTGATTTTTCCGCTCCTCAACGCGAGTCAGGTCGATATGGGCGACAACGGATTCATCAAATCCGTACATGAGGCCAAACCAGTTAAAACCGTTCGGTCAGGTAAGGATGGTAAATTCTGTGTAGACCTTCCGGCCGGTCAATACTCGGTCGTGGTGCGTGAGCCGAAAGGACTTTACGCCAATCTAACGGATGGCCAGAACAATATTTTCCCCGTCAGTGTAACGAACGGTAAAGCGGAAACGGTCATCGTAGAGATTACCCATCAAGCCGTTTTTTAAGCAGAGCGGACAAGTTGTCCGCTATTCAGAAATACAGGTGGGCATAAGCCCTATATAAATGAAAACCAAAGGAATACGTCTAAATAAAATTAACATCGTTACGCTCGGTTGCTCAAAGAACCTGGTGGATTCGGAGATGCTGTATACGCAACTCAGGGGCAACGGCATGGACGTAACGCACGAATCGAAGAAAGACGACGCCAACATTGTCGTCATCAATACGTGCGGCTTCATTGACAATGCGAAAGAAGAGTCAATCAACACCATTCTGCGTTACGTTGACGCTAAAGATGCGGGCGTAGTTGATAAAGTGTATGTAACAGGCTGCCTGTCGCACCGTTACAAAGACGAGCTGGAAGTCGAAATGCCAACCGTAGACGCGTGGTTTGGGACCAACGAACTCCCGCGCCTGTTAAAAACGCTCCGGGCCGATTATAAGCACGAACTGGTAGGCGAACGTTTGCTGACGACCCCGGCTCACTACGCTTACTTAAAAATTGCGGAAGGCTGCGACCGTCCCTGCTCCTTCTGTGCTATTCCACTCATGCGCGGAAGCCACATTTCCCGGCCTATAGATGAATTGCTGACCGAAGCCCGGTCGCTGGCACGACGTGGCACAAAAGAACTGATTCTTATTGCGCAGGACCTGACCTACTACGGACTGGACCTGTATAAAAAGCGGAACCTCGCAGACCTGATTAATCAACTGACCGATGTTAGTGGCATTGACTGGATCCGATTGCAATACGCCTATCCATCGGGCTTTCCGCTGGAAGTCCTGGACGTTATGCGCAACCGGCCGAACGTCTGTAATTATCTGGACATGCCGCTGCAGACCGGATCAACGGAACTGCTCAAGCTGATGCGCCGGGGTATTACGCGCGAAAAGACGGAGGGCCTGATTCAGACCATCCGCGAGCGGGTACCCAACATTACCCTGCGGACGACCCTGATTGTTGGACACCCTGGCGAAACGAATGCGATGTTTGAGGAAACCTATGATTTCGTTGAACGGATGCGTTTCGACCGGCTGGGCGTGTTTACGTATTCGCACGAAGAAAATACGCACTCTTTCTCCATGCCTGACGATATTTCCGACGACGTAAAGCAGGAACGAGCCGACGCTCTGATGGAACTTCAGCAGGGAATATCGCACGAACTAAACCAGCAGAAAGTGGGCCGGACCTATAAAGTGCTTTTCGACCGGAAAGAAGGCGGTTACTTTATCGGACGCACCGAAGCCGATTCGCCCGAAGTGGATAACGAAGTTCTGGTTCCAGCCAGCCAGTACGTACGACTTGGCGACTTCGCCAACGTCCGGATTCACCGCGCTGAAGAGTTTGATTTATATGGCGAGGTTGTGGTTTAAGAATATAGGCAGCCGCCAATCCCGATCAGAGTTTAAAACTCTGATCGGGATTGGCGGCTTTCCTGTCGAACCTTGCAAGTTTTTCTGTTGTTGCCCCGAATAAATCCCAACCTGCATGGACTGTCAGTACCTGCCGCTCGCATCCACCGGCCAGTTTTCTCAACTTTTCCTTGATTACCTCAGCCAAAAAGACAGTCTTCGCCCCTTTTACAGCCGCTTTCCGGATTTAGCCGCTTTTCGGGAGCAGATACAGGAAAAACAACTGGATCAGGCTACCCGACAGATTCTGGTCCGTTCGCTCGAACGGCAATACCAGCATATTCACAACAAACCCAACGTTTCGGCACTGCTTCAGCCGAACACCTTTACCGTAACGACAGGGCACCAGTTGAATATTTTTACGGGTCCGCTCTACATTGTTTACAAGCTGATCACGACGATTACGCTGGCCCGGCAGTTGAAAGAAGCGTATCCGGAATTTAATTTTGTGCCGGTTTACTGGATGGCTACTGAGGATCACGACTTTGCCGAGATCAATCATTTCTCCCTGTTTGGTAAACATTACGTCTGGCAGACGGAACAGCGCGGGGCCGTTGGCCGCATGAATCCGCAGGAGTTGAAAACTCTTTTTGGCCAGATACCCGAAAAACTCACCCTATTTGAGACGGCTTACCTGAACCATACAACCTTGGCCGACGCCGTTCGCTATTACATTAATGAGTTATTTGGCGCCGAAGGCCTGATCTGTCTGGATGCCGACGACCGTGATCTGAAACGCATTTTCTCGCCTGTTATGCGCGATGAGCTTTTAAAGCAGACATCGGGCGGGTTAGTGCAGGAACGGACAGAGCAATTGGAACAGTTGGGCTATAAGACCGTCATCGCTCCGCGCGACATTAATCTATTTTATCTGGAGGATCAGCTTCGGGAACGGATTGAACGCCGGGAGGACGGTACGTATCGAGTGTTGCATACAAAGCTTAGTTTTTCAGAAAATGAATTACTGGCCCTGCTGGATGAGTCCCCGGAGTGCTTTAGCCCAAACGTAGTGTTGCGGCCTTTGTACCAGGAAACCATCCTGCCTAATCTGGCTTACATTGGCGGTCCATCCGAGGTGCCCTACTGGCTACAGCTCAAGAGTGTTTTCGAGTATTTTAAAGCCCCTTTTCCTCTGCTCATGCCGCGTAATTTTGCCATGTATGTTCCGGCAGTCGCGGCTAAACGTATTCATAAACTGGGTCTGACGCCCGAAGCGCTGTTTCAGGATACGATTACCCTTAAGCGTGCGTTTGTCGAGCACCACACCCGGCATACGTTGAAGTTCGATAAAGAGAATAAAACGGTTAATCAGGCGCTCGATGCTATTCTGCACAAAGCACAGATGGTTGACCCTACGCTCGAAAAGGCCGTTCTGGCCGAAACAAAACGGTTCGCGAACGCCGTTGTCCGGCTTGAGCAGAAGATGCGTCGCGCTGAGGAACGTAATCAGGAAACGGGTGTCCGGCAACTGCTGGCGGTAAAAAATGAACTGTTTCCGAACGGTGGTCTGCAGGAGCGCAGCGAAAATTTCCTGACGTTTTATCTCAACGATCGGCAGTTTCTACGTAAAATGTTAGCAGCCTTCGACCCGTTCAACTACCAGATGCAGCTTTGTCTGGAATCATGACCCGGCCTGAAGAGACGTTGAGGGGCGGAACAAAAGCCGAACTGCGAAGGCATTTTCTCGCGGCCCGACGAGGTTTATCGGCACAGGAAGTAGCGCAGCAAAGCGTTCGGATTACAGACCTGCTTTTCGGGCTTTCTGCCGTACAGACGCGTTTAGCAACTGCCCCGCTTATTCACATGTTTCTGCCTATCCAGCGGCAGAATGAGGTCGATACCTGGCTCCTGATTAATCGTCTCCGGCTCGATTCTCCACAAAGCCAGGTTGCCGTTTCTATAACCGACACGACAAAAAATCAGCTTACGCATCACCTTCTTGAGCCTGATACGCTGTTAGCAGAAAACCGCTGGGGAGTTCCGGAGCCTGACCCAGTCGCTACTGAGATAAAGCCTGGGGCCATTGAGATGGTCTTTGTTCCTCTGTTAGCGTTCGATAAACGGGGTCACCGCGTTGGCTATGGACGAGGGTATTACGACCGGTTTCTGGCCGAATGCTCTCCAACCTGTTTGAAAGTGGGCTTATCTCTGGTTGAAGCCGTAAAATTGATTGATGACGTCGAACCAACCGATGTTCGGCTGGATATGTGCGTTACGCCAAACCAGGTGCATGTGTTTTCTTAAACAGGCTTCATCCGGTATAAATGGTACTACTGACGTATGCCGAAATTATGAGTTATGTAGCGTCTTACCGCTTTAGCTAATCCGTTAGAATTCACAGGATGATTCAATTTTTTCGGAGCGTACTTACTGTCCGTCAAACTTTTAGCGTACCTTTGCGGTCAATTTCTTAATAATCCGTACAATTAATTATGAAAATCGCAGTCGTAGGGGCTACCGGCCTAGTCGGTGGCGAAATCCTGAAGGTGTTGGAAGAACGCAACTTCCCCGTGTCTGAACTGATTCCCGTTGCTTCCAAGCGCTCAGTGGGTAAACAGGTTACGTTCAAGGGTAAACCGTTCACAGTAGTTAGCTTCGAGGATGCCATTGCGGCTAAACCCGCCGTTGCGATTTTCTCGGCTGGCGGCAGCACATCGCTGGGTCTGGCCCCTAAGTTTGCTGAAGCCGGCATTACCGTCGTTGATAACTCGTCGGCCTGGCGGATGGACCCAACCAAGAAACTGGTTGTTCCCGAAATCAACGCCAATACGTTGACCCCGGCCGATAAAATCATCGCGAATCCTAACTGCTCAACCATCCAGATGGTGGTAGCGCTGAAACCGCTCCATGACCGTTACAAAGTGAAGCGCGTGGTAGTTTCAACTTATCAGTCGGTTACGGGTACGGGTAAAGCAGCCGTTGACCAGCTTTTTGCTGAACGCGAAGGTCGGTCGGACGTGCAAAAGATTTATCCTCACCCGATTGATCTGAACGTGCTCCCTCACATTGACGTTTTCCTCGACAATGGCTACACCAAAGAGGAAATGAAGATGGTCAATGAGACCAAGAAAATCATGGGCGATGATTCCATTCAGGTAACCGCTACGACAGTACGCATTCCTACCATTGGTGGCCACTCGGAAGCGGTTAACGTTGAGTTCGAAAATGAATTTGAGCTGAGCGAAGTTGTGGAGTTATTACGTAATGCGGAAGGCGTTATCGTGCAGGACGATCCGAAAAACTTTGAATACCCAATGCCGCTAACAGCGCATGGTAAAGACGATGTGTTTGTAGGCCGTATCCGCCGTGACGAAACCCAGCCTAAAACGCTGAATATGTGGATTGTAGCCGATAACCTCCGCAAAGGGGCGGCTACGAACGCCGTTCAAATCGCTGAATATCTGCTGAAGCATAGTCTCGTTGAAGCCGAAGAAACCGTAGCATAATCAGCTATTCTGAATACCATAAAAAATTCGCCTGGTTTATTGCCAGGCGAATTTTTTATGGTACTCAATCCATTGCCACCACTTTGATGATAAGTATAAGAAAGCAAAAGCCTGCCAGCGATTGCTGACAGGCTTTGTGCCGAAGGCGAGACTCGAACTCGCATGTCCGTAAAGACACACGCCCCTGAAACGTGCGTGTCTACCAATTTCACCACTTCGGCGTGACACTTCCCCGTGATTGGGAATGCAAAGATACGGTCTGGAAATGCAACTACGCAAGAGTTTTTGAAAAATTTTCGCGCTTACCGCTCAAAGGAGAGCCGTTGACCCGCACGGGCTTTTAAAAATTCGCCGTCCGCGTAAACTAGTTCTCCTGATACAACTGTATGCGTTACGCTGGCGCCAAACGTGAAACCTTCCAGTGGCGACCAGCCACAATGATAGTAGAGATTCTCTTTGGTTACGGTAGTTGACTGGTTCATATCAACCAGGACTAGGTCGGCCCAGTAGCCCTCACGAATATAGCCACGGCGGTCAATCTGAAAACACTCGGCTGGCGCATGGCACATTTTTCGGACGAGGGTTTCCATCGACAGCTTGCCCTGTTTGACAAATTCCAGCATCATCAGCAGCGGGTGCTGCACCAGCGGCAGGCCCGACGGTGCCTGCCAGTAGGGTTGCTGCTTTTCTTCCCAGGTATGGGGAGCATGGTCTGTAGCAATAATATCCAGCCGGTCGTCCAGAAGCGCAGCCAGCAAGGCTTCTTTATGATGAGAAGCTTTTATAGCCGGATTACACTTGATTTGATTCCCTAAGCGCTCATAATCACGACTATCATACCATAGGTGATGTACGCACACTTCAGCCGTAATTCGCTTGTCGCGCAACGGTACAGGACCCAATGACGTATGGTCAAATAAAGGCAGTTCGTCAGCGGTCGAAATATGCAGAATATGCAGGCGGGTGTTGTGTCGGCGAGCCAGTTCAACAGCCATTGACGATGAAATGAGGCAGGCCGCTTCGTTACGTACCAGAGGATGAATGCGGGCAGGTGCATCAGGGCCGTATTCAGCCCGATATTGTTCGGTATTAGCCCGGATGGTCGCTTCATCTTCGCAGTGGGTGGCAATCAGCATGGGGCTCTGGGCAAAAAGCTCGTCCAGCACCCGCTCATTATCCACCAGCATATTACCCGTAGATGAGCCCATAAACACTTTAATTCCACAAACGGCGCGCGGATCGGTTCGCAATACTTCGTCGAGATTGCTGTTCGATGCACCCATAAAGAATGAATAATTCGCCAGAGACGATTGAGAGGCTATGGCATACTTATCGGCCAGCAATTGCTGCGTCAGCGCATTGGGTACTGTATTGGGCATTTCCATAAAACTGGTAACGCCCCCGGCTACGGCCGCTCGTGACTCCGAACGTATTGTCGCTTTATGCGTCAGACCCGGCTCCCGAAAATGAACTTGATCATCAATAACGCCCGGTAATAGGTATTTACCCTGAGCATCAATGACACGGTTAACCAGAGCGTCTGACAAATTCAAACCAATTTTTCGAATTAGACCATCACCGATTAGAATATCCGTTTCAGTGATTTGATTTTCATTTATAACCGTAGCATTTCTAATCAGAATCTGGTCCATAGGTCAATTCTCCACTTATTCAAAATCTTAAATTTAAAGATACTATACCTTAGAAACGACCGTTGCAGGCTTAGAAACTTTGTCACCACAACCGATTTAATCCACACAAAAGTAGTTCTCTTTCCTTTTTAATCGCTTTCGAACAGTGCAGACAGATAATCTTTTAACCTTCCCTGAAAGACCAACTAGCGTTAGCGTACCGAACTTTACGTTTGTTAACTGGATCCGCTTGGTGGCTATGGTCTCAATTGTGTATGAGCATAGTCTGGCGATGCCCTCCGTGATTAATGACTCAGTGCCCGAGAACCCGTTTGACATCTTTACGCCCGGTCAGGCACAGGCGATGTTATTACTGGTTCAACCCTTAAAGTTTGGTACGATCTGTTTTTTTACTATTTCGGGGTTTTTGTTGGGTAAGAATCTCAAGGCTGGCCAGTCGCCCTGGCGGTACTACAAGCGACGATTAATCGTGGTAGGTATTCCGTTTCTGGTCGCCTTTGGTTTGTTTTATGCCAAATCCGTAGGGTTTGGATTTTTCAAAGGCACGTTTACGATAGGCTCTGAGATGGTGGCAGCACTGGCAACGAAACTATGGATGGTGCTGTTTTTTACAACCTATTGGTTCATTGCTAACTTTCTGGCTGCGTTAGGTATCCTGCTCCTGTTCTGGCGATATACCCGCTCTGCCTGGTTTGGCTGGGTCACGGGCGCAGTGTCGCTGGTGTATGCAATCAACATTCACTTTGTCTGGTTTGAACCTCGCCATACGTTCGCTGTGCCAGCGTTCGTTTTTTATCTATGGCTGGGTGTATACATAGCCCGAACGCCCAACTTAATCGAACGTCTGCAACGATTGCCAAGTTTGTGGACTACAGCGGCCCTGTTAATCACTTTACTGATGGCGCTGGCGGAGTCCCATTATCTTCACAAATCAGGCTCAATCGAACCCACGAATTCGCTCCGACTCACCAACCAGCTTTTTTCTCTGGCGATATTTGTCTGGCTCCTGGGCCACAATTTTCTGAAATATCTGCCTTTTTTAGACCCAAGGAACGAATCTTTCGGTGTTTATTTATATCACCTTTTCGTGGTATCAGCTCTCAACAAGGCTTCGCTGGCATTGCCCTCCATGAAGGTTTTGAATTTTCAGCCCGTTTTTTCGGGGCTTGAGCTGGTGGGCGTCAGTCTGCTGCGGTTTCTGATAATTTACTCAATTACGCTGCTATTCGTAAAAATCGTGAACCGCACCCGCTTCAAGTGGCTATTCGGGAATCGTTAAAGGCGTCTATAGTTTCAGTGCCTTCCTGATTTGTTCGAACAGAATTTCGTGACCTTTATCGTTGGGATGGAGATTATCGCCGGAAAGCAGCTCTGCTTTAAAGCACTTTTCAGAGTCGGCAACCGGATCGAAGAAATTCACGGCTGATTCTCCATAGGTCTGCATGATCCGATCGCGCTGCTGAATGTATTTTGCCGTAGCTGATGCATTAATCTTGCGGGGATGCGAGGTAGTTATGATAACCTGCCTGACCCCGGCGGCAATTGCTTTTGCCCGGATCAGGTTTAAGTTAGACATAATCTCGTCTATACTCACCCCACTGGCTACGTCGTTAGTCGTCATGCTGATAATCAGCGTGGTTGGCTTCCGGGCCAGAGCAGCCGTAATGTTTCGCAATGTATCTGAGCTGGGCCGACCGCCCGGATGGCTGGCGTTATTCGGCAGAATATGGTAAGTAGTATAGCCGCCCTTCGCTAGATTAACGACCTGCCCTTTGAAAAAATTACCGCGCAGCAGACCTGCCCATGAGTATTTATACTGCGATGCACCAACGCCCGAAGCCGTCGATGACCCCAGAATAACAATAGTTTCAAATTTTATAGGCTTATCGTTAAAGGCCTTCAGTCTGCCAGAGTTATACGCTATCGCATTGGGGCTGACCGCATCAGGCTTACAATTAAACAATAAAGCAATTAAAGTGATGAAGAGTAAATGTTTTCTCATAGGTTACCCCTGCACAAAAAAGAAACAGTTCCGTTTCTATTGAACAAAAATAAGAAAACACACGACGCTTAGTCAAAATTACCTAAGCATTTCGCTCAACTTTAATTATTTATTAATCAGCTGATGCGCTGCCTCTTTGGCGAAGTAAGTCAAAATGATGGTTGCGCCCGCACGTTTAATGGCTGTCAGGGATTCCATCATGGCTCGTTCGCCGTCAATCCAGCCGTTGCGGGCAGCCGCTTTAATCATGGCGTACTCACCGCTGACGTTATAGGCAGCAATGGGCAGATGGAAATTATCGTTTAGCAGCTTGATAATATCCAGATAGACCATAGCCGGCTTAACCATCAGATAATCAGCCCCTTCGGCGTAATCAAGTTGGGCCTCGATCAGGGCTTCCCGACTGTTAGCAGGATTCATCTGATACGTTTTTTTGTCGCCAAATTTAGGCGCTGAATCCAGAGCATCACGGAAAGGGCCGTAAAAGGCACTGGCATACTTGGCCGAGTACGCCATGATAGCTACATCCTGAAAATTCTTCTGATCCAGCACCTGCCGGATGTAGCCCACCCGGCCATCCATCATGTCCGAAGGCCCGACGATGTCAGCTCCGGCCTGCGCCTGGGCAAGGGCCATTTTCCCCAGGACTTCGAGCGTAGGATCATTCAGGATTTTACCGTTCTCAACAATGCCGTCGTGTCCATCCGAACTGTAGGGGTCCATGGCGATGTCGGTCATGACAACGGCCTCCGGAAAACGATCTTTAATGGCCCGTACGGTTTGCAGGTATAAACCATCTGGGTTGTAGCTTTCCGTTGCGTATTTATCTTTTTTAGACTCAGGCAGGTTTGGAAACAGCGCAAAGGTCTTAACACCCAGATCCAGGCACTCCTGCACTTCGTCGAGTAATAAATCCGTCGAAAAGCGATGGATACCGGGCATAGACACAACCTCGCTTCGCACGTTTTGCCCTTCCATAACAAAGAGTGGCAGAATGAAGTCGGAAACTGACAGACGAGTTTCCTGGACCATGTCACGAATAGCGGCCGACTGACGGCTCCGACGCGGACGTCTGATTAAGTTCATTGACTTTTTAGAATTGCAGTGAGGTTAGTCAGGACGACATTATATCCCAGGACCTTTTACCTGATTAAACAATCAATTTGAAACCCTCTCCGTGCACGTTCACCAACTGCACAGCTGAATCTTCCTTAAGGTACTTCCGGAGCTTCGTTACGTACACATCCATGCTCCGGGCATTAAAATACGAATCGTCGCCCCAGACCATTTTCAGCGCAAAGCTACGGCTAACGGGTTGGTTCAGGTTTTGGGCCAGCAATTTTAATAACTCTGATTCCTTACTGGTTAGTTTCTGCGGCTGCAGGTCGGTGCCGTCTACAGTACCGTTGCCGCCGGTACGGGTGAGCAGCTGATGCGGGTAATCAAATGAGAATGAGCCAATCTGGTAAACGCTGGGCTCCATTGAATCGGCCGAGCGCTGATAACGACGCAGAATAGCCTGAATCCGGAGCAGCAGCTCCTCCATACTGAATGGCTTGGTGACGTAATCGTCCGCACCAACCTTAAAGCCCTGGATGGCGTCTTCCTGCATGGCTTTGGCCGTCAGAAAAATGATCGGTACGTCGCGATTGCCCATGCGCACCTCTTTTGCGAGCGTAAAGCCGTCTTTCTTCGGCATCATTACGTCGAAGATGCACAGGTCATAGTTACCAGCCATAAACTGCTGCAGGCCCTGGTTACCATCGGTGGCGCGATCGGTTGGATAACCTTTCATGGTCAGGTACTCCTGCACAAGCTGGCCTAAATTGGGATCGTCTTCGACGAGTAAAATGGTTGGCATACGTAAACTAGTGACTAGTGAATGAGCGAAACGTGGACCCTAACCGGCGTTCATCCTCGCTCATTCACTGATTTTATAGGGTAAAATCACCTCGAATGAACTTCCTTTCCCCGGCTGACTTTCAACGAGAATCTGTCCGTGGTGTTCATCAATCATTTTCTTGACGTAACTCAGCCCCAGCCCGAATCCTTTCACGTCATGGCGGTTACCGGTCGGCACGCGGTAAAACTTTTCAAAAATCCGATTAGTCTGCTCTTTGGTCATACCTATCCCCAGATCAGCAACGGTCAGGCTAACCCCATCGGGTAAGCTACGTGTCCTGATGGTAATATGTGGACTATCAGGCGAATATTTCAGGGCATTATCGAGCAGGTTGTATAAAATGTTGGTCAGATGCACCTCATCCGCTTCCACAACTTCACGGTCGGCGTCGAAGTGAAGGTCTACGTCGCCCCCTCGCTGCTCAATCTGCAACCCAATTGTGTTCAGGACTTTCTCAATGACATCGTGTACGTTGACCGACGAAAGTTTCAGTTTGATTTCTCCCCGGTCTAGCAAAGCCATCTGCAGCACTTTCTCTACGTGTGAACCAAGTCGGCGGGTTTCATCACGGATAATGCCCATATAACGCGTCAGCCGCTCCTTTCCCGATGGATCATTGTCCGGCCGGAAACCATTGGCAGACGAGTTGCCCACCTGTTCCTGCGCCATCTCCACGGCCAGCGAAATTGTTGAAATCGGCGTTTTAAACTCGTGGGTCATATTATTGATGAAGTCGTTCTTGATATCAGCCAGTTTTTTCTGACGGACAATCGTGTTGATAGCAATATAGAAGCACGCCAGAATGACCAGAATCAACACCGCCGAAGCGCCGAACGTGAAGCCTAGCCGGTTCAAAATAAACTGTTTTTGCGTCGGGAAATAGATATGCAGGTAATTGCCCGTTTCAAGCATATTGTTCGGAAACAGCGCTGCTTTATAGCCATTTTCCTGGAATTGATGGGGGTCTGTACCGAGCGATGTAAACAGAAAAGCGGGCTGAGACTTTGTACGAACGCCAAAGGCAAACGGAATGTTGATACCCCGCTCCTGCAACGCCTGTCGCAATAACGTATCCAGCGCCAGACGGTTGATCCGCTCCTCAATAGGCCGATCGGATAGCAGGAGTCCCTTCAGTACGTCTTTGATCACCTTAGTCTGTTCGCCCGCTTTATGCGAGCTCAGGCTGGCCGGTGTACCAACGATGGTAGCTGGCTGATCTGGCGTCAATGTTACCTGAGCGGGTTGCCGCTTTTGGGGTTGCTGGGCTGCCCGCCGAACGCGGTTCTTAACCGTCTTTGCCAGCGAATCCTGCCGACGAGCCGACTGAGCCACCTGGCCGTTCAACTGAATAAGTTCTTTTGCCACTACCTGATCGACCCACTCGCTGAAGCGCTGCTGCTGGATTAGCTGCGTCTGCCAGTCCCCTACCGCCATTAGTTCATCCTGCTGCCGATAGAACTCTTCGACCACCGCCATTTGCTCCGCCGAAAGCGGATGCGCAACGGGATGCAGCGCATCGGACTGCACGACGATTGTACCAAACGGGGCCATATCATACGGTACACGCTGCGGCACGGGCTGTTGAGTAGAACCTGCTTTTGAGCGCTTTGGCCGTTTACTTACCGAGGCCAGTTTCTCACGGCCTCCGGGGAGTTTGGGCGCAGCGGTGGAATCGGACGCAAGCGGACTAGTGCCTTTTTTAGCAATGGCCATCAGCCGTTCCTGTTGTTCACGAGCCTGAACGCGCTGCCGGGTCAGGTAAAGGATTTCCTGCCGTTCGAGTGTCCGGACAACCTCCTGTAAGGCATCGGTCACTTTATAATCAAACTGTTCTTTCTGCAACTGCAGCGCGCTCCCGATCCAGTATGACTGCAGTCCGATAAGACCCAGTAAACCGACCGCCATCAGCACTACAATCCAGCGTATGCGTTGTCTTGACATTTTTTTCAACCTCCATGCAACCTTCAGCCGTTATTTTCATCTATAGAAAAACGACTGGGGTTATTGGTAAAAGTACGAATGACGGCACGGCGCATTAAGTCTTTAACAAACTTTAACAACCCGTCCATTAGCGGCTTTTGACTTACCCGGTTATCCCATTGATAACGCTTAACACCATGAAAAAAACACGTATTCTTTTGTACCGGTTCGCGCCGGCTCTGCTCTTTATTGGTTGCCTTAGCAGCGTGGCCGTGGCTCAGAAACCGGGGAAGGCTCCTTCAAAGCCCGATGAAGTAAACGTCCGAATCATTGAGCGTGATGGCGGTAAGGTACGCGAAATTGAACGCACCTATCGTATTGACGGCATGACTGATCCTGAGCGGGATAAACTGGTTATGAAACTGGTCGATTCGCTCAAAGCCGCCCGGAAAGTCGCGGGGGGTAAACGGCAGATGACAATCATTGTTGAGGATAACGACGGCGACCGAACCATTACCCGCGAGCGCGTTACGCCCCGCAATCGGCGTGCACCGGGCGATGTATACGTTCAGCGGGGCAGATTACCTCGTTCGGAACCGAATGATCAAACCTGGGAGTATGAATTCCGGCGCGGGGCCGATTCGCTGGCCGATCGGATGAGCCGATTCCGGTTTCAATTCCCTAAAGACTGGGATCAGCAGTTGGTACGGCCGTTTGAGGAGTGGTCACGTAATTTCAACGGTAAACCCTCAACCATCCGTGGCCTGGATGCTTACCCCAACAATCCGGATACGGACCGGCTCAACATTCGGTTTACGGCCCCCGCTAAAGGGGACGTGAGCATTGTTGTGACCAATCCGAAAGGTAAGGAGGTTGCCCGCCGGGAAATCAAAGATTTTTCGGGTGAGTTTGTTGGTCAGATTGATCTGGGCAAGAAACCACAGGGTGCTTATTTTGTGACGGTCACCCAAAACGAGGATGGTGCCGTAAGACGAATCGTTATTGATTAATGACATTGAAAGGCCGGACATTGCCTTGCTCATGTTGATGTCCGGCCTTTTTCAATAAAAATTTAAAAAAATTAGTACTATGTATTGCAAGATACCCAACAAAGCATGTATCTTTGCACTATACTTAAGAAAGAAGGCAATGAAAACCTTACTCGTTGTTGGAACACTATTGATGGGCGTAAGCGGACAGGCACTAAGTATGGGCCATCCGCACAACTTGTTTGCCGCTCGGAAACAGATGAAAGCAAAAGCTTCGGTGGTAGCGCACCGGCCTAAAGTAACGTCAGTTGTTTCGTGCTGGCAGCCGGTCGTAAAGATTGACAAATCTGCCTGGAGCAAACGCCTGCTGGCAGCCTTGTCGGCAATTCGTCCTGCTCAGGCAGACTAATTACTCATACACTTTTTCTCCGCGTTTCAGCCAGACACCCCAAAGTCGCGAGTAGGCATGAACGCGCTGGGTTGGCTTCCCCTGATTATCTACTACCGGGTTCCCCTCATTGACCCATTCAAACAGGCTGCCGTATAAATTATAGACGTGCTGATAACCAGCAGCCAGCAATTTCTCGCCAACCTTTTCGCTTCGGTAGCCTACAGAACAGTATAGGACTATGTTTGCCGTTCGCGGAATTGACGGTACTCGCTTCAGATCGAAATCATCGTAGCCGACCCAATGGGCATTCGGCAGGTGGCTTACGTCATACTCGGCTTTAGACCGCGTGTCCAGCAACACCACATTTGGCATTTTCTTCAGTTCTGTCACGCTTATCAGCGGCACCGACTTTTTGTACAGCGTTTCGAGCATTGCTTTATACGCTTTGCTGGTAGTCTGCCCGAAGGCATTTGGCATAGCCATCAGAAACAGACCAATAAATGTCCATATACGATTCATAATCAGCTAGACATATTCCTCACCAGCAGGTGTTCACTTTCTGCGTTAAGTGTTTCAAATATCTGTACAATAATATTCCTAAACATAATCTACCGTATACAGTATAAATAGCCCTTTGCCCAGGAAATAATCTTATTTTGGGTTATAAACATTTGCCCTACATTTTTTCGTTAAAAACTTAGACAATTCAAATACCCACTATGGTTTGCGGTGCTGTTTGGCTAATTTTATGGTTTGGCGTTCAGCCACCGCTAGCTGACTGTACTTTCTTTACCCGTCGAGTGCCCATGCGTAACAACCTTGTACGGCCGATTTTACTCATCGGCTTGCTGTCTGCCAGTTTGTTGACTGCGTTTGGTTTAACCAAACCGGGCCGTTCAGTTTGGTTCCGGATTTCCCATGCCACTACATCCCGTAAGGCTGTTGTCAAGCGTCCGGTAGCCGTATCTATGCCTGAACGGACGTACGCACCGGCGAAGCCAATCGAAGTATTTACGCTCTCCGACAGCGGACAGCATTGGGTAGATAGTGTATTTAACACGCTCACGCCCGAACAGAAAATCGGTCAGTTCTTCATGGTGGCGACTTTCTCAAACCGCCACGAAAACCACTACCAGTACATTGATCACCTCATTCAGAACAATTATATCGGCGGGCTGATTTTCTTCCAGGGTGGTCCTTACCGGCAAGCCGTATTAACAAATCGATATCAGGCGCTGTCGAAAGTTCCTCTGCTGATCGGCATTGACGGTGAATGGGGTCTGGGAATGCGTTTGGACAGCGCAATGGATTTTCCAAAGCAAATGGCTCTTGGTGCCATTCGTGATAATGAACTGATTTACCGTATGGGTGCCGAGATCGGTCGGCAATGCCAGCGGCTGGGGATTCATATCAACTTCGCGCCGGTATCGGATATAAACAGTAATCCGGCGAATCCGGTCATTGGTGTCCGGTCGTTTGGCGAATCCAAAGAGAACGTAGCGCTGAAAGCGTCGGCTTACATGCGTGGTCTGCAACAGACGCACGTTATTGCAACGGCCAAGCATTTTCCCGGACACGGCGATACCAACGCCGATTCCCACCACACGCTGCCAACCATCAGCCGGTCGTCGGAGCAGATGCGGGAAATTGATCTGTACCCCTTCCGCAAGCTCATTGCCGATAGTCTGATGGGCGTCGTAACCGGGCATCTGCACGTTCCGGTTATGGATAACACACCGGCGCTGGCCGCAACACTGTCGGAAAAGATCGTAACGGAGGTTTTGAAAAAAGAACTGGGCTTTCGGGGATTGGTCTTTACGGACGCCCTGAATATGGGCGGCATCAGCCGGTCGAAAGCCATCGACGTTAATCTGCGGGCGCTGATGGCCGGAAACGACATTCTGCTGTATCCCGAAAACGTTCGTGAGGCTACACTGAACATTCTGAATGCCGTTCAGCAGGGGGTTATTTCGCAGGAGTTTATTGACGAAAAAGCCAGGAAGATTCTGCGGGCTAAATACTGGGCGGGCCTTAACAACTACAAGCCGATTAACCTCGCGAATCTGTCGGCCGATCTTAACTCGCCCGAAGCGCAGCTGCTCAAGCAGGAGTTATGCGAACAATCCGTTACGGTCGTTCAAAACCAGAACAATCTGCTGCCCATTGGTAAACTGGATACGCTTCGGTTTGGATCGGTAGCGATCGGCGCCGAACCGGGAAATGTGTTTCAGAAGGCGCTAAACCAATACGCTCCCTTCCGGACGCTCGCTTATCCGGACAAAATCGCTTCAGAGTCGGAACTGAGCGATGCGCTGGCTCAGTTAGGCGACGCTAATACGGTTGTCGTCAGCTTCCACAAAATGAGCGAATCGGCTTATCGGCGGTTTGGTATCACCAAGGCATCCCTGGATCTGATCAGCCGTTTGAAGCAGCGCGGCACCAAGGTTATCGTAACGGCTTTTGGGTCGCCTTATAGTCTGACGCAGTTTGCCGGTGCCGACGCCCTGGTCTGTGCCTACCAGGAATTCGACGAAATGCAGAGTATAGTTCCTCAGGTCCTGTTTGGCGGTCTGGGCTCGCGTGGTATGCTGCCTGTTTCAACGGGTAGTCTGAAAGTCGGTTTAGGCGAGGTATTAAGTCCCGAGGGTCGCCTGTCGGCGGGTTCGCCAGAGAGCGTAGGGATGAAATCAACGACACTTGCCCGGATTGACGCGATTGCGCAGGCTGCTGTTCGCGACCGGGTTGTGCCGGGCTGCGAAATTCTGGTTGCTCGTAAAGGCAAGATTGTGTACAGCAAAAACTTCGGTGCGTTGACGTACTCACCCGGAGCGGAAAAGGTATCCGACGAAACTCTTTATGATCTGGCATCACTAACGAAAGTTCTCGCTACGCTGCAGGCCGTCATGGTGCTTTACGACCGGAAACAGATCGATCTGAATCAGAAAGCCTCTGCCTACCTGCCCGAACTGCGGGGCACGAACAAGCAGAACATTACACTGCAGGATTTGCTCTGGCATCAGTCAGGGATGGTATCGTATTACCCAACGACCTGGGATCGTACCCGAACGCCCGGCGGTGGGCTGAAAGCAGAGTATTACAATCCCACTCCCGATAGTCTGCACACCCTGCAGGTAGCTCCTACCCTCTGGGCAACCCCTGCCCTCAAAGACTCTGTCTGGAAGTGGGTCGTTCAATCGCCCATGTCGCGTAAGGTTGGCGAATCCGGGAAGCCTGCCTACGTTTACAGCGATCTGAACTTTCTGACGCTGCAGAAAATCGTGGAGCGCGTCACGAAACAGCCGTTGGACAAGTTTGTTACGGAGACAATCTATAATCCGCTGGGGCTGCATCAACTGGGCTTTACGCCGTTGCAACGGTTGAAAAATCCACATTGTGCCCCTACCGAACAGGACACTTACTACCGAAATCAACTCCTGGTTGGTACGGTTCATGATCAGATGGCGGCCGTGCAGGGTGGCGTATCAGGCCATGCCGGGCTATTTGGCAACGCGCATGACATTGCGACGTTGCTTCAGATGAATTTGCAGAAAGGCGAATACGGCGGGGCGCGTATTTTCAACCCCATGACGGTACCCTTTTTTACCCAAACGCTTAGTAGCCGCAGCCATCGGGCATTAGGCTGGGATAAGCCGAATCCCGAAAGCACCAGCAGCGTATACATGACCGAGCAAGTGTCTCCCCGCTCGTTTGGACATACTGGTTTTACGGGTAACGTTGTCTGGGTTGATCCCGATCAGGAATTGATTTTTGTATTCTTGTCGAACCGAATCTATCCAACGGCCGGCAACAATTCCATCAATACAACCAAGCTCCGTCGGCGGATTCACGAGGTTATCTATAATGCCATACAGTGAAATAAAAGGCATTTCGCGGTGTGTAACCAGCAAAATGAAAAGGCTACCGCTCTTGGTAGCCTTTTTTTACGTCCATCTTCAAAGATATTCGCGGATAGCATCCTTCCCGATTATTTTATAAATACTCTAACTTTAGGCGATTAACAGCCTCTTTTTTCATTTGTATATGCAGGGACGTATTCTTTACTCCTGGTTCTTTTACTGCTTATGTCTCATCGGGCTGACGGTGCCCGGTTTTGCCCAAATAATTGTAGTAAACAAGGTAACGCCCGAGGCTGTTTGTCCCGGTGGAAGCCTATCGGTTCCTTTCTCAACGACCGGCGCTTTTGGAAGTACTAACGTATTTCGAGCGCAGTTATCCGACGCTAATGGCGCATTTCCAGCTACGCCAACGGTTATAGGAACGCTTCTTCTTAGCCCTATTCTCCCAACAAACGCGACTATTTCAGCAACAATCCCTAAGTCGGCAGTGGCCGGTTCGGCCTATAAAGTCCGAATCGTCTCTACGACCCCATCCAGAGTCAGCTCGAACACACAACCCCTCACCATAAACGCGGCTCCGGGTCCGCCCAGCACGTCAACTCCCCCTCAGTATTGCGAGGGCGAAAAAGCAGAACCCCTGGAAGCTACAGCATCCTCAGGAGGTACGCTGGAATGGTATGGCACTGACCCCACTAGCACGCCAACCAGTAAAGCAACTGTTCCAAACACGAATCTGGTTGGATTGACACCGTATTACGTTGGTCAGAATGTAGATGGCTGTTCAAGTGCGCCAACAAGTATTGCCGTTACGGTGAACGACCGACCCAATGCGCCGGGCACCAGTCCTAAGGCTTACTGCATTGGCGATGTGGCCAGCCCTTTATCGGCTTCACCCGTTGCAGGGGCTACCCTAAACTGGTACACCACCGCAACCGGCGGTACGCCTTCATCGGTTGCGCCAACACCCAACACAACCAAGGCAGGTTCGACTACCTATTATGTCAGCCAGACCCTGAAGAATTGTGAGGGTCCCCGCGCAACGCTTGTGGTGACGGTCAACACGCTCCCAGACGCTCCAAAGGCAACCACCCCTGAGCCAACCTGTCAGGACGCGCCCACCAAGCCACTATCCGCGGTAGCCGATGCGGGCGCTACCTTACGTTGGTGGGGCACTAGTGCAACCGGCGGCACATTCACAACCACGCCGACCGTTCCCAGTAACCAGGCCAGCGATACTTATTACGTCAGTCAGGAAAAAAGTGGCTGTGATGGACCGAGAACAGCCATTGTGGTTACTATAAAACCTCTGCCAGCGCCCCCAACGACCAGTCCGGCACCTTCTTATTGCCAAAGTGCTACCGCAACGGCTTTAGCAGCCTCGCCCAGCGCCGGTGGGACGTTGAACTGGTACGGGGCCAATGCAACCGGGGGCACCTCAACCACTATAGCCACCACCCCGAGTACAGCCTCTGTCGGCCCAACAAACTATTACGTCAGCCAGACGGTCGGCGGCTGCGAAAGCCCCCGGGCGGCCATTCTGGTCATTGTAAAACCTCTGCCAGCCGCCCCCGTAACAATCAGCCCAACGAACCTCTGCCAGAATAAGCCGGCGGCTCCGCTGACGGCCAGTCCTGGTTCGGGCGGCACACTGAACTGGTACGGCACGAACGCTACCGGGGGCACCCCCTCCGAAACGGCACCAACGCCCCCGACCAGCGCAACCGGCTCAACAACTTTTTACGTTAGCCAGTCAGTTAATGGCTGCGAAGGGCCACGCGCCAGCTTGCGTACCGTCGTCTATGCCGTTCCTGCCCAACCAACGACTGTTGCACCTAGTCCCTACTGCGAAGGCACTCAGGCCACTTCGCTTTCGGCAGTCGGTCAGAATTTGCGGTGGTACGGCACGAACCCGACAGGAGGAATGCCATCCAGTACACCAACCGTTCCGAATACAAACCTGGTTGGAAAGACAAACTACTACGTAACACAAACCACAAACGGTTGCGAGAGCGACCGGGCAGCCATTCCGGTTCAGGTTAAAGATACGCCCGACGCACCGGGGGTAACGGGCGTCGATTTCTGCCAGAACTACCCGGCTCCAGCTTTATCGGCCAATTTCGCAGCGAATACTACCCCCAGCTGGTACGGCACGAATTCGACAGGTGGGACAGCCTCGCCCAATGCACCAGTTCCAGCGAATACAAACGCGGGCCGTACAACGTATTATGTCAGCCAAACGCTTGATGGCTGTGAAAGCGTCCGCGCTGGATTAACGGTAAACGTAAAGGCAACCCCAGCCGCTCCGGGCGTAAGTCCGATTGGTTTCTGTAACAATGGCCCATCGCAGCAGCTCGTGGCTACGGGTAACAATGGTAGCACTATTAAATGGTATGATGCTGCCGACAAGCTGCTCGACGGGGCGCCTATACCGGCCACCAACACTGTCGGCGATCAGTTATACAAAGCCACCCAGGTATCCAGCGAGGGATGCGAAAGCCGGGAAAAAGCAAATCTGGTCGTAACCATCAAACCGCTGCCAGGACCACCGAGCGTTGCGAACGTAGCGTATTGCCAGAGCCAGCCGGATCAGCCGGAACAAAACGTAGCACCTCTTATGGCCAACGGGCAGAATCTGCGCTGGTACAATACCGATGGAAATCCGTTTCCCACGGCACCAACGCCCCCCATATCCCAAACGGGCGTTCTGAATTATCAGGTCAGCCAGACCGTCAACAGTTGTGAGGGCGGCAAGGCAACCTTACAGGTTAGAATTAACACCACAGCCGCTCCCACTGTTGCCCGTTCGCTCGTTAGCTACTGCATCAACGACAAGGCAGCTCCTCTGCAGGCAACGGCTGAAACAAACGGTAGCCTGCGCTGGATTGACCCGTATGGCCGCGTTACGCCCGACGCTCCGGTTCCGGCTACCACCAATGCCAACGTTACGCCGGGTGGCGACCCGTTTTACGTCTATCAGATTGGGGCAAATGGCTGCTATAGCCCGCGATCAACCATCCGGGTCATTGTCAATACCACACCTACGCTGGCCCTGACGGGTAGTGCCTCGGTAAACCTTGGGCAGTGGACCCCATTAGCGTTGAAGTTCACGGGGGCACCACCGTTTAGCTATACGCTCACGGGCGGGTATTCCGGTATAGCCAACTCAACAGACACAACCATTCAGGTTCTGCCGCGTAATACCACTACCTATCAGGTTGCGGCCGTCGCAAACAGTTGCGGAAATGGCCTCCCTGGAAACCCGGCAACGGCAGTCGTTACAGTTCAGGTACCCACAATTACGACCGCTGCACTCAGCAGTGCTACACTCTGCACGGGCAATCCGCTGGCCATACCGTTCACAACAACGGGCACGTTCACCAGTGGTAATGTCTTCCGGGCTGAGCTGGTCAGTGTTGCCGATACGACCAAAACGTTCGAGGTGTCGACGGGCGCTGCCGGTAGCCCCATAGTGGCTAACCTGCCCGTCACGCTGGCTAGTGGCGATTATTACGTCCGGGTTAAAGCCTCAAATCCGGAAATCGGTATTGTCGGCACAAACAGCCAAACCGTTCTGACGGTACGCGCCCGACCAACGGCTTTGCTGGCGGGTACACAGAGCATCTACGAAGGTACACCTGCGAATCTGACGGTTACGTTTGGTGGCGACGGGCCCTGGAATCTGACCTACGCGGATAGCCTGCGGACCTATTCGCTGGTAACGAGCGTGAATCCGCTTATCGTTGAGGTGCGGCCAGCCCGTACAACAACTTACCGGATTGTGTCCCTGACAAATAACTGCGGAACCGGACAAGTGTCCGGCACAGCTACGGTGTCAGTTCTCACGGTGCTGGGGGTGGAAGACTTAAACCTCGGTCCGCTGGTGAACGTCTATCCCGTGCCAACTGCGGCTTTGCTGACGGTTGATATTGACGCTTCCCGCGCCCGCGATCCGGCCGTACTTTCGCTGACAGATTCCCGGGGCCGGGCCGTAATGCAGCAAACAAGTCGCCTACAACGCACAGAACTTGACCTGAGTAATCAGCCCGCTGGTCTATACCTCCTGCGCGTGCAGGTTGGTGATCGGCAAACAGTCCGAAAAGTTCTGAAACAGTAAACCGTCAACGTCGCTCTTTGATAAGCACCGTATAGGGTTTACCAACGGGCCTGATTTTCCAACTCATGACGGACGAATACTTTATGGAAATTGCTCTGAGTCTGGCCGAGGAAGCTGCTGATGACGGCGAAATTCCCGTTGGCGCACTGGTGGTTTGCCGAAACCGAATCATCGGTAAAGCCCGCAATCAGACCGAACAGCTCGGCGATGTAACGGCTCATGCCGAAATGATGGCTATTACGGCCGCTACGCAATACCTGGGTGGCAAGTATCTTGCGGATTGTACGCTTTACGTTACTCTGGAGCCGTGCGCGATGTGTGCCGGTGCGTTATTCTGGTCGCAGATTGGGCGGCTCGTTATCGGAGCGGCTGATCCTAAACGGGGTTATAGCCGCCACGAGCCCTCGCTGCTGCACCCAAAAACGCGGCTTGAAACAGGTATCTTAGCCGATGAATGTCAGGCCTTACTAACGAAGTTTTTTCGAGGCTTAAGAACATAAACCGAGAGAGGGTTGTTAAACCAACCGAATAATCTTCCAATTTAACATAACAATCCAATGGCTTTTGTACTAGATCCGCTACCCTACCCAAGCGATTCGCTCGAACCAAATATTGACAAGCAGACCATGGAAATCCACCATGACAAGCATCATAATGCGTACGTGACGAATCTGAATAACGCCATCGCCGGTACCGAAATGGAAAATAAATCCATCGAAGACTTGCTGAAAACGGTTAGTCAGGCGCCGGTAGCTGTGCGCAATAATGGTGGGGGACACTACAACCATACGCTGTTCTGGAACACGCTGTCAGGTAATGGAGGTAGTCAGCCAACGGGTGAACTCGCCGAGGCAATCAGCCAGAAGTTTGGCTCATTCGACGCCTTCAAAGACGAGTTTACCAAAGCGGCCACAACCCGATTTGGTTCTGGCTGGGCCTGGCTCATTGTAAATCAACAGGGCGAATTAGCCGTCACCTCAACGCCTAATCAGGATAACCCGCTGATGGATGTTGCCGACGTAAAGGGATTCCCAATTATTGGCCTTGACGTTTGGGAACACGCTTACTATCTAAAGTATCAGAACCGTCGGCCAGATTATATCGCAGCTTATTTTAATGTTGTAGACTGGAACGCTGCCGAAAAACGGTATCAATTAGGCAAGCAACAAAACGCCTGATCCTGTTGTGTGGTTTGATCTGGTCTGGTTTCGTTTGTTAGTATGAAAATTTTTAACAACGAACTAGGACCATCAAACCACAAACTTTTTTATATTTGCAATCCCAAAACGGTGATCGTAGCTCAGTCGGTTAGAGCGTCGGATTGTGGTTCCGAAGGTCGCGGGTTCGAGCCCCGTCTTTCACCCTGGTAAGTTAAGCCCCGACCTTGTCGGGGCTTTTTTCATTACCGACAGGCTAACTTTCGGGCTTGACAGAGCGTTTCTTCTTCATGCCTGTAAGTGTTCCCATACCGCCCCGTTACCACCCTACCATCCGAACTGTTCTGGTACTGGCGTATCTGGCTGGGGTGATTGGGCTGCAGTTGCCCGGCCTGGCTGATTATTTCAGGCCCCTTAGCCCACTAACGCTCATTAGTTCGCTGGTGATCCTTCTTCTTTACCATACCGACTGGCGACCTTCCTTTTATCTGTACGCAGTATTAGCGGCTCTTACGGGCTATTTCATCGAAGTTCTGGGAGTTCATACGGGCGCTGTCTTCGGACATTACGCGTATGGCTGGGGACTAGGAGTTAAACTATGGGCTGTCCCGCCTGTCATTGGCATTAACTGGCTAACTCTTTCCTACTGCTGCGGCTCCGTATGCGATCGGCTTCGTCTGCCGACTGCTAGTAAAATTGTTACGGCAGCTTCGTTAATGGTCCTGCTGGATTTCTTTATTGAACCTGTCGCTGTCCGGCTGGATTTCTGGACCTGGTTTGATCAGCCCGTCCCCTGGCAGAACTATTTTGGCTGGTGGCTGGTATCGCTCCTGCTGTTCAGTCTCTGGTATCTGCTGCCCTTTCGCAAAGAAAACCGTCTGGCCAAGTGGATACTGGCTCTTCAGTTTTTTTTCTTCATTACCCATAATTTGTTTATCTTTTTTACCTGATCCCTTAAACAAAATAGTTATTTTTCGGTTTAATTTTCGAAACCGATCAATCAGAAATCTCGGCTCTGGAACTCATTTGTGTTTACGGGATTGCTGGAATCTATCGGTAGCGAGACTTTGTCGCCTTATTAATTAGAAACTGCAGCCTTTAGCTGCCCGCCGATTACAGATTCGTTTATGCCACCTGTATGTAACAGCATTGTTCCATGAGTAATTACTCCATCAAAGATTTAGAACAGCTATCGGGAATTAAGGCCCATACGCTGCGGATCTGGGAACAACGATACAATATCATCACGCCCAAACGTACGGATACGAACATCCGTACCTACGACGATCGGGACCTAAAGCTGGTCCTGAATATCTCATTGCTGAAAGATCATGGCTACAAAATTTCCGAAATCTCGAAGCTGTCGATAGAGGAGATGTACCGTGAGGTCATCAAAATTTCGGACCGCCAGTTAAACTATCCGGATCAGATTCATGCACTGACTATCTCCATGATTGATCTCGACGAGGAACGATTCGAGAAAATCATCAGCACCAATATTCTGCAGTTTGGCTTTGAGAACACGATGATTCACATCATCTATCCGTTTCTGAGCCGTATTGGTACGCTTTGGGTAACCGGCTCAATTGGCCCGGCACAGGAGCATTTTATCAGCAACCTGATCCGCCAGAAAATCATCGTTGCGGTGGATGGTCAGGTCAACAAACAGCGACCTAATGGCAAAAAGTATATGCTGTTTCTGCCCGAGGGCGAGTTGCACGAAATTAGTTTGCTCTTTGCCAACTACATTGTCCGGGCCCGGTACAATAAAGTCATTTATTTAGGCCAGAGCCTGCCATTCAATGAGCTGGAATTCGCCTTTAACATACACAAGCCTGATTACATCTTTACGGTTATTACGTCGGTGCCCTCCAATCACGAGGTACAGCCATACGTGGATCGTCTGGCTAAAACATTTCCGGATACTCATTTGCTCTTGACGGGTTATCAGATAGTTGGTCAGGATATCAACATTCCTGAAAAAGCGACCATCATTAATCAGATTGAGGATCTGATTCGCATTGCTAGTACATGAATAAAACGATTGAAGTTGGTAAGACAAAAAACGCCCGAATTCGGGCGTTTTTTGTCTTACTCGTTCACTATATTCTTCGGTTTCCCTTCTATAAACGCCCGCACGTTATCGGCTACTTCGTTCATTAGCCGCTGGCGAGCTTCATGGCTGGCCCAGGCTATATGAGGTGTAATCAAACAGTTCTTGGCGGTTAGCAAGGGGTTGTCGGCTTTGGGCGGCTCAATGGATAGAACATCAATCCCGGCACCGGCCAGATGACCGTTGTTCAGCGCATCAGCTACGTCGGCTTCGTTCAACAAACTGCCCCGACTAGTATTGATCAGGTAAGCCGTTGGTTTCATGCGGATCAATAGATCGCGGTTCACAAACCCGATAGTGTCGGGTGTAGCGGGGGTGTGCAGCGACACCACATCGCTCTGGGCAAACAAAGTCGGCTGGTCGACCAAGGTTACGCCTAAATCTGACATCTGGGCCGGATGACGCCGATTGACCAGAACCCGCATGCCAAACGCTTTACCAATATCGGCAACCTTTCGTCCAATGTCGCCGTAGCCAACAAGCCCCAGCGTTTTTCCGGCTAACTCAACCAGCGGACTTTTAGCGTAACTGAAATCAGGCGATGCCACCCACTCGCCTGCGTGGACACTGGCAGCGTGCCGCCCAACGTGATAGGTAAGTTCCAGCAGCAGTGCAAAGGTTAACTGCGCTACCGAATCAGAACTGTAGCCGCGGACGTTGGTCACCAGGATGCCTCGTTCGCGGGCGGCTGCCACATCCACAATGTCGTAGCCCGTTGCGACCACACCAATATAGCGCAGCCTGGACAGCTGGCTTATGGTCTCGCGGTTTAGCTTAACCTTGTTAACCAGTACTATCTCCGCGTCCTGAAGACGTTCTACAAGTTGTTTAGGGCTGGTACGATCGTAAAACGTTACGTCGCCGAGCGACCTGATCGGCTCCCAGTCCAGATCACCGGGATTAAGGGTAAAGGCGTCAGCAAAAACAATCTTCATGGGAATGATTGGGTTAAACGAGTCCCTGTGCAAACGCCAGGGCCCGCCGTTCGGCATAGGTGTGGGGATCGCGGTTAACGACAAACCCAACGTGTCCGCCCGTGCGGGGCGTTTCGAGATAAATATGCGGATGTGCTTCGGCCAGCCAACTTGGCGAACACTCGGGCGACAGAAGCGGATCATTCAGGGCATTCAGCAGCAGCGTCGGCACGGCTATATCGGGCATGAAGTTAATGGCCGAAGCCTGGGTGTAAAAATCGTCGGCATCGCGATAACTATTGACAGGAGCCGAAAAAAACTCATCAAAATCGCGCCAGCGTTTCACTTGCCGCAGTTTGGTCATATCTAATCGCCCCGGAAATCGGTCGGCTTTCTGACTGATTTTAACGACCAGCTTTTTCATAAATCGATTCCGGTAAAATCGATTCGACGGATGATCCAGCAGCCGGGCACTCGCGCCTAAATCAGTCGGAGACGAGATCGCTATTCCACATTTAATTAAGTCGGGGAGGTTTTTACCATGAACGCCCAGGTACTTCAACGTAATGTTGCCGCCCATACTATAGCCAACAAGGGCCACTTCACGGTACTGTCTCGTTCGGCACGCGTGCCGGATAACCTCATCAATATCGCCAATCTCACCGTGGTTGTAGAGCCGGAAAGCGCGGTTCATCTCGCCACTGCACGACCGGCAGTTCCAGGCTAAAACATCATACCCATTCTGGGCAAAAAGTCGGGCCGTACCCCGCATATACTGCCGCTGGCTGTCGCCTTCGAGCCCATGCGTCAGAACGACCAGTCGGGACTGGCCTGCATTGACCCAGTCCAGATCCACAAAATCACCGTCGGAGAGGGTCAACCGTTCGCGTTCGTAGACAACTCCCGTTACCTGCCGGGTTAAACTCGGTATAATTGTTTGTAAGTGCCCGTTGTACTGGTACGCTGGCGGGCCGGGATAAGTAGAAATAAGGAGCGGCATAATTTTACGGAACAACGACAGGTAGCTGGTCGTTGTTTGAGCAAACTTGTAATATGCACTTTGGTAAATACGCTTCGGTCATCTTCGCCAGCACAATCAAATTTGTGGGTGGCCCACTGACGGGTGCTACGTTAGGCCTAACCTGGCTTGAAACGGCACTTTGTACAACGCTGGGAATGATGCTGAGCGTCGTGGTAGTTACGTATGCAGGTGTGGCGCTACAGTCCCTGCTCAACCGATACCGTTCCCAGCGTCCAAAACGGTTTACGCGTCGCACCCGCATGGCCGTTCGCATCTGGAAACGTTCGGGCATGATTGGTATCGCCTTGTTAACCCCATTGCTGCTGACCCCGATCGGCGGTACGGCCATTGCGGTTTCGTTTCGGGTTAATCGGGGGCAGTTGCTGCTCTACATGCTCATCAGCGGGGTATTCTGGGCGGTCCTGCAAACCCTGCTGATCTATCAGATTCCGGGTATTAAAGGGTTCTTTGCCCACTAACCAACCGTATTTTATCAATACCAGCGTAATACGGTGACTGGCAGGGCAACAACAATCAACGACTAACGGTCTGGGCTACGGGTACTGCCGACTTCTTGCGGAAATCTCCCCGCGAAAAGTATTTCTCAATCAGGCAGTAGAGCAGAATGAAAAAATACCGGCTACCCATTTCTTTGATTTTTAGCTTCGATTCGCCGTACTTCCGGTTTGTCCAGCTATTTGGCACAACAGCGTAACTATACCCCCGTACAATGGCCTTCAGCGGTAATTCGACTGTTAAGTTGAAATGAGGAGAGAGAAACGGCTTCACGCCCTCAATCGTCTCGCGTTTGTATAGCTTGAAGGCATTCGTCGTATCATTGTACTTAATGCCCATAACCATCTTGACGATGAAGTTAGCGATGCGGTTGATGAATTTCTTGAGGGGCGGATAATCAATGACCTTCCCGCCTTTACCCCAACGCGACCCGAACACGGCATCGACGTTTGTTTCGAGCATCTTGTTATAGTATTTCACTAAGTCCTCCGGATCGTCGGACATATCGGCCATGAACACCGCCACGCAATCGCCGGTGAAGCGTTCCAGTCCGTAACGAACGGCATAGCCGAAGCCGTTGGGACCTGGGTTAGTAAAATGCACCAGGGTCGGGATTTCGGTTGCCGCCAGCTCCTGCAAAACTCGCAGCGTACCGTCCTTGGAATTATCGTTCGTAACGCAAATCTCGTGCGGAATGCCGTGCTTCGCCAGAGTCTGGTACAGCACCCGCAGGGTGGGCGGCAACGATTCTTCTTCGTTATAGGCTGGTATGACGACGCTTAGCTTCATGTCGATTCAGTTCACCGTTGGTATTTGTTGTCTTTTGTATCGCGGTTCCAGGCTTTCGGATTAATTACGATGCGGCAGCAACCGGATCGTGCTGTAAAGTTTACTGACGGGCCTGGGCAGTATATAATCGCGTAGCACAAGCTTTGTTTTTTCCCAGTCCGGCCGACCTAAATGCAGGTATTTCAGCGCATAGAACGCCCGGCGGAAATAACTCTGTTTATATTGTTTGGCATCCAGCAGCATTCGATAATAACGGGCGATGTTCCGGCGTAGTGTTCGATCGTATTTATAATCGAGCTCGCGGTTAATATCGCGGTACATCTGAATCCGGTTGCGCAGAAACGTTTCGTCATAGTAATTATCCGCGTAACTGGCTCCTCCGCGGTTCTTCCGGTACACAGACATTACATCCGGAATGTAGCCGATTTTCCCAAGTTTGGCTTTGAGAATCAACCGGGGGATATCGCCACTCGACGACTCCCGGAACCAGGTCGGATACTCTTTTATATTATTGCGGTACAACGTACTCGACGTTGCCATAAACCAGATTTCATCCTCCCCGATCAGGTCATCCACCGTATAAAATGGCTTCATATCGGGTCCATTGAGCAGGTGCGAAGGCGTACCATCTTCATACGTAATGAGCGCGTTATGAAAGACAGTCGAATAGTCGGGGTGATCGTCCAGCAGATCGGCCTGTTTCTGCAGCTTCAGCGAATCTGTCCAGTAGTCATCACCATCCATCAGCGCATAATACTCACCTTTGGCCAGCTTCAGCGTTTCCAGAAAGTTGATTCCGCCGTTTTTACCCATGTTACGTGGATGAAGAACGCCGATAACCAGACCGGGGTGATTACGTTCATACTCCTGGATAATTTCCCGGGTACCATCCGTCGAAAAATCATCGCCAACCAGAATCTCGATAGGAAATGTCGTTTGCTGGGCAAGAGCGCTATCAATAGCCTTGCGGATGAACTTCTGCTGGTTGTAGGTGATAATCAGAACGCTGACTTTGACCATAAAGAGAACAAAAACCCGGCTTCGCGCAACCTGTAGCGCGAACCGGGTTTCCGGTTGGTTGCAAAGATACGAACGAACGGGACGTTAATTGCCGGGCCCGATGCCGTATTTCCTGATTAAACGGTTGCCTCCGATGCCGTATTCTTCGCCGTTTGAATATGCGCTTTCCAGCCCTGCGGCTCGTCCTTCTCAGCGGGGGTTCCCCAGGGATTATAGAATGGCAGAATGGATACCCAACGCCCGGCGGGATCTTCCCAGCTGAACCGGTCGGCAAAACTCGACGGACTCACCCAGTGCGGCAGGTCATAGCGGAACAGAATCATGTCGCCCATGTCCTGATAGCCTTCTGTCTCGACGATATGGTCGTTGATAACGTAACCCGTTCCGCCCGACGTATAATCCTGCCCATATTGGTTAAGGGCCAGAATCATGCCTACCTTCTGCGGGTTAAGCGGGTGCCAGTGCCGTCCGAAGAAACTGCCCCCCAGTGGGTAGTGCGTTACCTGCGGGTGAAAATACGGTTCGCCCTTCCGGATTCCGAATGATTCATTATTCCCGGTCAGGTTGTTCCAGAAGCCCCGCATTGGATCGAAAACGCTCAGCAATGTCTGCTGGAATTCCGTCTCCAGGTCCAGAATAGCATCGAAGGTATGGTCGTGAAAAAGCTGTGGCGCCTGCTGAATCTTGGCGATGTGCAGCCGTTGCTTATGCTGATTGTTATCGAATGTATCGGGACCTTCGGCCAACGGTGTTTTATCGGCCCACTGACGCGTATCAGCAATCACCTTAGCCAGTTTTTCGTTAGGAATACCCGTCTTAATGATAACGATGTTCGGCTCGTTAACCAACCGCATCACCTCTTCGTACGGAATCTCGGTAACAATCTGACCGTCTTTGAATTCGGCGTCAACTTTTATGAGATACTTTGCTACTTCTTTCATACTGTCTTGATTACGGATTTATCACAAAATAGGCCGCTACCTATGTAAAATACAAATTTGCAGAAACCGACTTAGTTTGTGGCCGGCTGCGTAGCGTATCCAAACCCCGACGCGCCAAATCCATTCCCGTTATAAAACATAACCCACTGATCGCGATGAGGAAAAATATGGCAATAATCCATCATCAGCGAATCCCAGCCTTCTGTCGACCGTCCGATACCGGCCTGATCGTCCTTCCGATTCCAGGTTATACCATCTGTCGACTCGGCATAACCGATGCGGTAACTACGCTGTACGTCCGTCCGGTAGTTAGTGGCGTTTCGGTACGAAAAATACATTTTGTACAAATCTCCGTCCTTATATACCGTCGGGCGGCCAATAGCGTCCGTAAACTCATCATAACCTACGCAAACCTGACCGGTACGTTCCCACCGGATACCATCAGACGACTCGGCGTATTTGACATCGTAAAACGGCTCGGGATGATCGTTGATGACCTCAATCTTGGTGCAGGAGAGGTACCACATCCGCCAGGTATCTCCCTCGCGCATGACGCACGGCTGCGCTACCCATACCTGATCGTAAATCGACCGATCCAGCAGCGGTCCGGTGTATTTCCGCTCGAACGTCAGCCCACCGTCGCGGCTCACGGCGAGACCAATCCCCAGCCGGTAGCTTGCCGTCTGGCTGCGGTTCCAGCCGGTATAATACAGCCAGATTTCATCGCCAACGGGCAGAAACCAGGAAGGCATAGCCCCCGATTCGTCGAACATGCCAACGGCACCTTTAGTCAGGCACGGCTTGTCATGTACGTAAACCACCTCCGATAAATTATCCGGATTAAGCTCTACGAACGAAGTAGCCGACGACGTGTTATCGTCGCGGGTAGCAAAATAAACGCGCAGCCGGTCATCCATTGGATACCCGAACGGCACCTGGGCGTGCGTCCGGCTAAAGGGCATCGAGCCGTCTGGCTTGTAAATAAGTCCTTGTTTAGTCCACATAATTGGTTCGGTACGTGAATGGAATGGGACGTACTCCCTTAATGGTACGTCAAACCGGAGTCACTTGTTCTATTTTCGAGGGGCACTTTTTCGGCAATGAACAGAAACTGCTTTCCCAACACCCACCAGACAAACGGCATATTCATGTACAGCTTTACCAGCAGGGGGTGAACCGGTAAACCGCCCCGGAACGATAAAGGCAGGAAGCGTGAATGCGCTTTGGTCACTTTAAAACCAGCTCCGTAGAGGTGTTCGGCTACGCCCAGTTCCGATAATACGACCGTATGATCGGCAAAATCGAAATATTCGCGGTAGCAGTATTTAAAATTCGGGCCAATTACGCCTAATCGGCCACCCGGTTTGAGGCATTTGTGCATCCGCCCCAGAAAGAAAGCGACTTCCTCCTGGCTACGCAGATGCTCCAAAAAGTTGGAAATAAACACCGCATCGAAGTAGTTTTCGGGCAAATCAACCGTCAGTACGTCACCAATAACGAGTTTAACTTCGGGTGCGGCAAATTTTTTCACTTCTTCAACGATATCAACGGTCCATCGTTCCTCGCTGGGAATAGCGTTGATAAATTCACACATGCCGCCTGCCGAGTCCAGCACCCGCTTAGGCTGGCCCAGGAGCTTATAAAAATAATTGGCGATTATGGTCCAGATAACCTTCTTTTTCTCGTGTGAGATTTGCTGAAATCGGTACTGGTAAATACGGTCGTAATTCATTGATTCGGTTAGTATAGATTCAAGTTCGAAAATGCCGTCATTTCAGAGCGGCTACCCGGTCGTTACGAACATAGATCCGGGTGTCATTAACAAGCCCGGCGTAATGATAATTTGTCGCAACGAATTGACGCAAAGGTCCAATAATTTCGTGCCCCTGGCTGTTACGGTCAGTCATCCATAAGTTCTGACTACCAACGGCGTCCACAAAAACAGCGGGCTTTGATCGCTTAAAATCCTTTACGTAACGTCTCTGGTAGTCATCGCGCATAGGGTGTGCAAACGTGCTGCGAATGGTATGATTTTCGGCTACACCCTGCGGCATCTGCGTCTGAACGTAATAATCGCAGCGCCAGCCCCAGACGGCCAATTTTTCGCCGGGCCGGCCATACTTCCGAATTTCTTTCGACACGGGCGACTGCTGCACCGCCCATCCGCCCTGCCCTTCGGACGAGTAGGGATTCAGAGCGATGCCCTGCCTATAACGCTGGACTGCCTGAATGCCAAATAGCAATAAGTATATACTCAATACGCCAATGGGAAACCACTGAGCCATTTGGTTGCTAAGCCGTAACTGCTGCCATCCGTAAGCCAGCAGAAAGAAGAGCGGTCCGGTCAGGAAGTATAAGTAATGCACATATTCTGAACCGGTTCGGGTAATCGCTATCAACGTAGCAACCAGCAGAACGCCCACAAACCCGCCGACTTGCCAGAGGGACCGGTTAGCTTGAATCCGACGACGCAGAGCCACAACTACGCCCACCAGCCAGATAAGACCTGTCAGCTTAACAAGCCAGTCAAATTCGCTGCCTTTCTCAAAAAAAATAGGCAGCCGCAGCAAACTCACGAGTTGATTACTATCGTTGGCATACCGAAAGTTGCCGATGATGTAGAACGTAACGAAATCATTATACACGCTATTGATCCACGTTAACAGCACAAACACCAACGGGAAGGTAATACCGCCAAGAACCAGAACACCAATCCGGGCAGCCTTAGCAGACACGTTCAGATTCGGACGGGTCAGTAAGTCAAGCCCTACGAATAACCCGACCACGGCTGCCAGCGGAACCGCCTGTAATTTCCCGAACGGAACCATGCCCAGCAACAAACCGATCAGGGCAACGCGGCCCAACGAAGGAGATGGCTGACGTATAACTAGAGCGTAAAGGTAATAGCTCCCACTGAGCAGCAGCAGGGCGATCAATTCACTATTATAATGCAGAAAATCGCCGTTCTGCGTTAATCCAAGCATGAACACCATAGGAGTTAACGCTAAGCGGGCGGCTCCCTCGCCAAACCATAAACTGGCCGTTCGAAACAGGAACCACAGGCATAGCGCCACTAACCCAAAGGCGGTCAGATGGGCCGTAATATAATCGAACGGCAGACCGAACAGGCTGGGTACAATCAGGAAATAACTATCCAAAGGCCCGCCCGTTGTACCGTCAACTGAGCGAAAATAAACCGGATCGCTACGTAACGTCAGCGCCTGCGTAATCATCTGGCTTTCATCGGGATTGATTTCAGAATCAAACACGATGCTCGGCAAACGCAGTAGGAACAGCAGCAGAAACGCCGACGCCAAAAACACTCGTTTGTCGACCGCAGACCGTACCGTGAGCCATATCATACCCCAACATAGGACGTATACAGCCAGCCAGTACAGAGTTGGATTCGTATCGAAATGAGGCATCAGGATAACACTAAAAATGCCAGTCGAACGCGCTGGCATTTTATAGCTGAAAAAACAGTAGTTACTTTAGAACCGCCAGACGGGCGGCCATACTATCGTGAATCTGCACCATCGTTTCCTTGAGATCGTACGTCCAGTTCCAGCCGGGATAATGTTGTTTGAACTTGCTCAGGTCTGAAATATACCAGATATGGTCACCGCTGCGGTTGGTTTCCGAATACTGATAGTTCATTTTGTTGCCCGATATTTCTTCGCAAAGTGCAATGGCTTCGAGCATTGAGCAGTTCGCGTAACGTCCGCCACCAGCATTATAAACCTCGCCCGGACGCGGGTTCTGGTAGAAATGCCAGAACATATTCACGAGGTCCCAGCTATGAATATTATCGCGAACCTGCTTGCCCTTATAACCGAAAATGGTGTATTGATTGCCGGTAATGGCACATTTCATAAGGTAGCTCAGAAAGCCATGCAATTGCGCTCCCGAATGGTTCGGTCCCGTCAGGCACCCGCCCCGGAATACGCCCGTGTTCATCCCGAAATACCGTCCGTATTCCTGTACCATGATATCGGCGGCAACCTTCGACGCACCGAAAACGGAGTGCTTGGTATGATCGAGGCTCATACGCTCATCGATACCGTTTTCGAAATAAGGATGATTCTGGTCGATTTCCCAGCGGGTTTCGGTCTCGATCAACGGCAGGAAATTTGGATTATCCCCGTAAACTTTATTCGTCGAGGTAAAAATGAATACCGCTTCGGGGCTGTGCAGGCGGGTCATCTCCAGCATATTGAGCGTACCAACGGCATTTACGCCAAAGTCGGTAAACGGCTCACGAGCAGCCCAGTCGTGCGAAGGCTGCGCAGCCGTATGAAGAACTAATTTAATATCCGTGCCGTACTCGCGAAAAATTGGCTCCAGTTGCGACACTTCCCGAATATCGGCGGTATAATGCTTATAGGTAGCGTAAGTATCGGTGAGTCGGTTGCGGTTCCATTCCGTAGAGCCGTCGGCTCCGAAGAAATACTGCCGCATGTTGTTATCGATACCAATGATCAGATCAAACTTATCGGCAAAAAAGGCAACAGCCTCACTCCCAATCAGTCCGGCTGAACCCGTAACTAATGCAATGTTCATAGCGTTTATAGAGATTTCAGCAGGTCATTTACCTGAAAAGTACTAAAACCCGCCTGCCTTTAAGTGAGCAAAGTAACGTAAAAAAAGTGTACACCACGAATTGGACGCCAAAAAGCGACGAACCGGCTATAGATGACCAATCCGTCGCTTTTTAACCTTTATAGAGCACCGGCACACCGGGCTTTACTATTGGCAGAATCCTGTTTCTTTACGCCCCCTCACCAATGGTGCCAGCACCAAACAGTTTTTCGCGAATTTTCTGCGTCCGTTCTTCCAGCGCCGGGTTGGGTGTATATTTATATTTGGACTGCACCGCTGCTGAATCTTTCCCAGTACCATACACCTCCGGATCTCCCGCCCGGTAGTCGGCTCTGAAGTCGCGAGCCCGAGGGTCTGATTGACGGATGGTGTTATTTTTCTGGTAGTCACAAGACGCCAGCGACAACACCGCTGCGACCAGTAACCCTGCACTAAATACGCGTTTCATAGCCACTTGATTACGAATTGATTCGGCAAAATTAATCCAGACCCGTAAGGTTTCCAACAGCTTGCTGGTTTCAATCCTTCAATTTTTCCAACTCCTCCCACACAAAACGCATCAATTCACGGATGTGTTCGCGGGAGAAGTCAAACGGGACGTCAGCAGCCGCGTAGATATCGCGGATCGGCGCTTTGTAGCCCAGGCTCAGGGCATTCTTGTACCCCGCTAAACCTCGCTGGGCATCGCGTCGGTAATTTCGCCAGACCCCAATAGCCCCTAACTGCGCAATTCCGTATTCAATGTAATAAAAGGGAACTTCGTAGAGGTGCAGTTGCCGTTGCCAGTAGTATTCTTTATACTTTTCAAGCCCTGTCCAGTCAGTTATCCGGTCGGCAAACTGGTCGAAAATGCGGGCCCACTGCTCACGGCGTTCCTCCACAGAATGAGTAGGGTGTTCATACACCCAGTGCTGGAACTTATCGATGGTTGCTACCCAGGGCAGCGTTTCAATAATTGATTCGAGGTGCTGGCGTTTCGCCCGACGCAGTTCATCAGGATCCGAGAAAAAAACGTCCCAATGGTCCATTGACAGCAGTTCCATACTCATGGACGCCAGTTCAGCAACTTCCATGGGTGGGTTGCGAAACGCTTTTAGCGGCAGATCGCGCGTCAGGAACGAGTGAACCGCGTGGCCGCCTTCGTGTACCATCGTTACCAGATCACGCAGACTCGACGTAGCGTTCATGAAAATAAACGGCACGCCAATCTCTTCGAGCGGATAATTATAACCGCCGGGGGCTTTCCCCTTACGTGACTCCAGGTCAAGATGGCCCATCGCCCGCATGATACGCAGGTCATCACCCAGCTCACGGTCGAGCCGGTCGAAGCAGGTAATGGTTTTCTCGATGAGTTCGCTGCCCGACTCAAACGGTTTCAGGGCTGGCCAGCCTTCTACGTCCACCTTTGCGTCCCAGGGCCGCAGCGGGTCTACCGATAGTTTTTGTTTGCGCTCTTCGGCCAGTTCGTTCAGCAGCGGCACTACCGCGTCGGCCACCGATTCATGAAAGTTAAAACAATCCTGGGGCGTATAGTCAAAGCGCCCAAGCGCAGCAAAGGAGTAATCCCGGAAGTTAGCAAAACCGGCGTTTGTAGCCATCTTGTGGCGCAGGTCGCGCAGCCGGTCAAAGAGTTGATCGAGGGTAACGTGATCCTGATATCGACGCTCCCAGATTTTACGCCAGGCTTCCTCACGCACACTGCGGTCGGTAGATTGCAGCAGATCACTGGCCTGTGGAAGGGTCATTTCTTCCGGAGTGCCGTCGGTGCCAGTCATCGTTACGGTCATGGCACCGGCAATTGCTCCGTATTTGCGCTCCTCAGTCTGCATTTCGGTCTGGAGCGGAATGTTTTCCTCCCGGAAAATCTCGATGGCTTTTTTCATACCGCGCACCATTACGTCGAAGCCTTCATCGGTCAGATCGCTCAGGAATGGACTATTAATGGCCTTCAGATCAAGGTCATTGCCATAGGCGGTCATGGGCGGCTGAATTTCCTCGATGAAGAAATTGAGTCGGTTCACCAGGTCCTCATTGGCCGTATCGCAGGTCATCTGGATATACCGCCAGGCGAAATTTTCACTTAAATATGACTCCAGCTCACTGCGATCCATCAGCCACTGCTGTAGTTCAATGCTGCTGGTAACAGGGCGATTCAGTAGATCGTCATAAAATGATTTTACGTCGTCCCAACTCGTCAATTCCAGGTCTTCACGGATGAACCGCCGGGCGGGCCGGGTGGGCAGTTGCAGGGTTTCGTTCGAGGTCATATATATGAGGCAACAGAAGCGCTGCCTTGCCTAATGATTCGTTGTGTATTCAGCCTGAAGCTAGCAGCTTTTTGTCAAATGCGGTTGCTGTCCTAAAATAAGCGGTTGTAAAACTTTTTTGTTCACTCCCTTGCATCTACGAAATTGTTCGTATATGTTTGCTACGAAACTATTCGTAGAAGGATCATGAAGCCAACAGATGCCGAATTGGAGATCCTGCATGTGCTCTGGGCCAATGGCCCCAGTACCGTACGGCAGGTCCACGAGAACCTAAGCCAAAGTCGGGATATTGGTTATACAACGGCCCTAAAACTGATGCAGATTATGCACGAAAAAGGACTGCTCACCCGCGACACCGATCCGGAGCGGAACAGTCGTTCGCATACGTACTCAGCCGCCGTTACGGAAGAAGACACCCAGCGTGGGCTTGTGGATCGCTTTGTGGAAACAGCCTTCCGGGGATCGGCGTCAAAACTGGTAATGCAGGTGCTGGGTCAGCATAAAGCCTCCCGCCAGGAACTGGATGAAATTAAGGACCTGCTGAGCCGTCTGGATTCAGAATAGCAGGAATCAACGTTAGTACGCTTACGGGATTTACGAAACACAATGACCATTACGTTCATGAACTTATCCCAATTTCTGTCGGGCCCGGTAGCCGAAGCGCTGGGCTGGACGCTGCTTCATGCTGTCTGGCAGGGCTTCGCTCTGGTGCTACCCGCAGCTCTCCTTCTCCACCATCTGCGCAACCGATCGAGCGCTTTACGTTATCAGGCGGGTGTGCTGACGCTGCTAACTCAGGTTGTTGCCTCGGCAGCTACCTTCGTCTGGTGTTACCGGCCAGCTCTGACGGCACCGATGCCTCAGCAATTAATCACTCAGCCTGTTTTGATTCGCTGGGGTACAGTCCAAACCATGGCCCAAACCCTGCCCTGGCACCAGCAGGTTCAGCAGTTTTTAGGCAACCACCTGAGCCAGTTTGTGCTGGTGTACTTGATTGGCGTAGCGCTCTTTGGCCTGCGACTCGTGGGTGGCTGGGTCTATCTGCAGCGCCTGAGCCGTTCGGCGATTCAGCCCGCTACGTCCATCTGGACCGAGCTAACCGCCAGTCTGCGATCAACGTTAGACATTAACACTGTAGTGCAGGTGCGCGAGTCGGCCCGGATTGCCGTACCCATGGTCGTTGGCATTCTGAAACCGGTGCTGCTTCTGCCCGTTGGCCTGACAACTGGCCTGAGTATGCGCGAAATTGAAGCGGTGCTGGCCCACGAACTGGCGCACGTAAAACGTCACGACTACGCCGTCAACCTGCTGCAATCGCTGGTCGAGGTGCTTTATTTCTTCCATCCTGCCCTCTGGTGGTTATCGGCCCGGGTACGGGAAGAGCGCGAACACTGCTGCGACGACCTGGCCGTAATGGCCTGCGGGGGCGATGGCCGTATTCTGGCACAGGCCCTGGCCCGCGTTGAGGAACTGCGCCTGGCGCAGACGGAAGCTCCTGCCCTGGCCATGGCTTTCACCGGCAAACGGCAACTGCTCCAACGCGTTCGGCGAATGTTAGGTGTACCTACGCAGCCGCTGGTATCCAATGGCAATCTGGCCGGTCTGACCTTGGTAACCCTCCTGTTGGTAAGTGCATCCGTTTATGCGGTGCAGCAGAAACAGGACGAGCCCAAACCCCGCACGACTCAGCCCAAACCAACCCGACGCCATAACGTCTCTCCCGGTGTGGAGTTTGCCGTTTCAGACAAGCAAAAAGTAGAATATATCATCTGGAAAGGGCATAAACTGCCTGCCAGTCGTGTCGCGCGGTTACAGCGTCAGTATGATCAGGTGATGGCCGGACAACTCACCCTTGATAACATTCCTCAGGCCGACCGCGACATCCTGCTGACGCTGATTGAAACCAGGCACTCGTTCGGCGAGGGCATGGATGAGTTGAACAAAGGTCTGGCTCAGATTGACTACAACAACATAATAACGACCGCGTTTGAAGCGGCTAATGATGCGGGTACGTTTCCGGTTAACGTGGACGGTGTGCTGAAGGAAGTAAAGCGCATCGACTACAACGGCATTATTCACAACGCATTAGGTTCCGTTACAGCGCTTCAGCCACTTTCGGATACGCTTGATCGTCTGCGGGCCTTACAGCAGCGTCGGATGGACAGTTTAAGTCAGATTATGGCGCAACGTGCTCAGCAGATGCAGACCCTACAGCTTCAGATGGAAAAGATGCGGTTTCCGGTTGAGGAAGTAGAGCGCAGTCAGGAGATACTGGAGTGGCGTAAAGAAAAGTTAATGGAGCAGCGGAACGCCCTGATTGAGAAGCACCAGCGGCTCCTGCAGGGGCAACAGAAACTAAGCCAGGCCGAGATTGAAAAGCAGCTTCAGGCGCTGCAGCCCGAGATTCGGAAACAGGAAGCGAGTATTGAAGAGATGAATCAACAGCTTCAGAGCCTTCAGGCCAAACTGGAGTCGGCACGGCAACCTTTGGCGAAACTGGAACAGGAGGCCGAAGCGCTGCAGGAGCAGGTAGGGCGGCTTGAGAATCAGATTGATCAGCATGCCGATGCGTTTGCCCCCGTGCTACCCCCGGATGTACCCAGTCGGCCAGCACGGCCCAGCCGGGTACCTCGCCCACCCAAAGCAGCTCGTCCCGCCCTACCGGCTCTTCCGCCACCACCCGCTAAAGCAAATGTTCACGTAGCACCGGTTGTGCCCGCTACGCCTGCCCGACCACCCCGCCCGGCTACGGTTCCAAAGGTTGCTCCGATACCCAAACCGGACTAAGCCAGACTCTGGTAATAAGCAGTAGAGAGATAGCACACTTTATAACGGGCAGGTCTGACAAACCTGCTCGTCTTTATTTGTCTCGCACGCACCGGAAACCCAGATTGTTGCTGCCGCTGCTCACCTCGCCTTTCCCTCGGCTTCCAGCTTTATAGCGGGTACAATACTGGTCGCTGCACAGGAACGAGCCCCCACGCTGTACGCGCTTAACCGCGCCCGGCTCATCGGGATCGTAACTATCGGCTGGTCCTTGTGGATTGTTCGTAGGGGAATGTACGTAATAATCAGGCCGGTATAAATCCTGGCACCATTCCCAGACATTACCGTCCATATCATACAGGCCATACGGATTAGCCGGAAACGTTTTCACGGGAGCCGCTTCAGCAAAGCCATCTTCCAACGTATTCTGCTGCGGAAAATCGCCCTGATAGATGTTCGCCATCCATTTGCCACCCGGCTTCAACTCACTGCCCCAGTAATACGTATTCGGTCCTCTACCGCCCTGCGCGGCAAACTCCCATTCGGCCTCGGTCGGTAAGCGTTTGCCGGCCCATTTCGCATACGCTGCGGCATCGTCGTAGCTGACGTGCACAACGGGGTCGTTTTCGTGTCCGTTGATGGTGCTATTCGGTCCTTTTGGATGCCGCCAGCTCGCTCCGCCCACGTACTGCCACCACTGTAGTGGATTCGCCAGTGATACTTTCTGAGCGGGTGGCGTAAACACCGCCGAACCCGGCACCAGCTGAGTCGCCGGAACACCCGGAAAATCGTCGGGGTTCAGCGGCCGCTCAGCCACCGTAACGTAACCCGTCTGCCTGACAAATTCGGCAAACTGCGCATTGGTCACCTCATGCTCGTCCATCCAGAAGCCCTTTACCGAGACCTCATGGACGGGGCGGGCATCCGGAAACTCATCGGCTCCCATCTGAAAGGTTCCTCCGCCAATCCAGACCATGCCTTTTGTGCTGCCGTCTGTAGCAGTAGCCGCAGCCCCCTGCTGGCCAGACTGACTTTGGGTCGTTGCTCTGGACGCTTGTTCTGAATCCGTTGCCGAATGGCATCCCCAGAATCCAAAGCCCAGACAGCTACCAATCAGCGTAAATACCAGACGTGAACAGATCATTAGTTAGTAGGTGCCGCGGTAGCGGTGATCAAAGCGTTTCTGCCGAACAGGATGCAAAGGAATCTGCAGGCCATTAGTCGATTCGAGCCAGTCGAATACCTGATTTCGCAAATCTTTGGCGATATCCTGGTGTTCGGCGCTTCGAATCAGGTTGTTGACTTCCTGCGGGTCGCTCTGTAAATCATATAGTTCGTTGGCATCCCACACGCCATGATTGAAAATATACTTGTAACGCCCGGTTCGAACCCCGAACATCGTCGGCGTCTGCGGAAAATCGGCTTCCCAGTAGTACTCATAAAACGCCCGGTCACGCCAGGGAATTGTTTCGCCCTTCAGGAACGACAGGAATGAATTTCCCTGCATCTGGGCCGGTTTAGTCAAGCCTGCGTAGGCCAGAAACGTTGGTGCAATATCGACGTTCTGCACGACCTGGTCCAGTTTCGTACCGGGCTTTATAATAGCAGGGCAACGTACCAGCAGGGGTACGCGCATCGATTCCTTATACATATGCCGCTTGTCAATCAGCCCCCGTTCGCCAAAGCTGAAGCCATTGTCGCCCATGTAAACAACCATGGTGGTTTCGGCCAGGTTATTATCTTCCAGCCACTTCAGCACCCGTCCAACGCTGTCGTCGACGCCCATGAGCGTTTCGCAGTATTGGCGGTAAAAGTCATTAAAACTGATCGCGCCATGATAGAGATAATCGACTCCGTGCCAGCTATACCGCTGTTGTTTAACCCAGCTGGGCATGTCGGCCATGTTCACGTTTAACGCTTTGGTTTCGGGACTAGCCGACGGCTTAGGACCCCAGATCGTACTGGTATCGGAAGCCGTCAGATACATCGATTGGGGGTAGTTAATGGGCATATTGCGGTATATGCCCCGGTGGCGCCTGGCCGGCTGGAATTCGGAGTGGACAGCTTTGTGGGATAAATACAGGCAAAACGGCTTGTCTTTGTTTAGGGAGTTCAGCCACTTCAGCGCATAGTCGGTCAAAAGATCGGTGGTATAGCTACTGTCGCCGTGGGTAACCTGCTTGCCGTTGATGTTAAAAGTCGGGTTGTAGTACACACCCTGCCCTTTGAAACTCAGCCAGTAGTCAAACCCGGGCTGGGGCGAATCGTCGGTATTACCCATGTGCCACTTACCCAGAAAGGCCGTTTTGTAGCCTGCCTGCCGGAGGTATTGCGGAAAGAATTTCAGACCCGGCGTCAGCGGGGCAAAATTGTCGACCACCTTGTGCGTGTGCGCATACTGCCCGGTCAGGATACTGGCCCGGCTGGGTGAGCAAAGGGCGGTACTGACGAAGGCATTCCGCACATGAGCGCCTTCATTAGCAAGGCGGTCGAGGTTAGGCGTTTTCAGACCCGCCACTTTGCCCGTAAAGCCCATGAAGTCGTACCGGTGATCGTCGGCCAGAATATAAATAATGTTCTTGGGCCGGGCGGCATAGCGGTTAGCGACCAACGTTGAAGGCGACATAAGCTGCGGCCGAAAAGCCACCAGCAAACCAGCCAGGGCAAGGACACTAACGCTACCAGGAATGATATTCTTCATACAATCGAAATAATCGGGAAAGCCGGATCTTGTCTTCTTTCGAATAAATAAGCGTTCAGCAGGGCTTCAGCTACTCATAGTCAGAATTCGGTTTCCTATTTCCGGAAGCACCAATTTAACGGCTAAAATAAATGGCCTGACAACTTCGAAGTTGTCAGGCCATTTTATGGTATTGCTTTACATCTTACTCGATCTCAATAACGACATCGCGCCCAACCGGGTGCGCGACGCAGGTAAGCACGTAACCTGCTTTCAGTTCTGATTCGGACAGACCATCTTCTTCGTCCAGTTTTACTTTACCCGAGATGCAACGTCCCATACAGGCCGTACACATACCAGCCTGACACGAATAGGGCAGATCAATATCCAGGTCCAGAGCCGCTTCCAGAATAGTCTGGTGCGGAGCAACGGCGAATTTGTACTCGCTCCCCTCATAAAGCACCGTTACTTCGGGCGACCCTGCATCGCCAGCCGTCATAGGCTCTTCAACCAATTCGCCAGCGGCAACGGGCGCCGTTGCGTAACTTTCCTTATGAACGCGATCGGCCGGAATGCCTACTAAAGCGAGCGCCGAACGGGCCTCCGCCATCATGCCATCGGGTCCGCACAGGTAAAAGCTGGCATTCTGACGTTCGGCTGCCGGAACCTGCTCCAGAAGCCGGGTGAGCGTGTGCTGATTCAGGCGCCCTTCCGGGCCGTTCCAGCCAGCGTTCGGCTGACTCAGAACGTGAGTAACCTGAAACCGCGACCGGCCGTAAGCCTGCTCCATCGCGTCCAGATGCGCTTTGTAGATAATCGACGACTGGTTTCGGTTGCCGTAAATAAGCCACACGCGGCTGTTCGGTTCGACGTGCAGAGCCGATTTAGCCATTGAAAACAGGGGCGTAATACCGCTTCCCGCGCCAATAAGGACAATGAGTCGCCGAGTGTTAGCATCCAGCTTCGGCACGAAGTTGCCCATTGGCTCCAGCGTTTCGAGAATATCGCCGGGCTTTACGTGATCGTAGAGGTAGTTGGAGGCCAACCCACCCGGTACCCGCTTCACCGACACCGCCAGCGATACGTCGACATGGGGCGAAGAGGCCATGGAGTAGGAACGTCGGATTTTCTGGCCGTTCACGTTTAACAGAAACGTTAAAAACTGCCCCGGCTGATAACGAACCTCTTCATTGAGAGGATGCCAGAACGTTATGGTGACGGCGTCGGGCGTTTCCCGGACTACATCTTTAACTTTTAAGAAATATCGATTTGCCATTCGTAATCAAATAAATGCGGAAACCTGTTCCGGTTTCCAGCTTGCGGTGGTCAGAACCCCTACCGCTTCATAAACCTCTACAAAGGTACGTTACGCAGTTTGCCGATGAAAATCAACCAGCCGTTCGACAGGTGCTTTTAGAATATGTCCCATGGCCAGCCCCGTTCGGCGAACTGCCACCTGCAGCGATTCGGCGAAGTAGTAGGCTATAGAGCCAACAAAATGCACGGGCCACTGATTCGCTTCCGGAAAACGACGGACATACGTATCGAGAAACAGATTAAACGCGTCTTCCAGTAAGGCAACGATGTGTGGATGGGTTCTGTTTTCACTCAGGAACGGCGTAAACGAAGCGAAGTAGCGATTTGGAAACGGTTTCTGGTAAGCATTCTCCAGCAGCGTCGGCCTATCAAGGGCATAACGGGCAGCAAATATTGTCCGTAAATCGGCTGGTAACCGTTCTTGGAAAAAATCGCGCACGAGTGTTTTACCCAGATAACCCCCGCTGCCTTCATCGCCGAGCCAGAATCCAAGCGACTGAATACCCCGCGCAATCTGCTGGCCGTCGTAGCAGCAGGCGTTCGAACCGGTTCCCAGAATACACACAATCCCGGGTTCACGGCCCGCAGCAGCCCGGGCTGCGCCCAGCATATCGCTGTTAATATCAACAGCCAGTAGATCGGGCAGCACAGACTGTAATGCATCGGCTACAACGACGTTAACAGCCGAACCGCTGCACCCGGCTCCGTAGAAATAGGCAACCGAAACAGATACTCCACCGAGCTGCGGTAGTAGCTGGGCCCGTAATGTCGTGGAAATCTGTTCAGTCGTCTGGTAATACGGATTAAATCCATCCGTTTGTATGGCGCGGGGCGCTGCAGAAGACGTAACTAGCCGCCAGTCCGTTTTAGTCGAGCCGCTGTCGGCAATGAGGACGTTCATAGTATAGGCATGAATTAAGCCAGCCTGCCGATTACCGGGAACCTGTCAAACACCCACTCGGCATGGGGCGCATCGGCGAGTTCGGCAGTCAGGTCTTGGCCGGCCCAGTGTTCGTAATGTTTCCCATTACGCCAGAGCCGCGAAGCCGATACATCGTAGATCAGGCCCGCGTAGGCGCACCAGATCTCGTCGCGATCGCTTCCATTACGTAATGCAAGTTGTGAACGGGTGTATGATTTTAACAGATTCGGGTCGGTGGGCGTCATGACAGCCGTTTAGTCAATCAGGCGATTATTCCGGTCGCGGGATTTGTTGATGAACACAAAAATAGCGTAACTTTAGCCACTTCTGTTTATACGCAATAATTGACCATGAGAAAGACTCATTACATTGCTTTTCTTTCGATAACGACGTTTCTGGCGGTACTGTCGGGATGCAGTAAGCCTAAGCCAGTGCCGATATCAGAACGAATTGCCAAGGTATGGACGGCTCGCACGGTGGATGAAAACACAGCGACAGTTTATACCCGGGGCGCCACTGCCAATGTCCGGAACTATAGTAGTTTCAAGCTCGATCTGAGCGCTCCCCCAACCGTTAAATATACCGAGTTCGACGGGAATACCTTCGTTGGACAATACTCCGTTCCTTCAGATACACGCCTTGTACTGACTAATCTAAACCCTTCCCCGACTGGCGCTAATGGTTCAATTGAATTTACAATTAACTCAATCAGCGACAATGAATTAGTGCTTACCCGTACATCGCAGAGCCAGAAAACAGGTAACTCCACCAATAAGTATACGCTCTCGAATCCGTAGGGTCTTCGCAAACCATTTTTTATGAAAAGCCGTTCCGTAGGTCAAGCGGAACGGCTTTTTCTTGTTTGCTGGTTTAGCAAACTTCCAACTTTCTTTGGCATGACTGATCTAAATACCCTCGGCGAAATCGGCTTAATTGAACGTATCCGGCAGGCAACTGCGTCGCCAACGCATCCGGAAACCCGGCTCGGCATTGGCGACGATGCCGCCGTATTCGACTGGGGCGACAGCTATGGCCTGCTGACTTCCGACCTGCTGGTTGAGGGAATTCACTTCGATCTGACCTACGTTCCCCTAAAACATCTCGGCTATAAGGCCGTTACGTTCGGCGTGTCAGACATTGCCGCTATGAATGGTTTGCCGGTGCAGATTACGGTAGGCGTTGGCTTGAGCAGCCGGTTTCCGGTCGAGGCCGTTGATGAACTATACGAAGGAATTCGGGCCGCGTGCCAGGCGTATAACGTAGACCTGGTGGGTGGCGACACGACCTCATCCCGGTCGGGGCTGATCATTTCGGTGTCGGTGCTGGGGAAAGTGCCTAAAAACCTGATTACGTACCGCAATACGGCTAAGCCTAATGATGTTGTCTGCGTAACGGGCGATCTGGGCGCGGCTTATCTGGGCCTGCAGTTGCTGGAACGTGAAAAGCAGGTATTTCTGGCCGATCCGAATATGCAGCCGAATCTTTCCGAAGAGCGTGCCTATCTGGTGCAGCGGCAGCTTCGTCCCGATGCCCGCACCGATATGGTTCATGAACTGCGCGACCTGGGTGTACTGCCAACGGCCATGATTGACGTTTCGGACGGCCTAGCTTCTGAACTGCTTCACCTCTGCCGCCAGTCGGGAACGGGCGCGGTTATTTTTGATGAAAATTTACCCATCGATGACCAGACGCATTTGGCGGCTGACGAGTTTAAAATTAGTCCGGTGACGGCTGCGCTGAACGGAGGGGAAGATTATGAACTTCTGTTTACGGTACGTCCGCAGGAGTTTGACAAACTCGCGACCAACGCTCGAATAACGGCCATCGGCTACCTCACGGCCGACCCAACTCAGATTGTTCTAGCGACGAAAGCCGGGCAGCAGACACCCATTCGGGCGCAGGGCTGGAGCAGCCAGTTGGGCGCATAGGCTTTAATCAGCGTACCCGGATAAACTTCAGATAGTGTTCCGGATCGCACTGGTCACGGCGGTAGCATTTGGGCAGCAGCACCAGCGTATCGCCCTGAAAAGCTACACCCTGCCGAAACGGCACCGTAGCCCGGTTGGTCGTAATGAACAGGTCAACGCCCAGACCGTCGAAGGTCGAATCAACCCGGAAGTAATTGATGGGGTAATAATACGTCATCTCGGTACCGTAGGCGCTCAGTTTGCCGTCGGTCGCGAACGTAAGCGTCTGGGGAGAGGCTGGCGCATACCGTCTCGTCACAAAAAAGCTCGTATCACGTGTAATGGTGGTCGTATCCTGCCGGATGGTATACAAAGAGTCTTTCAGAAATCGCCGTTCGACCAGTTGCCAGGTCCCCGTAACGCGCGGATCGCTGGCACCCGGCGAAAAAACCGGGGCAGTGTCTTTGCAGGTTACGAGAAAGCCAGCCAGCACCAGCAGGACGCCAATTGGCCGTAGTACAGTTCTCACGGTTCAGCCGGGGCAATTGATAAATAACTGAGCGGGCTCCGGATTTGATGCCAGAGCCCGCTCTCTACTGACTGCACTTTATACAAATTCGGCACCCTGTTCCTTTGCATCGGCAACAAAGGCTTTCACTTTCTGCTCGTCTTCCTTGCGGCAGATCATCAGGACGTTGTCATATTCCGCAACGATGAATCCGTCCAGACCATTGATGGCCACTAAACGGTCTTTGGGCGTTTTGATGATGCAGTTCTTGGTATCGTAAAGCATAACGTGGCCATCCACTACGTTCTGATCGGCGTTCTTGTCCGACACTTCATACAGCGACTTCCAGGTACCCAGATCCGACCAGCCAAAATCGCTCAGCACGACATAAACATTGCCGGCTTTTTCCATAACGCCGTTGTCGATCGAGATATTTTTGGTCAGCGAATAAGCCTTGTCAATAAACGCTTCTTCCTGATTGGTATAGTAGGCGTCTTTACCTTCCTCAAAAATCTCGGCTACCTCAGACAGGTGTTCACTGAACGCTTTATTGATGGCTCGTACGTTCCAGACGAAAATACCCGCGTTCCAGACAAACTCGCCACTGTCAACAAACTGCTGCGCCAGTTCCAGATGCGGCTTTTCGGTAAACGTTTTAACTTTTTTGATGGTCTCGCCGGCTTCCGGAATGTATTGGATATAGCCGTAGCCGGTATCGGGGCGGCTCGGCTGGATACCAAGCGTCACCAGAATATCCTGATCCTTTGTCGCGTCGAGCGCCGTCCGGATGGTTCGTTTAAACTCTTCCTCTTTCAGGATGATATGATCGGCCGGGGCAACCACGATGTTCGCTTCCGGATCTTTCTGGGCAATTTTATAACAGGCGTAAGCGATACAGGGCGCCGTATTCCGGGCAACGGGTTCGCATAAAATCTGATCGTCGGTCAGCTGCGGCAACTGCTGCTTGCAAAGGTCTTTGTAGAGTGCGCTGGTAACGATGAAGATATTTTCGGGTGGGCAGATTCCATCGAATCGGTCGGCGGTTTGTTGAAGCAGCGTTCGGCCGGTACCCAGCACGTCATGAAATTGCTTTGGATAACTTGTCCGGCTAAAGGGCCAGAATCTAGTTCCGACGCCCCCTGCCATGATGATGACATAGGTATGATTCATTGATACTGAACTAAAGGAATAGACTAATAAAGAAACAAAGTTGCTACTAACTTACCCATATATCCCAGAAATGTTCAGATTTTTTAGTTAATGGATACTTTACGACGGTAACATGGACAACAAGTAGCCATTCCCTAATCGATTACCAGTCTCCGCCTACAGCCCGCAGTAAAGACACCGCAAACTGCGCTTCCTGGCTGCGGAGCTGAACAAGCTGCTGTTCAGCAGTCAAAATTGTGCGCTGCGCATCCAGAACTTCCAGATAGGTAGCCAGGCCCCGGACGTAAAGCTCACGGTTATACTGCTCGGTTCGGCGGGCCAGAGCAAGCGTCTGGGTTTGCAGTCCCAGCTGCTCGCGAAGCAGCGCCAGATTATCCAGGGCCGTTTCGGCGTCGCGCTGAGCGAGTTGTAAAGCCTGCTGGTACGTCTGCTGGGCGGTCTGGGCCTGCTGGCGCGATAGGGCTATATTCTGCCGGGCGCGATGCCCCTCGTAGATCGGCACCGACGCGTTGACACCTACCAGATAAGTAGCACTACTGGGCGTAAACCAGGGGCCGATACGTCCTGATAAGACACCGCCTGAGCCGACCAGCGTAACCCGGGGCTGCGTGCTTGCCTGCTGAAGGGTGATCTGGGCGTTTGCGATCTGGTTCTGCCGGTTAAACTGCACTAAATCCGGCCGGCGCTGGAGCTGCTCGGCCGATACACTGGCGTACGGATACGTCGGTACATTGGCCGGTAGCGTACCGCTCTGAATCGAGAATTGGGTAGGGTCCTGCGCGCAGAGCTGTGCCAGTCCGTTAACGAGTTCAACGCGGGCGCGCTCCAGGCCTTTAAGCGTTACCCGTAAACCGGCATAATCTGTTTCGGCCCGCTGCACATCAATCTGATTGATTAGCCCGACCCGAAAACGCTCCCGCAGAATCGACAGGGTCGTATCGCGCGACTGCATATTCCGGCGAAAAACGGCCTGCTCAGCGTCGTTCCCCCGGATCAGCAGATACGTCCGGGCAATATCGGATGCCAGCGTAAGCCGGAAGGCCTGAAAGTCGGCGTCACTCGCCTGCGCCTGTAAATCGGCAACGGCAATATTGCTGCGAATACGCCGGAACAGATCCAGTTCGTAGCTCGCATCGATTGGCAAGAGCTGAAAGGTGTTTAACTGAAACCGGGGCAATCGATCCGAAGACGTAGGAATCGCCACGGGCCGACGCTCGGATAAACTCTGGCTTGTTATAAGCGCCGAACTACGTAGCGATGGCGACAGAAACGACTGCGCTACCCGCACTCGAATACGTGCTTCTTCCAGTCGGCTCAGAGCGGCCCGCAGGTTCGGGCTATTATCCAGACCCAGTTGAATCAGGCTTTCGAGCGTCGGGTCGGCAAACCGGCGAAAACCGCTGATGGTCAAAGCGGGAACCGGCCCATCGGTTGCGGAGCCTGTTCCGTTCGGGGCTACTGGCGTTACGCCGGTTCTGGGCGTCGGTGACTGAATGGTTCCGGTCCCCCCGGCCGGACTGCCACCGGGTTGAACTGTTACGGCTCCCCCCGGGGCATTCAGAGGGGCCGTTTGAGCCCCTACCCGCAAAACCAGAGCACTGATTGCAATAACACTACCTAAAAATATCTTCATCGCTGAGCTACGGTTTTTTCGGCGGCCGGCTTGTGAAGCCGAACTTTCTGACCGTCGCGCAGGCGGTCGTTTGGATTCGTCACGACACGTTCCTGACCGGTCAGGCCGCTGGCAGCTTCGATGGTTGTTCCATAATCACGGCCGAGGGTAATGGGCACAAAGCGCACCCGCTGGTCTGGGTCAAGCACAACCACGCGCGGCCCCTGGGGGGTAATCTGCAGGGCGTTAGCCGGAATCAGTACGGGGGCGTTAGCCGCGATCATATTGAATTTGACCTGACTATACAAACCCGAGGGCAATTCCTGCCTAGGGTTGGGAATGGCAACTTCGGCTAGCAACGTCCGCGACTCGCTCCGTAACGTCCCCGACGTCCGGACGACTTTCCCCGAAAATGTCTGATTTTTCAGCTCAGGCACGATAACCGTTGCAGGCATGCCTACTTTCACATACCGGAAATACGTTTGCGGTACGTCCACAAATACCCGCAGCGTCCCCAGTTCGGAGATGGTAAACAGCGGCTGTCCCGCACCGGGCGAAACTAACGCGCCATTTTCGGCAGTACGGCTGGTGATGACCCCATTGAACGGCGCACGGATCTGCTGGAGCGCTTTCAACGCCCGCAACCGCCCCAAATTAGCGTCTGCCACCGTCACCGCCGACCGGCGCGTATCGATATCCTGACGGGCTACAGCACCGGGCAGCTGAACGCTTTGCAGCCGGTCAAGATTTGTCTGGGCAAGTTGCTGATCGGCCTTCGCGCGAGCGATGTCCTGGTCCAGTTCGGGCGCGTCAATTGTTGCCAGCAACTGTCCTTCTTTAACCTGCGCGCCGATATCGACATACCACCGACGTAAAAAGCCCTGCGTCCGGGCGTAAAGTGGAGTCTGGCGGTAAGGCTGTATCTGGCCGGGTAGCGTCAGGCCGGTTGTGTCGGAGCCTTGCTTGAGGGGCACTGCGTTGACAATGGCCTCACGATTACGCTCAGCATTGGCTTCGGCTTTTAGCTCCTGGTTGTTTCGGATACGCGGCAGCACGCCGAACACTACGAACAGAGCAATCAGCAATACTACCGGAATAATAATTCGAAGCGATTTCATACAGTTAATTGATAGCTAAGGTAAACGCTCTACAGCCACAACGGCGTTGGTATTGAGGGGGCCGTAGAGATGCGGAAAGCGCTCGTTATTTGTTGAGACTTCATACACTAATCTGGCCGACAGCCGGTCCCCGTCAATGTGCAGTAAGAGTAAGTCCGGTACGTGCTGGTAATACCGTTCAAGCACGCCCGCAACCTGATGCCGTTCAGAAAGATGAATGAATCCTTCGGTTTGTAAACTACCAGCTTCATAGGTCGGCAGGCTTTCTGCCTTTGCCCATTCGGAAGCGGCAACTACATGGTAGAGCGAGTTCATGCAAGCTTCACTTTTCGGGCTAAATAACTAAACACTACCGGCACAAACAGCAGGGTCGTAAACGTAGCCATGAGCAGGCCACCAATGACCGCCCGACCGAGTGGCGCATTTTGCTCACCTCCCTCGCCTAAGCCCAGCGACATGGGCAGCATCCCGATAATCATGGCGATCGCCGTCATCAGAATAGGCCGGAGTCGAGTTCGTCCCGCTTCGAGGGCCGCTTCGTAAGCGTTGCCCCCTACCTCGGGCAGATGATCTTTGGCGAAGCTCACCAGCAGAATACTGTTGGCCGTTGCCACTCCGACGCTCATGATTGCGCCCATCAGCGAAGGAATGCTAAAGGTCGTGCCGGTCAGGAACAACATCCAGACCATGCCGCACAAAGCCCCCGGCAGGGCGGTGATGATGATGAACGGATACCGGAACGACTGAAAGTTGACCACCATGAGCAGATAGACGAACAGAGCTGCAAAGACAATGCCCAGGCTTAACCGGCTGAAAGCGCTCTCCATGCTTTCGACCTGCCCGCGAATTGCTACTACGTTACCGGGCTTCAACTGCGTTTTATATTCTGCCGCCAGGTCATTCAGGGCTTTTGCTACCGAACCCAGATCGGTTCGCTCAACGGATGCGTAAACGTCGTAGGTCGGCTGGGTATTGACTCGGTTAATAATGACTGGAACCGAGGTTCGTTTTACGGTCGTGATGTTACTCAGCAGTTGTGGAGTTGCCTGCTGGCCGGAGGTTACGGGTGTGCGCAGAAGCTTCTCGTAGGAGTCCAGCTTATAAGGCGGGGTTTGCACCGCAATGATATAGGGGAAACCGGTTACGGGATCGGGCCAGAAGTTCGGGCGCGTTTGCCCTGTACCACTCAGCGAAATGTTCAGGTTAGTAGCCACCCGCTGTTCCGTCAGCCCAAACTGTCCGGCGCGTTCGCGGTCAACATCCAGAAACAGCTCCGGCGCGTCCAGAACCTGATGCAGGTGAACGTCTACCGTACCGGGAATCTGAGCAATCCGATCACGAAGTTCACGCGCCACCTTCAGGTTGTTGGCCCGGTCGAAGCCCGACACCTGCACATCAATGGCCGAGGTCAGACCGAAATTCAGAATCTGGCTGACGATATCGGCCGGCAGGAAGAAATATAGCACATCGGGCATCTCTTCCCGCAGCCGGGCGCGTAGCTCACGCATGTATTCATCCGTTGGACGGGAGCGGTCCTTGGTGAGCGAAATCAGCAGTTCGGCATCGGCAGCGCTGGCCGTCGCGTTGTCGGAGAAGAAAAAATTGTATCGCTCCGAGGTCAGTCCAATGTTGCTGATCACCGAGCCAACTTCGGCTTCCGGAATCACTTCGCGCACAATCTCGGCGGTTTTTGCCGCCACCTCCTCGGTGGCTTCGAGCCGGGTGCCGGCCGGAGCGCGCAGGTGCAGCTTAATTTGTCCACCATCTACCTGTGGGAAGAAATCCCGGCCCACAAAGGGCAGCAGAACGGCCGTGAACACGACCACGACCACGAAAACCGCCAGTACCGTTCGGCGATTCGTCAATACCCATTCCAACGCCCGCATATACCGTTCCTGGAACCGGTCGAAACCAGCGTTGAATCGATTGTAAATGTGTCCGAACGGGTTCGTTGATGTTTTCTCTTCTACGCCGTGATGGCCCCGTTTTTCATTCCGCAGCATCAGATCGGCCAGTGCCGGCACCAGCGTCCGTGAGAGCAGGTACGACGCCAGCATGGCAAATACAACGGCTTCGGCCAGGGGGCCAAACAGGAATCTGGCCGGGCCTTCGAGAAACAGTACCGACGTAAATACGATACAGATCGTCAGGGTCGACACCAGCGTCGGCGTGGCAATCTGCTGCGCCCCTTCCAGAATCGCCTGCCGCAGGGGCATGCCTAATTCCTCGTTACGGTGGATATTCTCGATGGTTACCGTGGCATCATCGACCAGGATACCAATGGCGAGGGCCAACCCGCCGAGCGTCTGAATATTCAGCGTTTCACCCAGCAGGTAAAGGACAATCAGCGAACAGAGAATCGATAGCGGAATCGAAATGGCAACGATGAGCGTACTTCGCCAGCTTCCCAGAAACAGCAGAATCAGGGCGGCCGTGAGCAGAGCCGCAATCAAACCCTCAACCAGAACGCCCTTGATCGACGCCCGCACGAACACCGACTGATCGAATAATTCCTGGATACGCAGATTTGAAGGAGCAGCCGCCCGTACCGTGGGCAGAATCTGATTCCGGATTTTGTCGACAATTTCCGTCGTCGACGCATTTCCCGTTTTAACGATCCGCATCAGAACGCCTTTACTCCCGTCCTGCTTAACAATATTGGCCTGCACCGATGCGCCGTCGTGTACATTGGCGACGTCGCGCATGTGAACCACCGTACCGCCCACCGTCTTGACAGGGATGTCATTCAGAGTCGAAATAACGTCGGGTTTAGAGTTGAGCCGGACGCTGTACTCCCGGTCCGATATGCGCAGCGAACCGCCCGGCAGCGTCAGATTCTGGGCGGCAACCGCATTCAGGACATCTTCGGGCGTAACGTTGTAAGCGATTAGTTGATCCGGCTCCAGGTCCACGGCGATCTGGCGGGTTTTTCCACCAAATGCCTGCGACAGGCGGCTTCCCTGCACGGTCGAAATCTGCGGCCGAACGCGCGTCTGGGCGTAGTCAGTAATCTGTGGTTCGGTCAGGCTATCGGACGATAGACCGAGTTGCAGAACGGGTACGTCGGTCGCGTTGTATCGCACAATCAGGGGCGGCTGGGTACCGGGCGGCATTCGCACCAGAATCGTCTGCGATATGGCCGTCACCTGCGCAATAGCTTCCTCAATCTTGACTGATGGTTGGAAAAAGATTTTAAGAACTGCCGTACCATTATACGTCTGCGATTCAAGCCGCTGAATATCGCTTACGTTATTGATGATTGACGTTTCGGAGAAGTTGGTAATCATTTTCTCCATTTCATTGGTCGACAGACCGCTGTACCCCCAGATTACGGACACAACCGGAATATTAATCCGTGGAAAGATGTCGGTCGGCATTTGCGTGACCGACAGCCCGCCCATAATCATAATGAGCAACGCCATAACGGCGATGGTGTATTTTTTTTCTAACGCTAAGCGGACAATCCACATGGTGAATCAGACAAAAACGAAACAGTAGCGAAAATTGCGGATGTAATACTACTTAGGGATAGCTTATGAAGTGAGTAGTATTGCATAAAATCAAGAAGTCAGGTCTAAACCATTCATACTTGAACGTGAACATCAGGCAAGTTAGTTGTATTATCCCGAAAAATACGCACCCTATAATTGTCTTATTTCAAGAAGTAATTGATCAGGGGTGTTCATAGTCAGGAAAGCGAAATCAGAATTGAATTTTACCTGCTTAATCGAATAATTGATCGAAAGTGATTGATTCCGTTTTTTGCGTCGCCCGGATTTTAAAACCTTGTAATTTTGTGCCCGCAACAAAATCTGTCACAGTTATGCCAAAGGCACAAATGAACACCGACAAAGGAACCATGCTGATCGAGTTTTTCGAGAAGGATGCGCCAAAAGCAGTCAACAACTTTATTACCCTTGCTAAGAAAGGCTTCTACAATGGGGTTTCGTTTCACCGCGTCATTCCGAACTTTATGATTCAGGGTGGCGACCCAACCGGCACCGGCGCGGGCGGTCCGGGCTATACGATTGACTGCGAACTGACGGGCGACAACCAGTACCACGACCGGGGTGTGCTATCAATGGCCCACCGGGGACGTAACACGGGCGGCTCCCAGTTTTTCATCTGCCACAATCGCCAGAACACCCAGCACCTCGACCGTAACCACACGGTTTTTGGTAAGGTAGTTGAAGGTCTGGACGTCATCGACCAGATCCGGCAAGGCGACAAAATCAACAGCATTACGGTGCTGGAAGACGAAACGTCTGCATAGGCGATTCGCATTTACCGTAAGGGGTCGGTTGAAAACGTAGTGTTTTCAACCGACCCCTTACGGTTTTAAAGATGCTGCTACTTCAGGCGGCCGCCTAACCACAGGAGCCCATTCAGAATTAGCTTGTTCTGTTCGTCATTGTTGAACGTAAACGACAGCTCCCGGTTGGTTTTGTTCTCGTAGTCAAGGTCATTGTGGCCCATGTTCAGATAAAGCATCCTGTACTTTTTGTTCGTCCAGACAACGGGATAATAGCCACTATGCCAGATTTCATGGGGTTTCGGGCCGGTGCCCAGCGGGAAACTGGTCGAATCGATTGATACCAGGATAGTAATGTCGGGGTTCTGACGTAAATCATTCTGCCACCGGTACCATTCGTTCGGAGCCGATTTGAAGGTCTGTGGTAAATGCCGGGTGACGGGATGGGTCTGCTTTTCGACCCGCAGGATTGCCGACGTGGGCCGCCAAGTATTACTGCCATAAGCTCCCGAGCCCAAAAATTCATTGTGATACCAGTCCCAGTTCTGCGGATAGGCCGAAGGCGTCAGCGCGAAAGCGGCAAAATGGAAGCCCATCCAGGCTCCGCCATTTTCCATATAACGCCGGAACGCTTCGCGCTGAGCGGGCTCCTCAGGCCGGGTGTCCAGAAAAAGCACAACCTGATAGCGGGCAAGAAACTCCGTATTGAGATTAGCCCAGTTGCTGGTCGAGTCGAAAACAAAGTTCTGATCGGCGGCTGCTTTGGCAAACCAGCGGTTGGCTTCGTGCACGAAACTGATGTGCGCCTGGTCGTTTCTGGCCGTATAAAAAGCAATTACGTTAAAGGGTTTGGCATTACTCTGGGCTTTTGCGGAGCCGACGACGGCAATCAGACACACCAGAGTCCAGAGGAAGACCGGCTTACAAAATGAATGCATATAACTTTTTCAGTAAAATCGGCTACGATTAATTCACAGCGATATACGTCATTACGTAAAAGCCGGTGCTTTTCGCGAGATCATCCCCATGATAGCCAGCAACACGGCCACGATAGCGCCAGCCCCGGCAATTATCTGCACTGGTCGATATGGCTGCTGTTCAACTACAATTGCTACGTAGGCCCAGGCAAACACCAGAATATAGGCCAGACTACGAAATCGGTTAAAGACAAACGCGCCAATGACTAGGCCAACAATCAGCACCCCCATGGCCCAGGTTTGTTCGCTAAGCCCCATCAGACTGAAATCCGTAGCCTTCAGGTAAACCGCTACGTTCAGGATGGTAGCGACCGTCAGCCAGCCAAAATAGATCGAGAAAGGAACGCGGGCTAACCAGGTTTCAATAGGTGTAGCGGGCGACTCGGGCAGGGTAGCATCCAGGTCAGGTGCGACAATCGGAACATCAGGCCGGGCCAGCAACCGATGCTCAATAACAACCAACGACACTAGCATGATCAGAATAACCAGTAATGCCAGACCAATCTGTTCGTTGTTGAACAACGGACTCCAGATTGCATTACAGAACGCATTCAGCACAACCAGCCAGCCCACCGCCCGAAGCCGCGGATTGTCTCGCTGCGATGGCAGGGCCTGATACACGGCAAAGGCCAGTAAGCCCAGGAAAATGAGACCCCAGATGGAAAAAGCGTACCCCGCTGGTGTAATAAGCGTATGGTATTTGTCAGACACCTGTCCGTTCGTCTGCCCGCCGAACACACCCGCATTCGACAGGTAGTTCATCACGATCAGCGAGATAATGCTGAACACGACGAGGAACTGCCGTAATTTGTCGTTCTGCATAATTGAAAACGTGCTGATTGATCTCATTATCAACCAGCACGTTTCGGGAATGTTTGGGCGGACGCTTTACAGCTCCAGAATCTTGAACTCCGTTCGGCGGTTACGCTGGTGTTCTTCTTCGGTTTTGGCGTTTTTGACCACCAACTGCGTTTCGCCGTAGCCCCTCGCCGTCAGACGGCTGGCATCAATCCCCTTCGACACGATGTAATCCACCGCTGATTTGGCCCGGTTCTGCGACAGGCGCAGGTTATAGGCATCCGGAGCGCGAACGTCCGTGTGCGAGCTAAGCTCAATCTTCAGCGTCGGGTTATCCTTCAGGATTGTCACCAGTTTATCCAGTTCCTCGGCGGCATCGGGGCGGATGTTATACTTGTCGAGGTCGTAGTAAATATTCTCCAGCACGAACGTTTTATTCAGCGTCGCCTTGTCGAGCAGGATCGCTACATTGAACGTCGTATCAGTCTGCGGCTTCGTCAGGAAAATAGCGGGAATACTCTTGCCCTGCATCGTAAACGGCTCCCGGCGGGTCAGATACCCTTTACGCTCGGCCAGAATCGTATAGTCTTTACCTTCTTGCAGCGGATATTTGCCGAACGTCCCCGGCTGACCGGTCGTTACCTCGGCAATGGGCTGGCCTGTAGCATCGTCAAGAATACGTACGCGGGCCGAATCAAGTGGCGTAATAGGCGTTTCATTGGCAGAAACCGTACCGGCCAGGAAATACCGCACTGTTTTGGGCGCATTCTCGGCAATTGTCGGCGTTTCAGGCGCGGCCCCTTCCTGGAAGAAATAAATATCATCGTCACCCTTTCCTCCCGGCCGATTGGACGCCAGATACCCTTTGGTTGGTTCGGTATAGATCAGGCCAAAATCATCGGCGGGTGAGTTGATAGGCTGACCCATATTCTCGACCCTCGTAACGCCCCCTGAGCGGGTCGCCACAAATACGTCCAGTTTGCCCAGACCGGGATGCCCGTCCGACGCAAAATATAGCTTGGCGTCGGGGCCGACGTAAGGAAACATCTCATCGCCGGGCGTATTGATGTCACGGCCCATATTGACCGGGCGGCTAAACCGGCCCGACGCGTCGATGCTGGTACGATACAGATCAATCCCACCGGCTCCACCGGCGCGGTTCGAGGCAAAATACAGGGTTTTACCATCGGCTGAGAACGCGGGCGAACCATCCCAGGCGGTTGAGTCGCTGATGGGCAGCCGCAGCGGCTGGCTCCACGCGTTGCCTTCGCCCAGACGGCTGATGAACAAGTCCACGTCCAGACCGCCTTTACGTTTACCATTATTGCCCCGCGCCAGAATCATCGTCTTTCCGTCTTTAGAAAAAGCCGGTGTCCCTTCGTTCACATCGCTCTGGAAGATATTCGTGCTGAACAGTTCCGGACGGTCTGTCGGCGTCGTGCTACCGGTTTCGTCGGGATTCTGTGTCAGCTTGGTCCGGTAGAGGCCCAGCATTGGCTGGCCGTTGTTTTTATAGATCTGCTCTTTCCGCGAGGCCGTAAACACCAGTTCCTCGCCCCGCACAACCGGCGCAAACTCCGCCCCCGGCGAATTGAGGTTGCTCATATTACGCAGCGTGATGAGCGACTTGTTTTTAGCGATTACGTCAATAGCTTTCAGTGTTTCGATTTCACGCTTGGCCTTATCCAGTATTGGTTTGGCGGTCGTTCTCGGCGCTTTAGCCACGAACTGCTGCAACTGCTCCAGAGCGCCGGCGTAGTTTCCCTGCGACTTTAGCGCGTAGGCATAGTTAAAGCGGACCTCCGGCTCGGTTGTGTTGGCTTCAATGGCTTTCTGGTAGAACGGAACAGCCTCCCCAAACCGGTTCGACAACCGATAGGACTCAGCGGTGTAGTAATTCAGCCGGGCGGGATCAATAGTCCCCTTAGCCGCTTTTTGAAACTGAGTTAATGCCAGATTGTATTCTCCGGCCTCGTAATGGCGGACGCCTTTTTTGTAAGCCTGCATGGCTGAGTTGCAGCCCGTCAGCCCACCAGCCAGGCCAAACGCCACCAGCAACGCAGACAATGTATTGATTCTCATATACCTAAGTAAGCAAAACGGCAATTTCATGCCCAAGATAATCCAAATTTGGGCGGGTCTTAATTTTAACGAATACAATCGGTTTTTATTGAGGATTGTTTGGCCCTGAAACCGGGTCGAAAAATAGCGTTTTTCGCCTTTCCTGTCGGGCAAGTTACACAGTCTTACCAGTATATTCCCAGCCGAATTGCGTTTACCTGTCTTCATCTGTTATTGAACCCTATGCCTACCTACGTAGCCGCTATTGATCAGGGCACGACCAGTACCCGCTGTATTGTATTTGACCGGCAGGGCCAGATCGTTTCCCTGGCTCAGAAAGAACATAAGCAGATTTATCCGCAGCCCGGCTGGGTTGAGCATGACCCGGAAGAAATCTGGCGCAATACGCTCGAAGTGGTGGCTCTAGCCCGCATCAAGGCGCATTTATCGGCGGGTGATATTGTGGCCGTAGGGATTACAAACCAGCGCGAAACTACCGTTGTCTGGAACCGCCGGACCGGTAAGCCGTATTACAACGCCATTGTCTGGCAGGATATGCGCACGGCCGATTTAGTAGCGGAGTTCGCAGCCGCCGACAGCACAGGTCAGGACCGTTTCCGGCCTCAGACGGGTTTACCACTCGCTACGTACTTCAGCGGCCTGAAACTGAAATGGTTGCTCGACCATGTTCCCGGCCTGCGCGAAGATGCCGAACAGGGCGATGCGCTCTTCGGCAATATGGACTCGTATGTTGTCTGGAATTTAACGGGCGGCACGGCCGGTGGTCTACACCTCACTGATGTTACCAACGCGAGCCGGACGCAACTCATGAACCTACATACACTTGCGTGGGACGATGAGCTTCTTGCAGCGTTCACAGTTCCCCGCGCCATGCTCCCTCAAATTCGGCCAAGCAGCGAAGTGTATGGAACCGTTGCCTCAGAGGTTCTGCCGGGTGTACCCATTGCGGGTATCCTAGGCGATCAGCAGGCGGCACTGGTCGGTCAGACCTGCTACGAACCCGGTCAGGCGAAGAATACCTACGGTACGGGCTGTTTCCTCCTGATGAACACCGGCACCGAGCTACGTCCCTCTACCTGCGGCCTGCTGACAACGGTCGCTTATCAGTTTCAGGATGGGCCCGTGCATTACGCCCTCGAAGGCAGCGTAGCCATTACCGGCGCGCTGGTGCAATGGCTGCGCGACAACCTGGGCATTATCAAAAAAAGCACCGACATTGAAACGCTCGCCCGTTCGGTCGATGACAATGGCGGAGCATACTTTGTCCCTGCTTTTTCTGGTCTCTACGCGCCCCACTGGAAGGCCGACGCGCGGGGCGTGATTGCCGGTCTGACCCGGTTCGTGAACAAAGGCCACCTAGCGCGGGCGGTTCTGGAAGCAACCGCTTATCAAACCGTCGATGTTGTTCGGGCTATGGAACAGGATGCGGGCGTATCGCTGCAATCGCTGCGCGTCGATGGCGGTATGGTCGTCAATTCGCTACTGATGCAGTTCCAGGCCGATGTTCTGAATGGCCCGGTGGTTTGCCCGCAGATGACCGAGACTACCGCCCTCGGCGCAGCCTATGCAGCGGGTCTCGCCGTAGGCTACTGGCAGAATCTGGACGATCTGCGGCAAAACTGGGGCATTGCCCGCACCTATGAATCCGCCATGGACGATGCTCAGCGAAGCCGGTTAATGCGTGGCTGGCAGAAAGCCATCGAGCGATCGTTTGGCTGGGAAGAGTAAACAAAGAAAGGCGGCTGATGAACCGCCTTTTTTCAAACCTCGCGCGAACGCATTTCCTCCGCCAGCATCAGCCGCGTCTGGGGAAAACTTTGCGGATATTCGTCGCGTATAAACTCGATAAGCTTTTCGCGGATATGGCAACGCAGATCGAAGGCCGAAGGCGCATCGCGGGCCGAAAGCAGCACGCGCACAACCAGGCATGTAGGTTGCGTATCGGTCACCTGAACGGCAAATACTTCCCCATTCCAGAGCGGATCGGCTTCGGCAAGCTGGCGTGCCTTTTCCCGAACTTTATCGACAGGTACGGCATAATCCAGATACAGAAACACGGCACCCGTAATAGACGCGTCGTTACGTGTCCAGTTCTCAAAGGGCGTTTCGACAAAATACGTGATGGGCAGAATCAGCCGACGCCGGTCCCAAAGCCGGACGATAACGTTCGTCAGGTTAATTTCTTCGATACGTCCCCACTCTTTTTCGACTACGACGGCGTCGTCTAGCCGGATCTGCTGGTTGAGCGCAATCTGAATACCCGCCAGGAGATTAGCCAGTGTTTTCTGAGCCGCAAAACCAATCAGGACCGACACCACCCCGGCCGACGTAAGGACGCTTAGGCCCACTTTCCGACTACCCTGAAACGTAATCAGCAGCAGCGACGAACCGATAATAATGACGCCAAGCGCAACCAGCCGCCGAACGAAGCGCACCTGCGTGACGAACTTCCGCTGCGACAGGTTTACATCCTGCGTTGTATCGTACTGACGAATCAGCAGCAACTCGCCGACCTTCAGGAGTTTCACAACCAGCCAGGTCGTTGAGAGCAGAAACAGAACCTCGGCGGTTTTGTCGGCTACCGGATGCCGACGCAGAAATCGCGCCGACTGAACATTCGTCGCAAGCAAGAAGAACAGCGACGGCACAAATACCCAGAAAGCCCAGCGGGCGTGCGCCTTCAGCAGCGCCAGCGTCTGAAATGGTCGCCTATGCACAATAAACCGGGTTGTCTGCGTCACAATAACGTCAACCACCAGACCCGCCAGCACAGCCATTATGAGCAGGACCCAGCCCGACAGGTCGCGGTTGGGAACGTAACCAGCCCAGCGAATCAGTTCACGAATCCATGTTTCGAGTTGATCTAACATGGTGCAAAAGTACGGGCATCTAGTTAAGGCAAAAAGCCGAATGCAGAAAGGTTAGTCAGCACCCCCTTCTGCCTTCGACTTTTTACGTTGCATTTTTCAGGCCAACAGCGGCTTAACGACTTTGCCGTGTACGTCCGTCAGTCGGTAGCGCCGACCCTGGCTTTTGAAGGTAAGCTTCTCATGGTCAAGGCCGAGCAGATGGAGTACCGTAGCCTGAAAGTCATGAACATGAACGGGTTCTTTAACCACGTTATAACCAAAGTCATCAGTTTCGCCGTACACCATTCCTTTTTTAACACCCGCGCCCGCCATCCAGATTGAAAACGCCCGCGGATGATGATCGCGACCGTAGTTATCGCGGGTTAGCTTTCCCTGCGAATAGGACCCACGCCCGAACTCCCCCCCCAGATGACCAGCGTATCGTCCAGCAGGCCCCGTTGTTTCAGGTCCATAACGAGCGCAGCCGAAGGTTGATCGACGCTCTTCGTCTGAATCTTGATATCGTTGGGCAGGTTACCGTGCTGATCCCAGCCCTGATGATAGAGCTGCACAAACTTTACGTCTTTCTCGATGAGTTTACGCGCCAGCAGGCAGTTGGCGGCAAACGTACCAGGTTTCCGGCTTTCGGAGCCGTACATATCAAAAATATAGTCTGGCTCCTTCGAGATATCGAGCGTTTCGGGCACCGAGGTCTGCATTCGGTAGGCCATTTCGTACTGCGCCATTCGGTTGTTGATTTCCGGGTCCAGCACGTGCTTAAACTGCTCCTGATGGAGTTTGGTCAGGTAATCGAGCATCCGCCTACGGCTCGTTTTATCGATACCGGGCGGGTTGTTGAGGTAATAAACCGGATCGGGTCCCGACCGAAACACCACGCCCTGATGCACCGATGGCAAAAAGCCGTTGCTCCAGAGTTTGGCGTACAGCGGTTGGTCGCCGTCGCGCCCTTTGGAAAGCAGTACGACGAAGGCCGGCAGGTTCTGATTGTCGGAGCCCAGCCCGTAGCTGATCCACGAACCAAAGGACGGACGACCGGCCTGCTGACTGCCCGTCTGGAAAAACGTTACGGCCGGGTCGTGGTTAATCGCTTCGGTATGCATCGACCGGATAAACGTCAGGTCGTCGGCAATGCGCGACGTATGGGGCAGCAATTCGCTGATGGTCATCTGGCCCGGACCGTAACGGGCAAATTTATATTTCGATGCCGCCAGAGGGAACCGGCTCTGTCCGGCCGTCATACCCGTCAGTCGCTGGCCTTTACGGACCGATTCGGGCAGATCCTGCCCCCACATGGCTTCCAGTTTTGGCTTGTAGTCAAACAACTCCAGCTGCGATGGCGCTCCGCTCTGAAACAGATAAATCACCCGTTTTACTTTCGGCGGGAAATGGGGTTTCCCAACGGGCGGATTCTCACCTGAGGAACCCGATACGCCACCGAACAGGTTCGCCGGATTCAGTAACGACGCCAGCGCAATAGTTCCCAAGCCCGCACTGGTCTGGCCCAGAAACGTCCGGCGACTAAGCTGATCGTGGACATTGTCGAAGAGTTGGTCCCGAGAGTCAGACATGGCTTATCGTTTGATTATGGCTTCGTCAAAATTCATTAACGTACTCGTTACCACCGTCCAGGCGGCTAACTCGGCGGGGATCAGACTCTTATCAACCGGGTACTTGCCCACCGATAGCAGTTCTGCGGCCCGTTTTGGATTACCCGTAAAATCAGCCAGTTCTTCGTCGTATAACTGCTTCATTAAAGCAAACTCCTTCGGCCGCGGCAGGCGGCTCACAATCGCTTTGAACGCATCGGTGATTAATTGATCGGCCCGAACACCTTTGCACAGCGAACGTTGCGCCAGTACCCGGGCGGCTTCGACGAACTGCGGATCATTCAGCGTTACCAGTGCTTGCAGGGGCGTACTGGTTTTTTGGCGTTTTACGATACAGGTATGCCGTTCAGCCGCGTCGAAATTCAGCATCATCGGCGGGGGCGAACTTCGCTTCCAGATCGTGTACATCGACCGGCGGTACAAACTATCGCCCTGGCTCTGAACGTATTTCACGGCGTTCCGGGTGGCCAGCGCTTCCCAGATACCGGCTGGCTGATAGGGATGGACGCTCGGCCCGCCAATGCGTCTGGTTAGCAGACCACTGGCTGCTAACGCGTTGTCGCGAATCTGCTCGGCCGACATCCGATAACTGGCTCCGCGTGTCAGGAACGTATTGTCCGGATCAGCCTCCCGCACCCGTTCAGGCACCGCCGACGACTGCCGGTATGTCGCCGACATCACAATCAGTTTCTGCAGCTCCTTCATATTCCAAGGCTGCACACTTTTGCCTCCTTCCCTGAATCTGACAGCCAGATAATCCAGCAGCTCGGAATGGCTGGGCAGAGCACCCTGATTACCAAAATCATCACTGTTTTTCGCCAATCCCTGCCCAAAATACTGTTGCCAGACTCGGTTCACTATGACCCGGCTGAACAGCGGATTCTCAGGTAGTAAAAGCCATTTGGCCAGACCAAGCCGGTTTTTAGGCAGGTCGTCGGGCATTGGGTTAAGGCTGTGCAGAACGGCAGGCATCACCACCTCGCCCGGCGCATCGTAAACCCCACGCTTGAGCAGGTGAGTCTGCCGGGGGTATTTACGTTCCTGCATCACCATGACCTGATCGGAGTTGGTGTAGAGCGTCAATTGTTCTCCGCGTAGTTTCATTGCCTCCGCAAAAGCCACCCGATAGACCGGGTCCTGCGTTGTCACATAATAGGTGTACAAACCTGCCCGTTGCGCCGGAGTCCGTTGGGTAACGGGCGTCCGCAAAGCCGTTACCAGCGCGTCGGGCGCACCCGCCAGCCGGGGCATCTCGATGGGTGTCAGACAGCGGTTATAAATACGTAACTCATCAACGGCGAAGTCCTTGTAGAAATAGTCGTGCATCCGTCCGACGTAAAACGAGTGTTGCGCCCAATGGCTGCGGTCTTTACCGTACACCATACTATGCTGAAGATTATCGGCAATGATTCGTGTGCGCAACGGCTTGCCGTTCAGGTACAGCGTAAGCCCATTGGCCCGACCCCGGCCATCATACGTAAAGGCAACCTGAAACCAGGCGTTAACGGGTACTTTGTCAACCGATTCAATATCCAGCGCATTGGCAGGCCAGACATGGCTAAGCGTTACTTTCAAACGTCCATCGGCCAGCAGATCAAGCTGGTAGCCACGCTGACCATCCATAGGACCCGTCGTTCGGCCGAGCAGCGTGGCAGCAATGCCCGGTTTGGACAGTTTATACCAGCTGCTGATGGTAAACGGCTGGTTCTGTTCGAATACGGCAAAATCGGAGGGCAGACTAATATAGCTGTCGCCGGGCAGGAAACGGGCCATGCCAAAACGACCCGGTACGGTATACGGCAGGTTGTCGGAGTCGCCACCCAACCAGGCAGGAATCGTATCGTTGACCCGGTTCGTAAAGGCATTACGCGGGTCTTTCATCAGCTCCGCCTTTGTCTTACGTTTGGGCGGGTCCTTCTTTTCTGGCTTTTTCTCAGCTTTTACGCCGGGTTTCTTACGGGCTTCTTCCAGCTTTCGCTTTGCTTCCTCCAGTTTCCGTTTTTCACTTTCAGCTTTCAGATAGGCTTTAATATCGGTGCGGTCGGCTTCATCAAACGTGTAATGCGCGATTAGCCCCGAGTCGTTAGCTACTACCGACTGACGTTCATTTTTCGCCAGCCACTGGCTAAAGCGCTGCTGATAGTCGGGCCGGTTGGTGTTCAGTTTCTGCTCCAGTGGCGTTAAATGCTCCCGGATAAATTTCAGTTGCGCATCCGTCGCGGGCGTTGTCAGCGTAACGGTTGGCGCAGCCTCGCCGTTGTAAGGAATCTGCCCGCGTTCGTTGTTGCTGTTGAAGAAGGCAAACAGCGAGAAATAGTCTTTCTGGCTGATTGGATCATACTTATGGTCGTGGCAGCGGGCACATTCGGTCGTTAGGCCCAGAAACGCCTTCCCGAACGTAGCGGTGCGGTCAGCGACGTACTCCACGCGGTACTCTTCATCAACAATGCCACCTTCCTGGCTCTGCTGGTGATTGCGGTTAAACGCCGTTGCAATCAGTTGGTCGCGGTTGGGTTTGGGAAGCATATCACCCGCCAGCTGCCACGTAATGAATCGATCGAAGGACAAATTCCGGTTATAGGCCCGGATAACCCAGTCGCGGTAAGGCCACATGGTGCGCAGACCGTCGTCCTGATAACCGTGGGTGTCGGCGTACCGGGCTACGTCGAGCCATTCAACGGCTTGCCGTTCCCCATAGTGTGGACTGTTCAGCAGCCGGTTCACAACTTTTTCGTAGGCATTGGGGGACTTATCAGTCAGGAAGGCATCCACTTCGGCGGGCGTCGGTGGCAATCCCGTTAAATCCAGGCTAACGCGCCGAAGCAGCGTTGTTTTATTGGCTTCAGGCGCATGACGAAGTTTTCTGGCTTCCTGTTTAGCCAGCACAAACCGGTCAATGTCGTTTTTCGCCCAGGTTTCGTCCTTTACCTTCGGCACTTCCGGCATCGTTGGAGCAATCAGCGACCAGTGCTGCTTGTACTCCGCGCCCTGTTCGACCCAGCGAATCAGCAGGGCTTTTTCTTCGGCATTCAGCGTCAGATGCGATTCGGGCGTTGGCATCATCTCATCCGGATCGCTGCTAATGATCCGATGAACTAACTCACTGGCGTTCAAATTGCCCGGCACAACGGCCGTATGGCCCGTTTTAGTTAGGGCCTGATAGGCCCCATCGGGCGTATCGAGTCGTAAGCCAGCCTGCTGTTTGGCCTTATCGGGGCCATGACAGGCAAAGCAGCGGTCCGATAGAATCGGTTTTACGTGCAGATTGTAATCAATTTGTTCGGGCAGACTGGCTTCGGCAGCAACGATGTCGGCCGGCATTTCGACCGAATTCCGACAAGCCGTTAGCCAGACCGACGCGCCAAACAACCCAGCCGTCGCGCTAAGGATTAAAGACCGAAATCGTATGTCAGACCAGGTAAGCATCTAAACGGATGAAATGATTACAAACCGATTCTACAAAAATAACGATGAAAAGTACAAGAAACTCGTACTATTTTACCTCGTTCATCGCAGATTTTAGCGTTCGCAGGTCATGATATACGTATAGAGGGCTATCTTGGCAGCCATAGCATTCTGATTTAGTACTTAAACCAACGAGTGAGTCAGGCGTTTATCGGCACCTGACAAAGCGGTGTGCATAGGATTGATGATTGGCTTAATTGCGCTTCGACTCGTCGCCTTTCGTCTCTGGCGCAGCAGTTTTGGCGAATTCGGCCAGGGCCTGTTCGCTGATGCCACCAACCACGTCAAGCTGTGGCCTGGACTTTTTCAGGCTGGCAATTCCCTGCTCGGTCACTTTGGTCTGCCAGAGGTAGACCGTTTTCAACCGTTTCAGACCAGCTAGTTCAACTAAAGCTGCATCGGTAACGCCCGTACCGTACAGGTTCAGGTATTCCAGATTATCCAGGCCCTTCAGTTGTCGGATACCACTATCCGTAACACGCGTTTGCTCCAGATGCAGCTTCTGCAGGTTTTTTAGTTTTGCGATATAGGCCATTGCCGCATCCGTTACGTCGGTTTCGCCTAATTTCAACCACACAACCTGCTGGCTTAGTTTTGGCAGCAGAGCCGCTTGGGTATCGTTGAACGTCCGGGCGTTTACGGCGCTAACTTCCAACTGATTCTGCTCGCGCGAAAGCGGCAAAACCAGCAAACCCGTTCGCTTTAGCTCGTCAACCGTTTTCGGATCGGCTGCCGGAACCTTCATCGTTAGCACGGGTGACTCAGGGGCGGGACCGGTGGCAATACCAGCACCGCCCGTCTGAATGGGCTGCCCGCCACCGAGCGAGGCCAGCACGGGCCGTATGGCCTCATTAACCTTAAGATCCGATACCTTTTTATCGAACGTAGCGCCCTGATCGATCCACCACGTTAAAAGCGCAATCTGGCTATCGGTCAGTTGATTTTTACCCTTGGGCGGCATGTGATGATCGTCATCTTCGGGCAGCAGACAGACTTTTATCAACTCACTTTTGCTGCTCTTGCCGGCCACAAACACCGGACCGTCTTCATAGCCTTTCCGGATCATTTCGGGCGTATCTAACCGTAACCCTGCTTTCGATTTGCCCGCATTGTGACATTGTACGCAACGAGTTTGCAGGATTGGGTTAACGATTTGCTGATACACCATTGCCTGATTCACATCGGTAATCGGCTCGAATTTGAAGGTCGGCTGTCTGGGTGGTAAACCGGCCAGTGTTCGCAGTGGCGCCGGAGCATACTGCATCAGATAGTCTTCACCATGCGTCAGGTTAGCGCCGTGATGCCCGGCGATCAGCAGCAACATTAACGATATGCCCAGGGCGGGCAGGTACATTAACTGGGCAAACGGAATCCGACGGCCCAGGTTTTCAGACTTCACGGCCCAGGCAATCCAGGCAAACACCGCTACACCAATGCCCTGCCATTGATGTTCTGCAAGCGTTTCGGTCTCGTATCCCCCACCCAGCGACAGCAGATAACCAAACACACAGGCCAGCGTAGCGCTCACCGCCGACCAGAACAAGATCAGCGTGATGGTATGCGGACTAACCGAATTACGTCGGGTGAGCCGATCGATTTCGAGCAATCCGGCTATTAACAGAAACCCAATTGGCAGGTGAACGATGAGCGGATGAAAATGCCCAAAGAACAACAGCCAGTCAGACGGTTGCGCCGGAGCAGCCTGCAGCAGAATTAACGCGTTCAATACCAGCGCCATGTCTAATCAGAGAAAGAAGAATTACGTGTTAGACCGGTCAGTCTTAGGCGACGCGTTCTAATTTGATAGGATACGTTTTTCGGGAATTCCACTGGGCAACGTACACATTCTCGTCGGCATCGACCAGAACGTCGTGCGGATGCAGAAAAACCGAACTGCTGCGATCTTTACGTTGCTCCCCTAATTTACCGTCCTGGTAAACCGGCTCCGAACCGCCCGGCGTGGAAACTACCCGGTCGTTTTTGTCCAGAATTGTGATGTAGCCTGAATCCGGATACGAATCGGACGTACTGCGGAAAACAGCGCCGTAAAGATGATCGCCGTGAATCACCGGGCGACAGATGTATGACCCCGGTAGGGCAATAGTAGATAGATACTTACCATCCAGCGAGAACCGCTTGAGCGCGTTATGACGGCGGTCAGTCACCAGCAGGGTTGGGTTGGCCCGATTGCGCTGATCGACAACCACGCCATGGCAGCAGTCGAAGGTATCGTTGGTATCGCCCTTTCCGCCCCAGTAGCGAATCAACCGGCCGGTTTTGTCGTACTGCATAACGTGATTTAACCCGTACCCATCGACTACATAGATGTCGCCATTGGCCGGGTTAATAGCCGTTTCTGTGGGTTTAAACTGCGTTGGGTACGCATACATCCCGGTTTCTTTCGGGTAGTCCAGCTTCATCAGCTCCCGGCCTTTCAGATCGGTTTTAATCACCTGATGCCGATCCGTATCCGCAATGAGCAGGTATTGGTCATTGCCTTCTCCACCCAGCGTCAGACCGTGGCCGCCGGGATAGTCATGTCCCCAGGTTTCCAGCAGCTTACCCGACTTGTCGTAGATCAGGACATTGTTTTTGGTTTCGTTGGTTAGCAGGATAATCCGGCCTTTGGCATCCTGCACCATCTCATGACAGTCGTTGACGGGATTCCTGCCCGCATCCAGTACGCCCCAGCCCGGCACCACGCGGTACCGGAAATCATTATGACCGAGGTTAATCGTTTCGGTTAATGATCGGCCTGATTTTCGGGGAAGTAACGTTGGCGCAGGTACCCCGACGGCTACCGCCAGCGATGCCTGTTGCAGGAATGATCGACGCGAAAGTGATGCCATGGCGTTCGTGCAGCGTTTACTCAGAAAAGAGAAGAATCCCTAAACTTTACTGCAACTGAAACATCAGCCGGAACAGCTTATAGGTTGGTAATGATGGCGGCAATCCGTTCTAAACCCGCAGCGTCTGTTTCGCTGAAATCATTCAGCTGATCACTGTCTACGTCAAGAACCATCGTAACCTTTCCGGCCTGGTCGAACACCGGCACGACAACCTCCGACCGGGAAGCTGAACTACAGGCGATATGCCCCGGGAACTGCTCTACGTCGGGTACCAGAATAGTCTCCCGGCGCGTATAGGCGGCTCCGCATACACCCTTGTCAAAGCCAATGCGCGTACAGGCAATGGGCCCCTGAAATGGCCCTAGTACGAGCTGGTTGTCTTTTTTCAGATAAAAACCGACCCAGAAAAATCCGAAAGCTTCCTTCAGAGCGGCTGCAATATTAGCCAGGTTGGCGACCAGGTCCGGTTCGCCTTCGACCAGAGCCGCAATTTGTGGAATCAGACTTTCGTAAACCGTCCGGCGATCGGTGGCTTGGGGTATGATGAGTGTTTCAGCCATATTAGTTTCTTGTAAAAAATTGAATCAGCACGATGCTTACGGTCGTAAACAGCGTACTGGCGCCAACCCGGATCAGGGTTGGAATCAGCAGCGACAGGCTGCTGGCTTCAATGAAAAACAGGGCCGTATGGTGAATGAGGGCCAGCACGAACACATACCGAAAAAAAGCGCCGGCGCCCAGTTCCTGCAACGAAAACTCGATTCGGGATTCCAGGCCCGGCACGTCGATCTGGGCACCAACCACCATTGGGCGGCAGTAGGCCATCAACACTGTTGCAGCAGCGTGCATGCCCAGGGTATTGTAAAACGTATCCACGATAATGCCCGTTGCAAATCCAATCACCAGCAGCCAGGTGCGGCTGATTTCGTTCGGCAGGAGTAGAATGCAGGCGATGTAGACAAAGCAGAACGCATAATCAAACAGAACCAGATTCCGCACCAGCATAATTTGCAGCACCAGGTACAGCACAAACAAAAATGCAGTAGACAGAATTTCGCGGAGGGTCATTTGCTTGTAGTACGTGATGAAGAAAAGCGCCCAGCGTAACCGGGCGATGATGCTTATTTTTCGGTTTCGATTTGATTTTCCAGTTGTTCCTGCTCGGTCTGCAAACGATTTTCGACCACATACACGAATGCTAAGCTGCTGAAGTTCGTAGCCAGATCAAGCGTGATGTCGTGAAAGACCCGGTTAGGCTGAACACCAACGGTTCGGACGCGCCCAACCAGAATGCCGGGCGGAAACGTTGAGTTACGCTCCGAAGTCACCACCGAATCGCCTTTGGCCACTGGCTTCGTGAGCGAAATGTCATTCAGTTTAATCAAGTGCGGATCTACGCCATCCCAGCGGGCAGTTCCAATTTCTTCGGCCTTGGTCAGCGCCGAGGACACCAGAAAACTGGAATGAAGAATGGACGTAACGACCGAAAAATGACGATTACACGACTTTACCCGACCCACGACACCCGTTGGTGAGATAACGCCCATGCCCGGCCGGATGCCGTCGTCCGTGCCTTTGTCAATGGTAATGTAGTTATTGGCAAACTGCGTAGTGTTGTTTACCACTTTGGCCACCGTAAACTTAAACCGGCTGGCAAAGGCCGAGTCGGCTGCATATTCGGCCGGGGCCGCGGGTTTGCTTTGTAGCAGCTGGGTTAATTGTGCATTCAGCCGCTCATTCTCCATCGCCAGGTCGGCGTTGACCTGCCGAAGCCGGGCAAATTCATTGACCGCGTTCGACCACGCCAATACCTGTGCCGCGTACCGGTTTGAGGTATTGAAATAGGTCGCGCCCCAGTAGTTGTTGGTGTTGATGATGAAGTAAAAGCTGAGTACCTCCAGCAACACAAACAAAATGAAGTTACGGCTTCGGATAAAAAAGTCAACTAACTCACCCATGGAGTAAAACAGAGCACGGACTGGCAATCGGTACATCCGGTGCCATCAGGCCTAATACCCTTTGACTACCTAATGCGCCGAACACCAGTCCGTGCTGCAATTTCTTAACTAATCAATACCGAGCGGTACATATCCAGATTCTTGATCACCTCACCGGTGCCTTTCACAACGGCTTTGAGCGGATCATCAGCTACGTGAATCGGCAGTTTGGTTTTGGCAGCCAAGCGCTTGTCGAGACCGTGCAGCAACGCTCCACCACCCGTCAGGTGAATACCATTTGTGTAAATATCGGCCGACAGCTCCGGGGGCGAAATTTCGAGGGCCTTCATGGTGGCTTCCTCGATCTTCGAAATCGACTTATCCAGCGCGTAGGCAATTTCGCTGTACGTCACTTTGATTTCTTTCGGAATACCCGTCATCAGGTCACGGCCGCGGATTTCGTAATCCGACGGTGGATTGTCGAGTTCGGGCAGCGCCGAGCCGACTTCCATCTTGATCTGTTCAGCCGAGCGTTCGCCAATGAGCAGGTTGTGCTCCCGACGCATATAATCGACAATATCGCGAGTGAAGACATCCCCGGCAATACGAATCGACTGTTCGCAGACAATACCTGACAGGGCGATAACAGCAATTTCGGTCGTTCCACCGCCGATATCAACGATCATCGTGCCGTTCGGCTGCGTAATGTCTATACCAATACCGATGGCCGCAGCAATCGGCTCGTGAACCATGTATACTTCTTTGGCTCCGGCATGTTCAGCAGAGTCCTTAACGGCCCGCTTTTCTACCTCAGTAATTCCAGAAGGGATACAAATGACCATCCGGTGCGAAGGCGAAAACAACTTGCTCCCGGTGTCAATCATTTTAATCATGCCCCGAATCATCAGTTCGGCAGCCGTAAAGTCAGCAATTACGCCGTCTTTCAACGGGCGAATCGTCTTAATATTTTCATTGGTCTTTTCATGCATCTGCATGGCCTTATGGCCAATAGCCAGCACCTTGCCGCTGGCTTTGTCCATTGCAATAATCGAAGGCTCATCCACCACAATCCGATCCTTGTGAATAATCAAGGTATTCGCCGTGCCCAGGTCAATCGCAATGTCGCTGGTTAAAAAATTGAAAAGTCCCATTTCAGGTTAGCGCCGAACGCCGAATTACAAATATAGTTTTCTTGAAAGGTCTGCAAAAATATAGATTATTCAAGACAAACCACGCCACCTTAGCGAATACCGTAGTGTATTTTTAAGATGACTATCAAGGGGATGTAAAAAGAGCAACGCTAAATGACCGGCTTTCGGTATGGCGATTGTCCATCCTTTATCGTTCAGTATTCATCACGTAAATTAACCGTACCTTTGCAGCGTTATGGGAATTCGTTCGGTATTAAGTAAACCTTTGGCCAAGTGGGTCGTAGAGCGGCAGCGGGAATGGATGTTCCGTCCCGCCGAAACGCAGCAGCGCTGGTTTAAGCGTCTGGTGGACGGTGGGCGCGATACCGTCTTCGGACGAGACCATCATCTGGCCGACGTACACACGGTCGAAGAATTTCGGCAGGCCGTTCCGGTCCGCGATTATGAAGACCTGAAACCGTATATCGAGCGAATCCTGGCTGGTGACTCAGACGTGCTCTGGAAGGGCAAACCTCTGTATTTCGCTAAAACGTCGGGTACCACCTCCGGTACCAAGTATATCCCGATCACGCGGGATTCCATCCCGAATCATATCGACTCGGCCCGCGACGCTCTGCTGAATTACATCAACGAAACCGGCAACAGCGCCTTTCTGGATAAGAAGCTGATCTTTCTGTCGGGTAGTCCCGAACTTGACAAGAAAGCGGGAATTAACGTTGGACGGTTGTCCGGCATCGCCAATCACCATGTTCCGGCCTACCTGCGCACGAATCAATTACCCAGCTACGAAACCAACATTATTGAAGACTGGGAAACCAAGCTGGAGCGCATTATCGACGAGACGATCAACCAGCCGATGTCCTTGATTTCGGGGATTCCACCTTGGGTGCAGATGTATTTCGACCGGATTCAGGAGCGAACCGGCAAGCTCATTAAAGACGTGTTCCCAGACTTCTCAGTATTTGTGTACGGGGGCGTAAATTTCGACCCTTATCGTGCCAAACTTTATGAGAGCATCGGTAAGCGGGTAGACTCGATTGAAACGTATCCCGCTTCGGAAGGCTTCATCGCTTTTCAGGATACACAGACCGAAGAAGGATTATTGATGCTGCTCGATAGCGGCATTTTCTTCGAATTCATTGCTGCTGAAGACTATTTTACGGAAAACCCGCGCCGACTGACCATCGATGAGGTCGAATTGAATAAGAACTACGCCGTTATCATCAACAACAACGCTGGACTGTGGGGCTACTCTATCGGTGACACGGTCAAGTTCGTATCGCGGGACCCCTATCGGCTGCTCGTTACGGGCCGGATCAAACATTTTATCTCGGCCTTCGGCGAACACGTGATCGGCGAAGAGGTCGAGCGGGCGTTGCAATACGCTATGCAGCGGCATCCTGAAACAGAAGTTGTTGAATTTACAGTCGCGCCGATGGTTAGCCCCGGCGAGGGATTGCCTTATCATGAATGGCTGGTCGAGTTTTCAACCCCACCCAACGACTTGGCAGCTTTTGCCCGGGACGTAGACAACCGACTGACCGAACTAAACGTATATTACGACGACCTTATAACCGGAGCCATTTTGCAGCCGCTGAAACTAACGACGCTGCCGCGCGGAGCCTTTCAGCGATATATGAAAAGTCAGGGCAAGCTGGGTGGGCAGAACAAAGTTCCCCGGCTGGCTAACGACCGGAAAATTGCAGAGGGCCTGCTGGCCACTTCATTAGTGTAGCATGAATCAAAAACGCCATATCGCCATCCTCGGCTCGACCGGCTCTATTGGAACGCAGGCCGTGGAGGTGATTAAAGCCCACCCCGATCAATTTCAGGTTGAGGTGCTGACGACGAATACCAATGCCGAACTGTTGATCCAGCAGGCCGTCGAGCTAAAACCGAATGTCGTTGTTATCTGTAACGAAGACCGTTACGATCAGGTCTTTTCGGCGCTCGACCCGCTGGGTATTAAGGTCTATGCCGGAGCAAAAGCCATTGCTTCGGTCGTGCAGATGGATACCATCGACATTGTGCTGACGGCAATGGTTGGTTACGCGGGTCTGCTGCCCACCATCAAGGCCATCGAAGCGGGGAAGGCTATTGCGCTGGCGAACAAAGAAACTCTGGTGGTAGCTGGCGAGCTTATCACCCAACTGGCGGCTCAGAAAGGCGTTAACATCTACCCGGTCGATTCAGAGCATTCGGCTATCTTCCAGTGCCTGGTTGGTGAGTTTCATAATCCGATAGAGAAAATCATCCTGACGGCATCCGGTGGGCCGTTTCGAGGTAAATCCCCGGATTTTCTGGCAACGGTTACGAAGGCGCAGGCGCTTAAGCATCCCAACTGGACGATGGGCGCCAAGATTACCATCGACTCAGCCACGCTCATGAACAAAGGGCTGGAGGTCATCGAAGCCAAATGGCTGTTCGGCCTTCGCCCGGATCAGATTGACGTAATCGTGCACCCGCAGAGTATTATTCACTCGCTGGTGCAGTTTGAAGACGGCAGCCTGAAAGCACAGATGGGCCTCCCCGATATGCGCCTGCCGATTCAGTTCGCCCTGGGGTACCCCGACCGGCTGAAGTCCGACTTCCCACGCTTTAATTTCCTGGATTATCCATCGCTGACGTTCGAGCAGCCGGACGTAAAGACCTTTCGGAATCTACAGTTAGCCTTCAATGCGCTCGACCGGGCCGGTAATGCCCCCTGCATCATCAATGCGGCCAACGAAGTAGCGGTCGAAGCCTTCCTGCACGATCAGATTGGCTTTATGGAAATCTCCGACGTAATTGAGTCCTGCCTGGCCAGTGCGACATTCGTCGAACATCCAGCCTACGACGATTACGTCAGGACGGATGATGAAACCCGAAGGTTAGCCACAGAACGAATTAAAACGCTGGTTTAAGTGTTTATATAATAAGCATCCCGCTTAACGTTTTTCACTCACATGAGTTACTGGATCTGGTTTATTATCGGCCTTGGACTTGGCCTTCTCATATGGCGGGCGTTCAAACGTCGGTCCCAGTAATACCTAAAGCTATTAGTGAATTTTAAACTCCCTCTTACCTCAGTTCTGACTACATGGAAATTTTAGTGATGGCTGGCCAGCTCATTCTGGGCCTGTCTATTTTAGTTGGGTTGCACGAATTAGGGCACCTTCTGGCCGCTAAAGCCTTTGGCATGCGGGTTGAGCAGTACTTTATTGGCTTCCCACCCAAAATCTGGAGTATTAAGCGGGGCGAAACCGAATACGGTGTGGGTGCCATTCCGCTCGGTGGTTTCGTTAAAATATCCGGGATGATCGACGAATCGCTCGATACGAAACACACCCAGACCGAACCGCTGCCTTATGAATTCCGGGCAAAACCCGCCTGGCAGCGGCTCATCGTCATGCTCGGGGGTATTATTGTCAACGTAATCGTTGGCATCCTGATTTTTGTGGTGCTGACGTATAAGAACGGAAACACCTATCTGGCCGCCAAAGACGCTAAATATGGTATTGTTGCCTATGATCTGGCCCAAAGCATCGGCCTGCGAACAGGTGACAAAATTGTTAAAGTAAACGGTAAACAAATCACCGATTTTAGCGAAATTAAGAGTTCCGACGTGTTTCTGGGCGACAATAGCTCCTACACCGTTGAGCGCAATGGTCAACTCATTGATATTGATATCCCGAACAACTTCGTCGATAAACTGGCCGACAAGAAGAGCGCCGGTCAGTTCATTGAACCGATTGAGCCGTTCAAGGTAAAAGAACTGGCCCCGGGTCAGCCCGCCGAGAAAGCAGGCATGAAACCGGGCGACGTGATTACGAGCGTCAACGGTAAACCGATTCAGTTTTATCACGAGTACGTGGAGCTGGTGAAGCCGCTTAAAAACAAGCCACTTACGCTCGGTATAAACCGGAACGGACAGCCACTAACTCTTCAGCTCAAAACGACCGAAGATGGAACGACTGGCTTTTATCCAGAGTTTCTGCTGCCATTAACCCGGCAAGAGTATACCTTCGGGGAGGCTCTGGCAGTCGGTACAAAAAAAGCCTTCCAGGTCGTTTTCGATAATATTAAAGGGTTCGGCAAGATCTTTCGGGGTGAAGTGTCGGCGTCCAAAGCTCTGAGTGGCCCAATCGGTATCGCCCAAAATCTGTTTGGCGGCATCTGGGTATGGGACCGTTTCTGGACCGTAACGGGCTTACTCTCGATGGCGCTGGCATTCATGAACGCCTTACCAATTCCCGCTCTCGACGGTGGTCACGCCACGATTCTCGGATACGAAATTATCTCGGGTCGTAAGCCGTCCGACCGGTTTCTGGAAGCCGCCCAGCGCGTCGGTATGGTTATCCTGCTTGGGTTGATGGCTTTTGCTATTTTCAACGACGTACTAAAAGCCGTTTTTTAAGTCTTGAGACAAGCTAAGCTTCTAACACTGTTGGTTTTAGCGGCCGGCTGCCTATTGGGTAGCCGGCCCTTAACGCTTCATGATTTTCATGCCAGCGTAACCCAGATGCAGTATAACCCCAAAGAACGCACGTTTGAAATCAGCGTTCGGGTTTTCACAGATGATTTTGAGAAGGCACTTTCGAGCGAAGCAGGCAGTAGGATAAGCTTATCAGCAGCCGCACCAACTGATCCCAGCGCGGACAAGATTAACCCGCTGATCGAAAAATACATTCGTCTGCATTTTGCTTACGTAACGCCACAAAAACAGGCAAAACCCATTACGTATGTAGGTCACGAGATCGAAGCGGATGCCAACTGGCTATATCTCGAAATGCCGTATGCCGAACCGTTCCGGGGCGGCCTGCTGAAGCAAAACGTGCTGATGGAACTGTTCGATGACCAGGTCAACATGGTTAATATTACCTATCAGGGCCAGAAGAAAACCTTCGTTTTCCGAAAAAACCAGCCCATTCAGGATGTTTCGTTCTGATAAATAAATTTATTAGGCTGGTTATCGACGGGTTTAGTTATTTTGTTGTAGTGACAATTGGAGTTGCCATGTCGTCTATATGACTTTCTGGCATTCCCCTTGCAATTACTTCATCCCCTTATCTTTCCGTTTTTTTAGACACCTCCCACGTATTGAAAGCTGTCAGGTTGGCAGTGTACTTATGATTTCAGAAAAAGATTTAGCTACCCGTTTGTTGTTGGCCGACTTTGACTCGGACAATCTGGAGATTGTTCCATTAGGGTCGCCGGAGGGTATAGATGAAGATTACGAACTACCGCCGAATCTGCCCATTCTGCCGGTACGCAATACAGTACTGTTTCCGGGCATGGTGATTCCGGTAACGGTTGGCCGCTCGAAGTCGATCCGGCTGGTTAAGAAGGCTTACAAAGGCAATCGGATTATTGGCGTTACGGCACAACTCAACCAGCAGAAGGATGAGCCAACTGCCGACGACCTGTATCGTTTCGGCACCGTAGCGTACATCATTAAGATGATTACGCTGCCCGACGGGAACATTACAATCATTATTCAGGGCAAAAAGCGCTTCGAGATTCAGCAGATTACGCAGGAAGACCCGTACATGACGGCGCAGGTTCGCCAGATTGACGATGTTTTTCCGAACGTAAATAAGAAAGAAGGCAAGGCACTGCTGCAATCCCTGAAAGATGCGGCTTACAAGATTCTCCGGCTCAATCCCGAAATTCCGCAGGAGGCCCGTATTGCGCTCGATAACATTGAAAGTCCAACGTTTTTACTGCACTTTCTGTCGTCGAACATCAACGCCGAAGTAGCCGATAAACAGCGGCTGCTCGAAACACTCGATGGCAGCCAGCAGGCGAACTTGCTGCTGGAGTATATGCTTCGGGAGGTTCAGTTACTTGAACTGAAGCGCGAAATTCAGTCCAAAGCATCATCGGATCTCGATCAGCAGCAGCGCGATTATTATCTGCGCCAGCAGATGAAAGTGCTGCAGGATGAGCTGGGCATGGATAGCCCGGATCGGGAGATTGACGAACTGCGCATGCGGGCCGATCACAAAAAATGGTCCACGGAAGTCCGTTCGCACTTTGATAAAGAACTGAACAAACTCCAGCGGATCAACCCGATGGCTCCGGAATATCCGGTGACGATGAACTACATCGAGCTGATGGTTGACCTGCCCTGGAACGAATATACTAAAGACAACTTTGATCTGAAGCGGGCGCAGAAGATTCTGGATGCCGATCATTTCGGCCTTGAAAAGGTTAAGGAACGGATTATCGAATACCTGGCCGTTCTGAAACTGAAGAACGACATGAAGGCCCCGATTCTGTGCCTATACGGTCCTCCGGGAGTGGGTAAAACCTCGTTGGGTAAGTCGGTAGCGAAGGCGTTGGGCCGGAAATACAGCCGGATGGCGCTGGGTGGCGTTCACGACGAGGCCGAGATTCGCGGTCACCGAAAGACCTATATCGGCGCTATGCCCGGCAAGATCATCCAGAATATCCGCAAGTGCGGTACGGCCAATCCGGTCTTTATCCTGGATGAGATCGACAAGGTTAGCTCCGACTTCCGGGGCGATCCATCGTCGGCCCTGCTTGAAGTCCTGGACCCGGAGCAGAACTCGACGTTCATGGACAACTATCTCGATACCGAGTTCGACCTCTCGCGGGTGCTGTTCATTGCGACGGCCAATTCGCTCGATACCATACACCCCGCTCTGCGCGACCGGATGGAGATCATCGACATTGCGGGCTACACGGTGGAAGAGAAAGTTCAGATTGCCAAAAAATACCTGGTTCCCAAACAGCGCCGGGATCACGGTCTGAAGCCCAAAGACCTGATCATTGAAGACAAGGCCATTCTGCGGATTATTGAAGGATATACCCGCGAATCGGGCGTTCGGAACCTGGAGCAGAAAATTGGGGCGTTGGTCCGGAAGATAGCCAAATCCATCGCTATGGAGGAGGAGTATAACCACACGGTTAAGGCTACTGATATTCCTAAAATGCTCGGGGCCGAAATTTTCGACAAGGAGCTTTACGCCGACGACGACATTGCGGGTATCGTAACCGGACTGGCCTGGACGCAGGTTGGGGGCGAAATCCTGCTGATCGAGTCAAGCCTGAGCCGGGGCAAAGGTGTGCTGACGCTGTCTGGCCAACTAGGCGACGTTATGAAGGAATCGGCCATTACGGCCCTCTCCTATCTCAAGGCGCATGCCGACACACTGGGTATTGATTACCGGGTTTTCAACCATTACGACCTGCATATTCACATTCCGGCGGGTGCCGTGCCCAAAGATGGCCCTTCGGCGGGTATTACTATGCTGGCGTCGATGACGTCAATCTATACCCAACGTAAGGTCCGGCCGTATCTGGCCATGACGGGTGAGGTAACGCTGCGGGGCAAAGTGCTTCCCGTTGGCGGGATTAAGGAAAAGATACTGGCCGCTAACCGGGCGGGCATTAAAGAGGTTATTCTCTGCTCAAAAAACCGGAAGGATATTGAGGAAATCAATATGACCTATATCAAGGACCTGACCTTCCATTACGTGGATACCGTAGAGCAGGTGCTGGAGATTGCGTTGTTACCCGGTCAGGTTGGCAAGCCAATGAAATTTATCCTGCCCGACGAAGATCCGTCGTTCCGTAAAGAACCGCGCGAAGTAGAACGGATTTACTAAAAAATAAGGGAGAAACCACGTATTTTGTCATCGCATCAATGACTGGTCTCACGAGATCAGACGTTGATGCGATGACAAAATTGCTTTAGACCCGATCTGTTTTCTACGTAATGCTTGATTTCCAGAAACTTTCTGCCGATTACCAGCAGGCTCTGCTGGGTCAGGTAGTACCGTTTTGGCTCAAGCACAGTCTGGATGCGCCCTATGGCGGGTACTTTGATCTGTTGTCCGGCAAGGGCGAAGTGATTGAAGGAGACAAGTTTGTTCATTTACAGGCGCAGCAGATCTGGGCCTTTGCCTGGCTATACAATACGCTCGATGCCCAGCCCGCCTGGCTCGACCACGCCCGGCATGGGGCAACGTTTCTGAGTCAGTTTGCTCATGACGACCGGTTGAATTGCTATGCTATTCTGGATCGTCGGGGCCGGCCGGTAGCGCCTGCTTCCGACGTAATACCCGATAGCTTTACAGTAATGGCTTATGCGCAGCTTCATCAAGCTACGGCGGAGGACGAATGGGCCATGCTGGCTAAGCAATTGTTTGCAAACCTGCTGAACCGGCACGAGGTTGATCGTGAGCAGCAGGCTCAGGCCGTTGGTGACTTTAGGAAACTACGTTACCTGAATGAGCCCCTGGCCATGTTGAGAGCGGCATTAGGCATGCAGCCGTTGCTCGATGAAGAATTCTATAAGGCAACAATAGAGCGGATACTGCACGAACTATTACGCGAGTTTCTGGATCGGCGAACGGATACGTTGCGGGAGTTTATCTTACCAGAGGGCTCCTTTATCAACACACCAGAGGGCCGCCGGTTAAATGTCGGGCTAACATTTCAGACGGCCAGCGCGCTGCTTGACCTCTGCGCCGAAAGCGGGAATCGGAAACTGGCGATGCAGGTAGTAGCCTGGTGTCTGCGTCTGTGCGAACAGGCCTGGGATGAAGCGACAGGGGGCCTCAATCAGTACGTAGACATGAAAAACCAGCCGTTTATCTTCCCCGACTGGCAGCAGAAGTGGGCCTGGGTGCAACTGGAAGCGATTGCCGCCCTAATGAAAGGGTATTTCCAGACGCGTCACCCCGATTGTCCAACCTGGTTTAAGCGGATACATGACAACACATTCGCGACTTTTGTCGATACCAGGCATCTGGGCTGGCATCTGGCACTTGATCAGAATAACCACCCTCTTTTACCCGCTAAAGCCATTCCAGCGGTCGGCTGTTATTCCTTAATCCGCTGTCTGGCCGAGACGGCTCAGGCCTTAACCCGCTGCGGGCAGTTACAACCGCTCGGTCGCCATATTCGGGTAGGTGCTTCGCCTTTATCCTGATCACGAGATAGGCAAAACGCTCAGCTCACCCGAATCAACTTCGGCAGTTAGAAAGCGGATGGTTGCGCCGGCGTCTGGCTCTATCGACATTGGAAAAGCATGCTGCCCCGCTTGCACAAACTCAGAAACCAGCATTTTGCACACGGTGCGATGCTCGGCATCAAGCTGATAGATACCAACTGTCAGTTGAGTCGGCTCCGTCAACGTAACTACTACCGTTATCGGTTCAGCTATCTGATATCGAAAATCGGAAAGAACATTTTTGACTTCAGGCTTCCTTCGCATAGCGAACAGAATCTGCTTGACCAGCAAGGGAACAACGGGTGCGAGGCCATTGACAAAAAGCACATCGCTACGCTGATTGGAAAAGACAGCCCGAAGTTCTGTATTCAGAGGTTCGTCAACACCTCGGCCAAAAGCAATCAGGTCAAAGTCAGCCGCGTAAAATTCAGCGGCCGCCTGTTCCACCCGATCCGTCACGAATACGGTAAGCCCTACATCTTCTAATGCTTCCTTCAGGAGGGCAAGCACCTTTTAATTTCGGCCAATCAATAATACGCTCTGTTTCATATACCAGATGAGGCCCGTATAGAAAGAGTCGTGGCTTCAGCCAGAATATTTTACTGGCCTGCCTGGGTAAATCCTTCAATCGCTCCCCGCACGTTGCCGTATTTCGCTAGCAGTTTCTCGGCTTCCTCTCGACTAACGCCAATTTCGCTCATAACCATCTTAGCCGCCCGGTCCTGCAATTTGATATTCGTCAACTGCATATCCACCATTTTATTCCCTTTCACCCGGCCCAGTTGAATCATCACGGAGGTAGAAATCATGTTCAGCACGAGCTTCTGGGCGGTGCCAGCCTTCATCCGGGTACTGCCCGTAACGAACTCCGGTCCAACGACTACCTCAACCGGAAACTCAGCTGCCTGCGCTACCGCCGATCCGTTATTGCAGACAATACACCCCGTCAGGAGACCAGCCGCCCGAGCCTGCTGCAAGCCGCCAATTACGTAAGGCGTGCGACCCGACGCGGCAATCCCAATTACGGTGTCATCTTCATCGGGTTCGTAAGGAGCCATATCCTGCCAAGCTTGTTGGGCATCATCTTCAGCGAACTCGACGGCTTTTCGGATGGCACCATCGCCCCCGGCCATTAAGCCAATAACCAGATCATGTGGAACACCATAGGTAGGTGGGCACTCTGATGCGTCCACAACCCCTAATCGGCCACTAGTACCAGCCCCGATATAAAATAAGCGTCCTCCGTTTTTCATGCGCTTAACAATCTCCGTAACCAGCGCTTCAATTTGTGGAATGGCTTTTTCAACTGCCAGAGGAACGGTTTGATCCTCTTTATTAATATTCGTTAGCAGATCGTGAACAGACATCTGCTCTAAATGATCGTAATAGGATGCAGTTTCGGTTATCATAAATCAAAAGTAAGTGACTGGTGCATATGCGAACAAATAATCCAAAAACTCTTGCGCTTCCGGGAAACATCTGTTTTATTTACGGCGTTATTACACTATCAGCGAAATTTCGCTAAACAGAGATGATTGCCGAAGAGAACGCCGTACAACTCAATCGTTTTAGTGCTACCCTGACTCAGGAGATCAGCAATCCAGCCGCTCAGGCAATGCTTTACGGTATTGGTCTCACCGAAGCGGATATGCAGAAACCGCAGATTGGAATTGCCAGCACCGGTTATGAGGGAAACACCTGTAATATGCACCTGAACGGCCTATCCGTTTACGTCAAACAGGGGATTCAGGCGAATGGATTGGTGGGGTTGATTTTTAACACCATCGGGGTATCGGATGGGATGACCAACGGCAACGATGGAATGCGCTACTCGCTGCCGAGCCGTGATCTGATTGCTGACTCAATCGAATCGGTTGTGGCTGCTCAGTGGTACGACGGGGTTGTGACCGTTGTCGGTTGTGATAAAAATATGCCCGGCGCCATCATGGCAATGGCTCGTCTCGATCGGCCCGGAATTATGGTCTATGGCGGAACGATTCGGTCCGGACATTATAAAGGTCAGAAACTAGACATCGTTTCGGCCTTTGAAGCGCTCGGCAAGAAATACGCCGGGAATATCTCGGACGAAGATTTTAAAGGGGTAGTTCAGAACGCCATTCCCGGCGCGGGAGCCTGTGGTGGTATGTATACGGCCAACACCATGGCCAGCAGCATTGAAGCCATGGGCCTGAGTCTGCCGCTGAGCAGCACCTATCCCGCTACGCACGAAGGCAAACAGGAAGAATGCAAAAAAATTGGGGCGGCTATGCGTCTGCTGCTCGAGCGGAACATTACCCCAAAAGATATCATCAGCCGGGAGTCGCTCGAAAACGCTCTGACCGTTGTTATGGCGCTTGGCGGTTCAACAAACGCAGTGCTGCACTATCTGGCTATTTCGCGGGCAGCAGGTATTCCGCTAACGCTCGACGATATTCAGGCAATCAGTGACCGGGTACCGCTCCTGGCCGATCTGAAGCCAAGCGGTAAATATTACATGGAGGACATGCTCGCCATTGGGGGCGTACCGGCCGTCATGAAGTACCTCTACGAGCAGGGCTTGATTCATGGTGACTGCCTGACCGTTACGGGCAAAACCGTTGCCGAGAACCTCGCCGAAGCTCCCGATCTGAATTTTGAGGACCAGGCAATTATCCGTCCTCTGAGCAACCCAATCAAACAAACCGGCCATATTCAGATCCTGCGCGGCAACCTGTCGCCAACGGGCTCGGTTGCCAAGATTACGGGTAAGGAAGGCGAGCGTTTCGAAGGTGTCGCGAACGTTTTCGAACACGAAGGCGAAATTATCGACGCCTTGTCGAAAGGCGAAATCCTGCCCGGTCAGGTGCTTGTCATTCGTAACGCCGGACCGAAAGGTGGCCCAGGCATGAGCGAAATGCTGAAACCAACATCCGCCATTATGGGTGCCGGTCTGGGTGACAAAGTCGCCCTGATTACCGACGGCCGGTTCTCCGGCGGAACGCACGGTTTTGTAGTTGGTCACGTTACGCCCGAAGCCTTTGAAGGTGGCCCTATCGCTCTCGTAAAAGACGGTGATTTAATCACTATCGACGCCATTGGCCGCCAGCTCACCCTGCACGTATCGGACGAGGAACTCGAACTACGGCGCAGCAACTGGGTACAGCCGGCTCCGCGATTTACCAAAGGGGTACTAGGCAAATACATCCGGAACGTAAAGTCTGCCAGCGAAGGCTGTGTGACCGATGAGGATTAATAAGCCGCATAAACAACAAACTGAACGATTTAAACAACGACCTGAGTAATGGAAGCAATCACCAGCGTTATGCCGGAAATTCAGGAGGAGCCACAGGCACCTACGCTTATTAATGGTTCTCAGGCCCTGATGCGAGCGCTCGTAGCTGAAGGTGTAGAAACCATTTTTGGTTATCCTGGCGGAGCGATCATGCCTGTCTACGATGCCCTCTATGACTTTCAGGATCAGATCAATCACATACTGGTTCGCCACGAACAGGGAGCCGCTCATGCCGCCGAAGGATACGCCCGCGTAACGGGCCGGGCGGGCGTCTGCCTCGTTACGTCAGGGCCAGGCGCAACCAACCTGGTTACGGGTATCGCCGATGCGCTCATTGACTCTACACCCATGGTGTGTATTGTGGGTCAGGTGGGCAAGAAACTACTTGGTACCGACGCGTTTCAGGAGGCCGATGTCATGGGCGTTACGATGCCTATCACCAAATGGAACTACCAGATTACGAGCGCCGACGAAGTGCCGGATGTCTTAGCCAAAGCTTTTTATATCGCTCAGTCGGGTCGGCCGGGACCGGTACTGATCGACATCACCAAAAGTGCGCAGCTAGAGCTGATGACCAGGCCGTTTGCTTACGAGCGCTGCCAGAACATCATCAGCTACCGGCCGCGTCTGGTACCGAAACGCGATCAGGTGGAGGCAGCCGCCCGGTTGATTAATGAAGCCAAACGCCCCTACGCGCTAGTCGGTCACGGGGTACAGATTGCCAAAGCGGAAGACGAACTTCGTCTGTTCGTGGAGAAAACAGGCATTCCGGTTGCCACCACGCTGCTGGGCCAATCGACAATTCCGACCAACCATCCGCTTTACGTTGGCTGGCTGGGTATGCACGGCAACTACGGGCCCAACGTTCTGACTGATGAAGCAGACGTAATCATTGCAATCGGAATGCGTTTCGACGACCGTGTGACGGGCGATGCGAGTAAATACATCAGGCAGGCCAAAGTCATTCATATTGAGATTGACCCGTCTGAAATTGATAAGATTATCCGCGCAGATGCGCCGGTGGTTGGCGATGCCAAAGAAGTTCTAAAAGCGCTGCTGCCGCTTGTTCATCCCAACGATCACACTGTCTGGCGGAATGAATTCCGAAAATACGACGCCATTGAGCACGAATCCATTACGGTTCCTGAGCTAACCAGTACCGAGGGTAAAATCCGGATGGCCGAAGTGATCGATCTGGTATCGAAAAAAACGAAGGGCGAGGCTATTCTGGTTACCGACGTTGGGCAGCATCAGATGATGGCATCGCGCTATTACCAGTTTCGTCGGCCCAATAGCCTGGTTACGTCGGGCGGTATGGGCACCATGGGGTTTGCCCTACCCGCAGCCTTTGGAGCTAAAGTTGGTGCCCCCGACCGGGAGGTTGTGGCGATAATCGGCGACGGCTGCTTTCAGATGACCCTGCAGGAGCTTGGCACAATCGTGCAGAATAAGCAGCCGGTTAAGGCAATCATCCTGAACAACAACTTTCTGGGTATGGTCCGCCAGTGGCAGCAGTTGTTCCACGAACGCCGGTATTCGTTTGTTGAGTTGCAAAACCCGGATTTCATCACCATTGCAAAAGGCTTTGGCATGGCCGGACACACCTGCGATCAGCGTGACAACTTATCCGCTTCGCTCGATCAGATGCTGGCCCACGACGGTCCTTACCTGCTCGAAGTGATTGTCGAAAAAGAAGAGAATGTGTTTCCAATGGTTCCGGCGGGCGCCAGCGTATCGCAGATCCGCTTGAAATAGTTATTCAGTCTCCGTTTACGGGCATTAGCAGCCATTTCCAGGCGTTGACTGATGGCGACAAACGACAACGAATGACTAAGCATGATTCAAACAATGACAACCTACACCATCTGCATATTCACCGAAAATACCATCGGGCTGCTAAACCGCATCACGATCATTTTCACGCGCCGACGCATCAACATCGAAAGTCTGACCGTGTCGGAAACCGAGCGCAAGGGTGTATCGCGCTTTACGATTGTCATTAAGCACGATTCGCGCGAAGCTGTTGAAAAGCTGGTCCGCCAGATTCGTAAAATCGTAGAGGTGATGGCCGTATTTGGCTACCTCAACGATGAGATTGTATTCAACGAAATCGCCCTGTTCAAGGTCTCTACGCCCCTGGGCGGCAAAGCGCTGGATGTTGAGACAATTAACACCCGCTATAAAGCCTGGGTCGTTTACTGGGGGCTTGACTACGTCGTCATCGAAAAAACCGGTGCTGAGACCGAAATCTTCGACTTCTTCAGCTATCTGCGTCAGCAGCACGAGATTCTGGAGTTTGTTCGCTCGGGACGCGTGGCCGTCGGTAAAACCGAGAAGGGTCTGGTGGAGTATCTGCCGGAAGCCGAGTGGGCGTATTATCTGTAACAATTAACCTGAAAATACGAGTATCAAAACCAATTAAACATGGCAACGATTAATTTCGGAGGAGTTGAGGAGCAAGTTGTAACGCGGGAAGAGTTTCCGCTGGAAAAAGCCCGTGAGGTGCTGGCAAATGAAGTGATTGCCGTTATTGGCTATGGTGTGCAGGGCCCTGGTCAGTCGCTGAACATGCGTGACAACGGCTTCAACGTCATCGTCGGCCAGCGGAAAGGAAAAACCTACGACAAGGCTGTTGCCGACGGCTGGGTGCCGGGCGAAACGCTGTTCGAGATTGAAGAAGCACTCGAGCGCGGTACAATCATCTGCTTCCTGCTCTCCGATGCCGCTCAGATTGAACTGTGGCCGACTGTAAAAGCGGCTCTTAAACCCGGCAAAGCGCTGTACTTCTCGCACGGCTTCGGGGTTACGTATAAAGATCAGACCGGCATCGTTCCACCCACCGATGTAGACGTATTCCTCGTTGCGCCGAAAGGTTCAGGTACCTCGCTGCGCCGGCTTTTCGTGGAAGGCAAAGGCTTGAACTCAAGCTTCGCTGTTTACCAGGACGCATCGGGGCACGCCCGCGAAAAGTGCATTGCCATGGGTATCGGCGTTGGTTCAGGCTATCTGTTCGAAACCGATTTTTACAAAGAAGTAACCTCCGACCTGACCGGCGAGCGCGGTACGCTGATGGGCGCTATTCAGGGCATTTTTGCGGCTCAGTACGAAGTTCTCCGCGCCAACGGCCACAGCCCCTCGGAAGCCTTTAACGAAACAGTTGAAGAACTGACCCAGTCGCTCATGCCGCTCGTAGCCGAAAACGGCATGGACTGGATGTACGCCAACTGCTCGACGACCGCTCAGCGCGGTGCGCTCGACTGGTGGAAGCCTTTCCGCGACGCGACCAAGCCGGTTTTCGAGAAACTGTATAATTCAGTCAAAGCGGGCGAACAGGCCAATATCTCGATTACCCGCAACTCGCAGCCCGACTACCGCGAGAAGCTCGAAACTGAACTGGCCGAACTCCGGGAATCGGAAATGTGGCAGGCCGGTTCGGCCGTACGCTCGCTGCGCCCTGAGCGGAGCTAAATGCTAACGTGCTGTCGGTCGAACCCAATCAGTAACCTTCTGGTGAGGAACTGATTGGGTTCGACCGACAATGCCTTTTAACAGGGCAGGAACTCCTCTCAAGTTTTCGTATTTTTGTGAAATACGCAACGAATCACGGAATGAGTACGGTAGCCGACGTAGATAAGAAAATAGTCTTTCCTGATCTGGATAATATCTATCTGGCGGCTGACCGACTGCGGGGAGTAGCGGTACATACGCCTTTGCAGGAGAACATCAATCTGTCGGATCGGTACGGGGCCAATATCTTCCTCAAACGCGAAGATCTGCAGGTGGTCCGGTCCTACAAGATTCGGGGTGCCTATAACAAAATGGCAAGCCTGCCAGCCGAAGCTCTGGCGAAGGGCGTTGTGTGTGCCAGTGCCGGTAATCACGCCCAGGGCCTGGCCTATGCCTGTCGGAAAATGGCGGTGCAGGGCACGATTTTCATGCCAACCACCACACCGAACCAGAAGGTAAAGCAGGTTAAATTGTTCGGTAAAGAGTTCGTGGAGGTGATGCTCATTGGCGATACCTACGATGATGCCTATTATGCGGCCATTGAGTACGTAAAGACCCACGACAGCACCTTTGTGCACCCCTTTGACGACCTGCAGGTTATGGAAGGTCAGGGAACGGTCGGGCTGGAAATTTTTAAAGATTCCAGCTTCAAGATTGATTACCTGCTGATGGCTATTGGCGGGGGTGGGCTCGCATCCGGCGTTTCAACTGTATTTCGACAACTCAGCCCCAAAACCAAGCTCATTGGCGTAGAGCCGCTGGGGTCGCCATCCATGAAGGTTGCTATAGACGAAGGCCACGTCGTTACGCTCAGCGAGATTGATAAGTTTGTGGATGGCGCAGCCGTGAAACGGGTTGGCGACGCTACCTTTGAGATTTGCCGTAGAAATCTCGACAAAGTGCTGCTGGTACCGGAAGGGAAAGTCTGCACAACCATTCTGCAGCTTTACAACGAAGAAGCCATCGTAGCCGAGCCAGCCGGAGCCTTAACCATTGCTGCACTGGATTTTATTAAAGACGAAATTCGTGGTAAGAACGTAGTCTGTCTGGTTGGTGGCGGTAATAATGACATTACGCGAACCGAAGAAATCAAGGAGCGTTCGCTGCTATACGAAGGGCTTAAGCATTACTTTATCATTCGTTTTCCGCAACGGGCTGGTGCCTTCCGTGATTTTCTCAACGTGCTGGGCCCTAACGCAGATATCAGCCGCTTTGAGTATGTTAAGAAAACGAACCGGGAAACTGGTCCTGCAGTGGTGGGCGTCGAACTTAAACATCGCGAAGATTTTGAGCCACTCATCCAGCGCATGCAGGAGCAAAACATCGCCTTCGAGTATCTGAACGATCAACCTGACATATTCCAGTTTTTGATATAGTCTGATGGGCGGTGAAAGTAAAGCAAGCTTGATTGAGAAGGTGTTAGCCTTATAGTAATAAACAGGTCTTCGTCTCATCTATGCTCCGCGTTCCTTCCTCTATTCAGCCCGATCAGTTTCAGTCCTTGAGCATTCGACGGTCCGACGCGTCGGAGATGACCTTTGTAGCGTACCGTAGCGACGTATACCCCGAACGGAACGAGGTCTTTTTTGAAGAGCACGCGGTTATTGTCGTGTTGGAAGGCGAGAAAAAATTCAGCTCACCCACGCAGGAATTGCACGTCCACAAAGGCCAGATTCTATTCTTTCAGCGCGGCTGCTACTCCATGAATGAATCCATTGATTCGAGTTATCGAAGCCTTGTTTTCTTCGTCAATGAAAAGCTTTTAAAAGAATTCGTTGGTCAACATTTAAGCTTGTTTCAATCGGTACCCGCCCCGCTCCCGTCCGACTCAATTCTTTCACTCGCTTCGTCACCTACGTTCGCCACCTTTATTGGGTCGTTGCTACCTTATTTTGGCGCTAAAACGCCTTTTCTGAATGAATTATTACGTCTGAAGTTCCAGGAGTTGTTACTGCATCTGCTCGAGCTGGATAACTCCGGCCAGCTAAGAGCTATACTCCTGCATATTTATCAGGGACAGAAGCCTGACCTCGACTATTTGATGCACACATACCTCCTGAAGCCGTTGTCTATGAATGAGTTATCGCGGCTCTCCGGGCGTAGCCTGTCGGCATTTAAGCGTGATTTTGAAGATCATTTTCATACATCACCCGGTCAATGGATTCGTCACAAACGTCTTGAGCACGCCCATTTTTTACTTCGTAATACGGATAAGAATGTATCGGAGGTTAGTATGGAGATTGGCTACGAAAGCGTATCCCATTTCATTAAAGCGTACAAGCAGCAATACGGTTTTACACCCAAACACAGCGCTTGAACTAAAATCGCCATTTACTGGACGAATGCCGTGATTAGCGATTTAATAACACTTATCACCTTTGTATTCAGGATTCTCTGCCAGAATAATTCCAGAGATTAATCATTAGAACTATTATCCTCTACAACTATGAGTACCCCAAAAACCTTATTCGATAAAGTATGGGATGCGCACGTGGTTCGGCAGATTGAAGATGGCCCCGATGTGCTGTTTATCGATCGCCATTTCATTCACGAAGTAACAAGCCCAGTTGCCTTTTTAGGGCTGGAAGGGCGGGGCGCATCGGTGTTGTACTCGGGACGTACCTTTGCGACCGCCGATCACAATACGCCTACTCTTAACCAGCATTTACCCGTTGCTGATCCGCTGTCAGCTAACCAGTTAGCCGCACTTGAACGTAATGCGACCTCACACGGTATTTCGTACTGGGGCTTAGGGCACGAGAAAAACGGTATTGTACACGTAGTAGGCCCGGAAAATGGCATCACCCTGCCCGGCATGACTATCGTTTGTGGCGACTCGCATACCTCAACCCATGGTGCATTCGGTGCGATTGCGTTTGGTATCGGTACGTCGGAAGTTGAGATGGTGCTGGCGTCTCAATGCATTATGCAGCCTAAACCCAAGAAAATGCGCATTAACGTCAATGGCGTATTAGGTAAAGGCGTATTACCGAAAGATGTGATTCTGTACATCATTTCGCAGATTTCGGCGAGCGGAGCCACCGGCTACTTTGTTGAATATGCTGGCGATGTTTTCGAGAATATGAGCATGGAAGGCCGCATGACGGTCTGCAACATGAGCATCGAGATGGGCGCTCGGGGCGGTATGATCGCTCCGGATCAGCAAACCCTTGATTACCTGAACGGCCGTGAACTGGCCCCCAAAGGCGAGCAATGGGAAAAGCTGGTTCCGTACTGGCAGACGCTTAAAACCGAAGAAGGTGCTCTATTTGATGTTGATTTAACGTTCGACGCAGCCGATATCGAGCCACAGATCACCTATGGCACCAATCCTGGCATGGGCACGGGCGTAACGCGCCAGATCCCAATAGCCGAGGCCGTAAAGGATGGCGCTGCGAGCTACAAAAAATCGTTGCAGTACATGGGTTTTGCCGAAAACGAATCGATGATTGGTAAGCCGGTCGATTTTGTCTTCCTCGGAAGCTGTACTAACGGTCGTATCGAAGATTTCCGGGCCTTTGCCTCTATCGTAAAAGGCCGTCAGAAAGCCGATCACGTAACGGCCTGGCTGGTACCTGGGTCGCACATTGTAGAAAAGCAGATTCAGGACGAGGGCATCCTCGATATTCTGAAACAGGCCGGATTTGAATTACGTCAGCCGGGTTGTTCCGCTTGTCTGGCCATGAATGAAGACAAAATCCCGGCGGGGAAATATGCCGTATCGACCTCAAACCGCAACTTCGAAGGCCGCCAAGGCCCCGGTGCCCGCACCCTGTTGGCTAGTCCACTCGTTGCTGCAGCGGCTGCCGTAACAGGCGTAGTAACGGATCCCCGTCAACTTATTTAAAAAGTCATTCGCTACGAGTCATTTAGTAGTTATTGGTAGTCATGACTTAGAAAACAATGACTATTTAATGACTGCGAAGCATACTGACAATGAACAACCCTAAAATCATGGCTTACGACAAATTCACTATACTCCGCAGCAGTGCCGTTCCGATGCCAATCGAAAACGTAGACACTGACCAGATTATTCCCGCCCGTTTTCTGAAAGCGACCGAGCGCAAAGGATTCGGCGATAACCTCTTCCGCGACTGGCGTTACAATAACGACGATACGCCCAAAGCTGATTTTGTGCTGAACAACCCTACTTACTCGGGCAAAATTCTCGTAGGCGGCAAAAACTTCGGCAGCGGATCAAGCCGCGAACACGCAGCCTGGGCCATCTATGATTATGGATTCCGTTGCGTAGTGTCGAGCTTCTTCGCCGACATTTTCCGAAATAACTCCTTGAACATCGGTATTCTTCCGGTGCAGGTTAGCCCGGAGTTTTTAGAGAAAATATTTGCGGCCATTGACGCCGATCCTAAAACCGAACTGGAAGTAAACTTGCCCAAGCAAACGATTACTCTTCTGGTAACCGGAGAAAGCGAAACATTTGATATTAACGGCTACAAAAAGCACAACCTAACCAATGGTTACGACGATATCGACTATCTCCTGTCGATGAAGAACGAAATCGCGGCCTTCGCTGAAACGCGACCATTTTAAAGAGTGAAAGAGTGAACGAACGAAAGAGTGGATTGCCACATCATCTTTCGCTCGTTCACTCTTTCATTCATTCACTCTTTAATTTATGGCACGTCGCTATATTGAAATTATGGATACGACGCTCCGCGATGGCGAACAGACCAGCGGAGTGTCGTTTTCAGCGTCAGAAAAGCTTGCCCTGGCCCAACTACTGCTTACTGAAGTTAAAGTAGACCGCGTCGAAGTAGCTTCAGCCCGGGTATCGGCTGGTGAGTTAGAAGCTGTTCAGCAAATCACCCAATGGGCAGCCAAAGTTGGTTTACTGGATAAGGTTGAGGTATTGACATTCGTTGATGGGCAGGCGTCACTGGACTGGATGCTGGCATCAGGAGCGAAGGTTATGAATCTTCTTACGAAAGGCTCTCTTAATCACTTAACCCATCAGCTTAAGAAAACACCTCAGGAGCATTTTGCCGATATCCAGCAAGTCATTTGCCAAGCCGGGAAGCAGGAGATACAGGTTAACGTCTATCTCGAAGACTGGAGCAACGGCATGCGCAACTCGCCTGAGTATATCTTCCAGTACCTAGATTTCCTTCAAACGCAGCCCATTAAGCGGGTGCTTTTGCCCGATACGTTAGGCATACTTATCCCATCTGAAGCTTACAGGTTTGTTCAGCAGTTAGTAAGCCGTTATCCGACGCTTCATTTTGACTTCCACGCTCATAATGATTACGATCTGAGCATCGCTAACGTTATGGAAGCTATCCGGGCAGGCGCACATGGCGTACACCTGACGGTCAATGGCCTTGGCGAACGGGCAGGCAACGCGCCCATGGCGAGTGCCATAGCCGTACTGCGGGACTTCATGCCGGACGTAAAAATGGGCGTCGTTGAGAAATCTCTTTATCAGGTTAGTAAAATAGTGGAGACCTTTTCGGGGCTTCGTATTCCTGATAACAAACCTGTTGTAGGCGACAATGTATTTACCCAAACAGCGGGTATCCACGCCGATGGCGACAAGAAGAACAACCTCTATTTTAACACCCTCCTCCCGGAGCGCTTTGGCCGTAAACGTAGCTACGCCTTAGGCAAAACGTCAGGTAAAGCTAATATTGAGAATAACCTTCGGGAACTCGGTATCCAATTATCAGACGCTGACCTCAAGAAAGTAACGCAGCGAGTCATTGAACTTGGGGATCAAAAAGAGGTCGTCACGCGCGAAGATCTGCCCTACGTTATCTCCGACGTGTTAAATACCAATGCTATTGCCTCACGGGTAGAGATACTCAATTATGTATTGACACACTCCAAGGACCTCAAGCCATCGGCAACACTGCGAATGCGCATTGCCGAAGAGCAATTTGAGGAGAATGCACAAGGCGATGGTCAGTACGATGCGTTTATGAACGCTCTCAAAAAGATTTATGCCCGGATGAAACTCACGCTGCCCGAGCTAACGGACTATGCGGTACGTATTCCAACAGGCGGTCGTACTGACGCTCTTTGCGAGACTATTATCACCTGGAAACATAAGAATCGTGAATTTAAAACGCGGGGCCTCGACTCTGACCAAACGGTTTCGGCTATCAAGGCAACCCAAAAAATGCTGAACACACTCGATTAAAATGGCAAAAAAACACATTCTCGTTGTCCCCGGCGATGGTATTGGGGCAGAAGTAACCACCGTTGGTAAGCAAGTTCTGGAAGTAATCGCTCAAAAATTTGGGCATGAGTTCACATACGACGAAGCCCTCATTGGCCACGTTGCCATTGAAGCTTCCGGCTCTCCCCTGCCCGACGAAACGTTAACTAAAATGCGTGCTGCCGACGCCGTTTTGTTCGGTGCAGTAGGTCATCCCAAATACGATAACGATCCATCGGCTAAAGTACGTCCTGAACAAGGGCTCCTCAAGATGCGAAAAGAGCTGGGTTTATACGCTAACCTGCGGCCTATCAAACTCTTTGACGAACTACTTGGTGCATCTAGTATCAAACCGGAGATTTTACGTGGAGCCGATATTCTGTTCTTCCGGGAGTTAACCGGAGACGTGTACTTTGGCAAAAGAGAACGGATTGACGAAGGCAATACGGCTTACGACACGATGATCTATAGCAAATATGAAGTAGAGCGTATTACCCGTAAAGCATTCGAAGCGGCACGTACTCGCAGCAAAAGATTGTGTTCCGTTGATAAAGCGAATGTATTGGAAAGCAGCCGTCTGTGGCGTGAAGTAGTTCAGGCGCTTGCCCCAGAATATCCTGACGTTACGGTCGAACATCAGTTTATTGATGCGGCCGCTATGTTGCTTATTAAAGATCCAAAGCGTTTCGATGTCGTAGTTACTGGAAATCTGTTTGGGGATATCCTGACCGATGAAGCTAGTCAGATAGCGGGTTCAATGGGTATGCTTGCTTCTGCTTCAGTTGGTGATAACACCGGTGTTTATGAGCCTATTCACGGATCAGCGCACGATATTACGGGTAAAGGCGTAGCAAATCCTATGGCGTCAGTGTTGTCAGTAGCTTTAATGCTTGATATTTCGTTTGGCTTAAAAGCCGAGGCTGAAGCAGTGGTAAATGCCATCGATGGCGTTCTGAAAGCAGGTTATCGGACGCGCGATATAGCCGATACAACAACACCCTCAGAATTACTGCTTGGTACAGAAGCAATTGGACAGAAAATTCTGGAGCAATTATCCAATTAAATTTTTGCCTGTACACTTGCAAAATTTTTTAGAATTGATACTTTTGCAGTGTATTTACGCACCTAGCGAAATTTCGCAGACATATAATGAACAATATTTCGGCCAACCGACTTCTAAAACTAGCCGTTTTTTAAACGTAGGGAGGATGTGCCTAATTAGTAAGCCCTTTCTCCTTTTGAAAGGGCTTTTTTTTTAATTGTCAGTAACTACTTGTGTTAAACCAGTATTATGAGCCAACGAGTCTATATTTTCGACACTACTTTGCGCGACGGCGAACAGGTGCCGGGCTGCCAGTTGACCACTGAGGAAAAAATCGTTGTGGCTAAAGAACTGGAACGAATGGGCGTTGACATCATCGAAGCTGGTTTCCCCATATCGAGCCCTGGCGATTTCCGCTCGGTTGTCGAGATTTCAAAAGCGGTTACCGAACCAACGATCTGTGCCCTGAGCCGGGCCGTAAAAGGTGATATTGATGCCGCAGGTGAAGCCCTCAAACTAGCCAAGCGTGGTCGTATTCATACGGGCATTGGTTCGTCGGATATTCATATTCGCAACAAGTTCAGCAGTACTCGCGAGAAGATTCTTGAACAGGCTGTTGGAGCCATAAAACACGCCCGGACCTATGTTGAAGACGTTGAGTTTTACGCTGAAGATGCCGGACGGGCTGATCTGGCCTTTCTGGCGCAGCTTACCGAAGCCGTCATTAACGCGGGGGCTACGGTCGTTAATATTCCGGATACGACTGGCTATTGCCTGCCTGACGAGTACGGCCGGAAGATTGCCTATATCTACGAACACGTATCAAACGTTCATAAGGCCACTATCTCTATTCACTGCCATAACGATCTGGGTCTGGCAACAGCCAATACGCTGGCGGGCGTAATGAATGGTGCTCGCCAGGTAGAGGTAACCATGAATGGTATTGGCGAGCGGGCTGGCAACACCTCGCTCGAAGAGGTGGTAATGGCGCTGAAAGTCCGCAAGGAGTTGGGGTTCCATACCAACATCGATACAACCCGGCTGTTTCCGGTCAGTAATCTGGTATCGCAGATGATGCGGATGCCGGTGCAGGCTAACAAAGCGATCGTTGGCCGTAACGCGTTCGCTCACTCATCGGGCATCCATCAGGATGGTTTTCTGAAACATTCGGAAAACTATGAGATCATGAATCCGCAGGATGTAGGAGTTCCTAAATCATCTATCGTTCTAACGGCCCGCAGCGGTCGTCACGCCCTGAAACACCGGCTCGAACTGCTTGGCTTCCGGTACGACAAACCCACGCTCGATGGAATCTATACCCGTTTCCTCGACATGGCCGACGTTCGGAAAGAAGTAAATGATAAAGACCTGATGGAATTAGTCCGCTAATCTTTGACCAGCTATACATAGCCAAGCGGCCAATGCAGGTGTTTGCATTGGCCGCTTTTCGATGGCGTAAACCTTATCTGAGCAGCATCAGGCTGCCCCGGATGGGCGGTTTGCCGGGGATTGTCCGTAGCGTGTATGCATACAGGCCCGATGGCAAATCTGTTCCGTGCATCGTACCGGTAAATGGGTTGTGGTACCCTACATCGGATAAAAAAACCACTTCGCCCCAGCGATTGAAAATGGTCACAATAGCGTTAGGAAAGGCTTCAATCCCAATCAATTGCCAGACATCGTTCAGCCCGTCGCCGTTGGGTGTGAAGGCGTCCGGTACCCATAAGCGTTCCACGATCCGGATGTAAACCGAATCCCGGGCTTTGCAGCCGGTCGCATTGGTAGCGGTAAGTGCGTAGGTAATATCGTCCTGAATATTCACTACGTTGGGCGAACCCTGTGCAGGATCATCCAGATAATGTGGTGGTGACCAGGCGAACTGAATGGGAGCTCCGGTCAGGCCGGGCGTCAGGGCGAATGTATTGCCTTTATATGTCGTGATTGTATCGGGTAGATCAACGGTGGGTATGGGTGCTACAATGGCCATCCGGCTGGCGACCGTCCCGGCACATTCGGGTGCGGCTTTTACGGTATACGTCAGCTTATGATTACCTACGCCAGCACGTTCAGGACTGAACTCTGTTTCCGCTACGCCTATCCCGGCAAACTCACCCCCCGGCGGACTCCCTTTCAACGTTAACACAGGGGCATTTGGACCACAAACGCCCGGAATGGAATCAAAGCTAACCGTTACGGGCGGAATAGCCACTACGACAAATGGGGTTGAAACACCCCGGCAGCCGTCGGCATCGATCGCCGTCACAATGTAAGAACCGACGGTTTTGGCCCGGTAGGTAGTACTGGTAGCCCCGGCAATGACCTGCCCGTCAAGCTGCCAGATGTATTGGAGGCCCCCTTTACCTTCCATTGCCAGCGAATCCTGCGGACAGAGCCGGTTGAAGCCGGTAGCGGATTGAATACTCGCCTGTACAACCGGCGAACGGGCGATTGTTAAGGGTTGTGAACGATATATACACCCCAGCGTTGCATGAGTCATTACCGCCTGGTAGCGGCCAGCCTGCGTTATCACCAGAGAATCCAGTCGCTGGTTTGCCATCAATCGCCCGTCCCGGTACCACTGATACGTAACGCCGGGGTCGCTCGCTGCCCGAATGGTTACCGAGCCCGTAGTTGCGCACAAGTGACCGGTCGTTTTAAGACCTCCATCCAGGCTAACCACGTTAATTTTTATAGGTTTTGAGTAGGCCGTTTTACTACAGGTAGATTTTAGCGAAACGACTACGGTATACTCACCGGACTGACCCACGGTTAGCGTTGGATGCGTTGCATTCGCCAGATTAACGCCATCCCGGCGCCATTGATAATTCCAGTTCGGATTAACCGTTGCCAGCACCACTGCCGAATCGCCCTGGCAGAGCGTAGCCTCTGTGATACCAACCGGACGCGCCTGTAAACGGATAGTCGGGTCAGGCGTAGTAGTTGGCGGACAGTCGATGACCAATAATTGAAAATCGCGCCGTACCTCTCCTATCTTAATGCCACTACGAAACTCCTCAACCTTTACGGCAAAAACAAACAGGCCAAGTTCTGTAGCTGTAACCGATAGCTGCCCTGTCTGTGGGTTCACGCTAAGCGTTGGGCTGCCCGGAATTGCGTTGCTGGCGCCGTAGCCCGACACCCAGGTTACGTTTGGGTAAGGTCCGGGTAGTACCATATTCCGCCCCGTTCCTGTCTGATCGAGTGGCGTAATCATTGAATACCGCAGTTCATCGTCGTCGGGGTCGGTTCCGCCAAAAGGGAACGTAAACGGTTCGCCGATGCAGACGTACTCACCATTGATCGTCCCAAACCGGGGCGATGAGTTCAGAACCAGTTGACCGCCCTGCTGCAGGGCCGGAAATTCCAGATAGAACGTAAAACCCGTCTGAAGCGGATTAAGGATATTATCGATTCCCCCGTTGCGGTTACGGGTCTGATAGGAAATATAGTACCCCAGGGGATCGTCGTAGCGAGCCGGGTCCAGTTGAATCTCGGCCTCGAACGTGGCGACAATAAATCTTAGATTACGCTGTTCAGCACAAACCTCATTGGCGTAAATGATGGGTTGCCGCTGCCCCGTTTCGGCGACGCCAAATGTCATCATCTGGGCATTGTCGCGTTTGCGGAAAATACCGAGTGCTCCACCCGTCTGGCTGTCGGCACGAGGACCGCTTTCCAGATAGTTCGTCACAATAATCCGGTAACGGCCCGGCACGGTACCAATGGCACGCATCTCCAGATGGCCGCCGACCTGATGCGTTGCAAAAGCCGTATATGATATACTGAACGCCAGAAGCGTCTTACTCAACCACCCAATCAACCGGCACATACAGGAAGAGGTTTTACCAATAGCTCATTACCATTTTCGTTTATTTACTTTCAATTTATACGTCGCCCCCCAGAATAAGTCCGCTGGCTTCGCCACTATTAACCGGCGCTTGGTGAAGGCGGACAAATCCAGATTCAGCGCTTTGGTCAGTTGCACCGTTACGCCTGCCTTGCAGCGTTTCTGATCGATGCCGGTTCCAATCCGATAAAATACATCGCCAGATACAAAAGGTTTAAAATGAGTCGGGTTACTAAATGATACCTCAAATTTATTTCTCGACCGGATCAACTACGTTAGGCTGGCTCACCCGCCCCATAACCATATCATTAAACGAAGTAAACAGCTGTGTTTCAAGGGGTGCAATTACGGGAGTAATTGTTAGCCAATACGCCCGGATCAGTCTATCTGTTGCAGTATTCTGTCATTCTATTGAGAGAGTCGATCAAGGAGCAACATGTGTCGATCTGCCTACCAATAGACTCCAATCAGCGCAAAATGAAAAAGGACCTGTACCGAGCCCTCTTTTAGCGTGTTGCCTGAACACAGCACCCGTTAAATTACCGTAACAGACACTAAATCGTTCGGGTAGCATGTCAGCTGCGGTTCAGTTTCAATTAAATTGATACGCGCCGATTAAAGTATCCTGTTCGGGCACGGCCATTGCTCTACTGTCTTCCAACTGCATTACGTTGATCCAGGTGCGCTGCAACCGTCCGTAAAAGTCATCATCCGATTGCGAAAGTAAGGCTCCCAGCGTTAGTTGAGGTGCATTGCTAGAGCAGGGCCGTTCGGCTTGTGCGTGTGTATGTATAATCTTCCAACGGATTTAGTTTAACCGCTGTTTCATGGTTCTAGGGAGTAACGTATAACTCGCGCATTGATTAACTTAAAGACTACTGATTTTAAGAGCTTTTAACAGGACTTCTATCAGGTGGCTTTTACCTGCTTAAACCCTGAACTTACTTTCAAATACAGCCGATACGTATCATCTGATCTGTTGCATGAACTCACGGTTCTGTAGCCAGGTGCTAAATTGTGCCTACGAATAATACACGACCTACTATACTTTTATGCCGCAGCCTGCCCCACCCAGACCCGCACATGCTCGGTCTACACACAAAAAAGCTCCTTTGTCACCCGGCCCGCAGGAGAAGCAGACAGGTAACAAAGGAGCTCGATTCATGAATTGACTTTACCGACCGCGTTTTCTCATCTGCACAAACGTACCATCGGCGGCAAACATTAGCTCAATAAGCTGACCGCTGCTCGACTGCACAATTACTTTGTACTGCCCCGTGCTGCTCTTACCGGCGGCTTTGATCGCCCCCCCTGCGTAGTTCGTAGTAATGTACGATGTTACGGCTGCTGGCAGCGCGCTGGTTTCGATAGCTGTGTAATTGCCTTTCACACCCCGAACAATCTCCTGATTGAATGAGCCATCGGTATTAAACAGAAGCGTCCGGCGCTGGCCGTTCAGCGTGATCATAACCAGATAGCCCCGATTGGGGTCATTGGCGGCTGCGGTAATGGTCGCGCTACTAAAGTTAGTCGTGATGTACGACGTAATGGCTGCCGGCAAGCTGGCAACAGCCACTTTCGCGAGGCTATCCCGATCACGCCCACCACCAGGGCCGCCGTGACCTTTGCCGCCCCCGCGCAGGGCCAGTTCCTTATTAAACGTTCCATCGGCGTTGAAAAGCAATGCCTTGCGCGTGCTATTTTGCGTGATAGCGACCAAAAAATTGCCAGCATCGTCTTTTGCTGCATAGCTGAGCGTTGCGCCGGCATAGTTCGTGGTGATGTAACTCGTTACGGTCGCTGGCAGCGCCGTCAACGCAATTCTTGTCAGGCTATCTCGGCAAAAAAAGCCGGTAGTATCTGATGAAATCCGCGCGCCATCAGCTGATGCTATCGTGTCGGGTGCAACTCCTCCGTTCTGGTTACAGCTCCACAGGCCAACCCCAGCCAGGGCGAACATAGCGGCCAAAATAATTTTTTTCATAGGTTTTACCGTTGGTTTTTCTTGCCATTACGTCCACCCGGCAGCGACTGTTGCAGGCAACTTCAACTTTGTGGCAAAACCCCTAAATTTTGGGTGAACAACTCAGCGGTAGCGGTTAGGCTCCGCTTTTGACCGTGTTCAGCAGAGCCTCCTGCGTATCGCCTAATAGCAGCAGATTGAGCGGCTCTTCAACCTCTATATTCGGCGTAAAGCCGGTCGAATAGTCTGACTGCTCGGCGCTGTTGTAGGATTTAAACACAATCAGCTGCATCTCCCATCGAACCTGTTCGCTATCGTCGGTGATGGTAATCGAACTGACGTTTTGGCCATAGGTGGTTGTGCCAATCGTGGTTACGGTCATATACGGGCGCAGACTATTGATAATCAACCCGCTCGCTAAAGCCGTATAATCCGTCGTCATAACTTACCCAAGCGACTGGCTGAACGCTCTTAAGGCTTCCTCCATCTACCGAAACCTATTCTGGATCGTTCATAAATCATTCCCTGTTTCACCGATCAAAATCAATTCGTTTCAGCCTATAAGACAGTTCAACAGAAATCAGGTAATCCCCGCAGAAAGTAGTTCCGGAGATTGTTTTAAGCGCATATACCGTACCATCTAAGGAGATATAAAGATCAGATTCGTTAAAACCATCGTTAAAAGTAAGACGAACAAAAGGCCTAAACCCAACGTTTTCCAGCTAATTATTAACCAAAAATTGAAACAGGTATGGCACGACCAACCCCCGAATTGATTGATGCTCTACGCCGGACAGCTCAAAAGTTAACGAATGGGGCACCCTACCAGTGGGGTCATATGGGCGGGTGCAACTGCGGCAATCTGGCTCAGGAGTTGACAAAGCTGAGTAAAGACCAGATTCATCGCTATGCTATGCAACGCTATGGCGACTGGAATGAGCAGGTTAAAGACTACTGTTCAACGAGCCAAATGCCGATTGATCTAGTCATTAACGAAATGCTTAATGCGGGTTTGACGCTTGAAGATCTAAAGCACCTCGAAAAGCTCGATGATCGGCTGGTTCTACTTCAATTTCCCCTTGAGAAACGGTTTCTTAAACACAATGTCCGCGATGATGTTGTGGCATATATGCATGCCTGGGCAAATTTATTAGAGGAGCAGCTACTCGATAAGATACAGCTTTCGGATTTACAGCCAGCAACCCAACTTGTTTTTGCTAATTAACAAAAACGCTTCTGTGAATGCAGGGGTGTTTTTGTTGGGCGCAGCCGTGGAGGCTTGCCCCCGTAAACGGCGAAAGGCCGCTGAGCGCCCCAACAGGGGATCCAGCGGCCTTCGCCCTCAATGCACCAGGTGGCACCTTCCTACTCTCCCGCTTGTGACAGCAGTACCATCGGCAGTACGGGGCTTAACGGCTCTGTTCGGAATGGAAAGAGGTGTCCACCCGCCTTACCAGCACCAACCTGTTGTGACCTCCAGCCAAACCCAAACGGGCCCAGCTTATATCCTTATCTTTTGCCCCACAGAGAGAAACCTTGATGCGCCAACCAGCCAGCCCAACCAATCAACTACCACAAAGACTTAATCACTAACTCGCGTCCGGGCTCATTAGTACGGCTCAGCTCAACACCTCTCAGCGCCTACACCTGCCGCCTATCCACGTGCTCGTCTCGCACAACCCTTTATACCGGATGACTCATCTCGGGGCCAGTTTCGCACTTAGATGCCTTCAGCGCTTATCTTAACCATACGTAGCTACTCGGCCGTGCCTGCGGCCAAACAACCGATCCGCCAGCGGTATGTCCATCCCGGTCCTCTCGTACTAAGGACAGACCCCCTCAGTCATCCAACGCCCACCACAGATAGGGACCGAACTGTCTCACGACGTTCTGAACCCAGCTCGCGTGCCACTTTAATCGGCGAACAGCCGAACCCTTGGAACCTTCTCCAGCCCCAGGATGTGACGAGCCGACATCGAGGTGCCAAACCTCCCCGTCGATGTGAGCTCTTGGGGGAGATCAGCCTGTTATCCCCGGCGTACCTTTTATCCTTTGAGCGATGGCCCTTCCATGCGGAACCACCGGATCACTATACCCGACTTTCGTCCCAGATCGGCCTGTTTGCCTCACTGTCAAGCTGGCTTCTGCTATTGCACTCCCCTGCCGATTACCGTCCGGCATGAGCCAACCTTGGGAAACCTCCGTTACCCTTTCGGAGGTGACCACCCCAGTCAAACTACCCACCAAACACTGTCCCCTTCCGGGTTAGGCAGCCGGTCAGCCAAGGGCGGTATTTCAAGGGCGGATCCACGATGCCTGGCGACACCGCTTCACGTCCTCCCGCCTATCCTACACATGCCTGACCAGCTACCCATGTTAAGCTGTAGTAAAGGTGCACGGGGTCTTTCCGTCCCGTGGCGGGTAAGCGGCATCTTCACCGCTACTACAATTTCACCGAACTCATGGTTGAGACAGTGCCCAGATCGTTACACCATTCGTGCAGGTCGGAACTTACCCGACAAGGAATTTCGCTACCTTAGGACCGTTATAGTTACGGCCGCCGTTTACTGGGGCTTCAGTTCAAACCTTCGGAGTTACCCCCTAAGCTCCCCCCTTAACCTTCCAGCACCGGGCAGGTGTCAGACCCTATGCGTCAACTTTCATTTTTGCAGAGTCCTGTGTTTTTGGTAAACAGTCGCCTGGGCCTTTGCTCTGCAGCCTTCCATTACTGGCTAGGCCCCCCTTCTCCCGAAGTTACAGGGTCATCTTGCCGAGTTCCTTAACCATGATTCTTTCGCGCACCTTAGCATATTCTGCCCAGCTACCTGTGTCGGTTTGCGGTACGGGTATCCATACGCTTAACGCTGACTGACTTTTCTTGGAAGCCCCTTCAGTCCTTCGGTTCGGCCGAAGCCTCCCCTCAACGCCCACTTCCGTCCGGACGTAGAACCCCCGGCACTCCGTCATCATCCAGCCTGCATGGATAGTAGCGGAATATTAACCGCTTCCCCCTCAGGACCCACCCTTCGGCTGCCCCTTAGACCCCGACTAACCCTCCGATGACTGCCATCGCGGAGGAAACCTTAGCCTTTCGGTGTGAGGAGTTCTCATCCTCATTCTCGTTACTTATGCCTACATTTGCTTTTCTATACGGTCCAGCTCGGCTCACGCCTGACCTTCACCCCCTATAGAATGCTCTCCTACCACAATACACTCTAAGTGTATGTCCATCGCTTCGGTGCTGTGCTTGATGCCCGTTTATTATCGACGCCCGCCCCGCTCGACCAGTGAGCTGTTACGCACTCTTTAAAGGAATAGCTGCTTCC